>CP089982.1:11442500-11743750 GCA_037157775.1 Sorangiineae bacterium MSr12523
ATATTGCCATGCAGCACGGTGTGCTCGGCGGCGTGGTGCGGGTGGGCGTCGTTCAGGACTTCGCCGACACACGCTTCCCGCACGCACTGCGCAGCTTCGCGCGGCGGCATCCTTCGGTGCGGGTCGAGGCGCGCGTGGCCGCCAGCCGCGACCTTTCCGGCATGATCGATGACGGCCTGCTCGACCTCGCCTTGGTGTTCGACGAGCCGAAAACAAGGCCCGGCACAGTCGTCCGCCGGGTCGACCTGGTGTGGCTTGCCGCACGCGAATTCGTTCCGCCCACCGCCGGCGAACCGTGGCCGCTCATCCTGTTCGAGGGCTCGTGCACCTTCCGCGACCGCGCCATCGAAGCGCTCGACGAGCGGCACATTCCATGGCGCGTCGTCTACACGTGCCCCGGTCTCTCCGGCTTGCACGCCGCGGCGCGCGCAGGGCTCGGCGTCTCCGTGCGCATCGAGGACGACGGCCGAGAGGGGCTGCGCATCCTCGGCAAGCGCGAAGGGCTCCCCACGTTGGGCAGCGCCTGCCTCAAGCTCATCACGGCCACGGAAACGCTTCCAGCGGTCGCCGAAGAACTCGCTGACTCCCTCCGCGCCGCGTGTGCGCTTTCCGGCGGTCGAATGAGGCCAACGGGAACATGGCTTGACCTCTGAAAAACTCCATCATAAGAGACATCATGTTCATTTTAATGAACATTGAATGGAGACGGAGTCGATGGAGGCAAACGTCACGCACGCCGACATCGTGGTGGTCGGAGGAGGCAGCGCAGGCTGCACGGCGGCCATTCACGCGCAACAGCGGCTCCCCCGCGGCCGCGTCGTCCTTCTGGAAAAAGCGCACATCAAGCGAAGCGGTGCCATTGCCATTGGCATGGATGGCCTGAACAACGCCATCATCCCTGGTTTTGCGACGCCCGAGCAGTACGTCAAAGAGATCACGATGGCCAACGACGGCATCGTGAACCAGAGGGCCATTCTCGAATACGCCGTCAACAGCTACCCCATGATCGAGCAGCTCGACAAATGGGGGGTCAAATTCCAAAAGACCGAATCCGGCGCATTCGACGTCAAAAAAGTGCACCACAAAGGCGCCTACGTGCTCCCCATGCCCGAGGGCTACGATCTGAAAAAGATCCTCACCCGTGTGGTCATGCGCAGTGGGGTCAAAATCATCAATCGCATGATGGCCACCCGCCTTTTGACCGACGGAGGCCGCATCGCCGGGGTCATGGGCTTCGACGTGCGCGATGGCCGCTTCGAAATCATCGTGGCCAAGGCCGTCATCCTCTGCTGCGGCGCCTCGGGCCGCCTGGGCCTACCCGCATCGGGGTATTTGTACGGCACCTACGAAAATCCATCCAACGCCGGCGATGGATATTCCCTCGCCTACCACGCGGGCGCCGAGTTGACGGGCATCGAGTGCTTCCAGATCAACCCGCTCATCAAAGACTACAATGGCCCTGCGTGCGCCTACGTCACGGGCCCACTCGGTGGCCACACGGTCAATGCCAAAGGGCATCGATTCATCCAGAGCGACTATTGGAGCGGGCAAATGATGATGGAGTTCTACAAGGAGCTCCACTCCGAGAACGGCCCGGTCTACCTCAAATTGGATCACCTCGCCCCGGAGACGCTGACCGAAATCGAACAAGTGCTCCACCGCACCGAGCGCCCGAGCCGCGGACGCTTCCACGCGGGCCGCGGGCACACGTACGGGGAAGACCTGGTGGAAATGCACATTTCCGAGATTGGACTGTGCAGCGGCCATAGCGCGTCGGGCGTCTGGGTCGACGAGCGCGGAGAGACCACGGTCGAGGGCCTTTACGCAGCCGGCGACATGGCCTGCGTGCCGCACAATTACCTCTTGGGCGCGATGACCTATGGGCGCATTTGCGCCGAACACGCACTCGAGCGCATCGCCGGGAGCGACGAACCGCGCATCGACGAAGAGGCGGTGGCCGCCGAGCGCACGCGCATCTTCGGGCCGCTCGAAAGGCCCAACGGCATCCCGCACCATCAATACGAGTACAAGGTGCGTCGCCTGGTGAACGACTACCTGCAGCCTCCGAAAACGGGGACGCGCATGGATCTGGGCCTCACCTATTTCCGCCGCGCCGAGGACGAACTCGGGGAGGTGGGCGCGACCAATCCGCACGAACTGATGCGCGTGGTCGAGTGCGGATTCATCCGCGATTGCGCGGAAATGGCCGCCGTCGCCTCGCTGCATCGAAAAGAGAGCCGCTGGGGCCTGTACCACCACCGGCTCGATTATCCGAAGCTCGACAACGAGCGCTGGTTCGTGCACGTGAATCTGCGCAAGGACGAGAACGGACGCGTGGCCGTCATCGAGCGGCCCGTCGCGCCGTACGTGGTGCCGATGAACGATGACGAATTGAAGGGCTACCACGGCCTTCGCATCCCCGCGCAGGAGAGCGCCTCGCCATGAGAAATCTCGACAACCGCGAGCAGGTGAAGTCGGAACAAGCGCGGCACGTCGGACGCGCGCAGACGTCCGTGCGACTCGACGTGCCCGTCGTGGTGGACCTCGGCAAGTGCATCAAAGGCTGCCGTATTTGCATCGATTCGTGCCCCGTCGATTGCCTCGCCGTCGACCCGAACACGGGCAAGGCGCACATGAAAAACGACGAGTGCTGGTACTGCCTGGCCTGCGAGATCGACTGCCCCAAGGACGCCATCACCGTCAAAATCCCGTTTCTCTTGCGTTAGGAGCACGCATCATGGCTGTGGAATTCGCGCCGTCTTTCTTGTCCCGATTGACGGATCCCGACGCGAGCATCCGCCAACTCGCGCTCATCGAGCTCGAATGGCTCTCGTCCTCCGACGCGGTGGCTGGTGAAGAGCTCTTCGAGGTCCTCGTGGCCAAGGTGCGCGATCCCGATCCCACCGTGCGCTCGCTTGCCGTGGCACGCCTGGAGGACTTGGGCGATGCGCGCGCGGTGCCTGCGTTGGTCAGCGCACTGGAGGACGAGGACGAAAAGGTGCGCGAGACCGCCCTCACCGCGCTGCGAGAATTTCGCACCGAGGCGGGGGCCGCGGCGCTGCTTCCGGGCATGGCCCACCCCAGTGCGCAGGTGCGCGAAGCCGTGATCATCGCGCTGCGCGAGCATCGGGATCCGCGCGCCGTCGAGCCTCTGCTGCGTGCCACGGCGGACGAGTCCCCGCGCGTGCGCCGCGAGGCCGTGGTGACCTTGGCGTACCTGCGCCGCCCGGAGTCCGTGTCCGCTCTGCGCGAGCGGCTGCGCGATCCCGAAGCGTCGGTGCGCAAAGTGGCCATCGGCGCGCTCGACTTTTTCAATTCGCCGGCGTTGGTGCCGGACTTCATCGAGGTCCTCCGCGACGACGATTGGCAAGTGCGCCGCGAGGCGGCCATCGTCCTGGGCCGATCCAAGGTCAGCCAGGGCATTCCGGCCTTGCTCGAGGCGCTGGAAGATCGCTATTGGCAGGTGCGCAAAGAGGCCATTTCGAGCCTGGGCAAACTCGGCGCCACGGCGGCCTCCGGCGCGCTGATCGCACTGCTCCACGACGACACACCCGACATTCGCAAGGCCGCCGCACAGGCCCTGGGCGAACTCCGGGCCCGCAGCGCCGCCCCCACGCTCACGCGCCTGGCCAACGACGCCGACGCCGAGGTGCGCAAGGCCGCGCGGCACGCGCTCGGGTTGCTTCTGGTCCTGGTGCTCTTCGTGCTTGGCGGCTGCAAACGCAGCGAGGGCGAAAAGCCGCAGGAGGTCATTCGCATTTCGTTCGGGGTCCAGGACAGCACCATCAGCTGCGCCACCGGAGGCATCCTCGTGCGCGAGCTTGGCCTATTGGACAAATACCTCCCCAAAACGGGCCGCTACGCGAATGCCAAGTACGAAGTAGAATGGAAGAGCTTCACCTCTGGACCGCCCATCACCACGGACATGGTCGCGGGCAAAATCGATATCGGACTGCTGGGCGATTTCCCATCCGTGGCCAATGCCGACGCCTTCCGCAAGCTGGGGAAGCACAGCTACTACACCGCCATCATCGCCGGCAGCGTGGATGGCAACGGCAATGCCGTTTTGGTGCCCTCCGACTCACCCGTGACCAGCTTGAGTGAGCTCAAAGGCAAGCAGATCTCCGTCCCCTTTGGCTCGTCGGCGCATGGCACCTTGGTGCGCGCCATCCGCGATCTGGGGTGGGATCCCGACAAAGACGTGACCTTGGTCTCGCAGGCCCCCGAGGTCGGCGGCACCGCCCTGCGCGGCCACAAAATCGACGCGCACGCGGATTTCGTGCCCTATGGCGAACTGTTTCAGTTCCGCAAATACGCCCGCAAGATCTACGAGGGCGGCACGGCCCACGTCCCCACGTCGGTCGGCGTGGTGGCGCGCGACGAGTTCGCCGATCGCTACCCCGAGGTGCTCGTGGGCTATTTGCGCGCGACCCTGGAGGCCGATCGCCTCTTCACCGAGGAACCCGAGAAGTACAGTGAGCTCGTTCAAAAGGTGTCGGGCGTCGATGCCGAAGTCGTTTACATGTTCCAAGGCCCGCTGGGCCTTCAGACCCGCGATTACACGCTGAAACCGGAATACCGCAAAGGCCTGGAAACCGCCGTTGCGACGCTGGCGCTGTTGAAGAAGGACTTGAACGTCGACGTGAACGCCTTCGTCGTCGACCGCTTCATCCGCCAGGCGGCCAAAGAGTCGGGGCTCGATTACGACGCCCGCATTCGCAATTACGCGCCGCTGCCCATCGCCGGTGTCGACATCACCGAGCCCAAGCTCGTCGCTCAGATCTGGGTCAAGGACGAGCCCAAGGTTCGGGCCTACGCGACCATCGGCGCGGCGCTCTCTGCGCTGGGCGAGCTCACGGCGGGGGGCAAATCCACGCGCGCCTTCTACGTGCACGACCGAAACACCGGCTCGAAGCTGTTCGCAGACTTCGCCTATTTCGTGCGCTCCGGAAGCGAGATTGCCGCCTTCCTCCTCAAGAAGGACGCCGAAACCTGGTCCCGCGGCCATGGCAACGCCCCCGTCGTCTCTTTCGACGGACTGCGCAAATCATGAACCGCCGCCACCTCGTCCGAGTCGCCTCCGTCCTCGCGGCCATCGTCCTATGGCAAATCGTCTCCTCGCGGCACGTGGACGCGCGCTTCATCAACTTCGGCAACGTGCCCGCCCCCACCGACGTGGCGCAGGCCACGTGGTCCTTCTTGCAATCGCCGAAGGTGCTCCATCACTTCAAAAATAGCATCCTGCGCGTCTTCAGCGGCTTTGGTGCGGCCACCATCCTCGGCATTGCGCTGGGCGTCGCCGTCGGCCGGTCCAAGCGCATCGAGGACATCGTCCTTCCCACCATCGAGACCTTGCGGCCCATTCCGGCCGTCGCCTGGATTCCGCTGGCCATTCTCATGTTCCCCACCACCGAGGGGAGTATCCTGTTCATCACCTTCATCGGCGCGCTCTTCCCCATCGTTTTGAACACGATCCACGGCATCGAAGCCCTCGATCCGCGCCTCATTCTCGCCTCGCGCAGCCTCGGCGCCAACACGTGGAGCGTCCTGCGCGAAATCATCCTTCCCGGCGCATTGCCCAGCATCGTCACCGGCCTGCGCCTCGGCATGGGTGCATCGTGGCTTTGCCTGGTCACCGCGGAGATGATCGCCGGCCAATACGGCATTGGGTATTACACCTGGGAGTCGTACAACCTGCAGCGCTACCCGGATATCGTCGTGGGAATGCTCTTCATCGGCGTCTTCGGCATGGTGAGCAGTGCGCTCATCAACCGACTCGGCATGTGGCTCATGCCTTGGTACCGCCCCAGCGAGGGAACGACATGAGCGAGGGCGCCCGCGTCCAATTTCGAAACGCCACCCTGGCCTTCGGCGACGGAGCACGCCGCATCGAGGCCGTGCACGACCTCACCTTGGACATCGCCCCAGGTGAGTTCTTTTGCATCGTCGGCCCATCGGGTTGCGGCAAGTCCACGTTGCTCAAGGCCATCGCCGGCTACCTCCGCCCGGAGCGCGGCGAGGTCCTCGTCGACGGCCGCGCCTCGAAGGAGCCCGGCCCCGACCGCGGCATGGTCTCGCAGCAGCACACCCTCTTTCCATGGCGCACGGCCCTCGACAACGTCGCCTTCGGGCCGAAAATGCGCGGAATCCCCGCCCCCGAGCGAAAAGACGCCGCCGCGCGTCTCCTCGGCGAAATGGGCCTTTCCGGCTTCGAGCGGAGCTACCCATCGCAGCTCTCCGGCGGCATGCAGCAGCGGGTGGAGATCGCGCGGGCCTTGATCAACGAGCCGAAAGTCCTTCTGCTCGACGAACCGTTCAGCGCCCTCGATGCCGAAACGAGGCGGGTGATGCAGGAGCTCGTGCTCTCCATCTGGCAGGCGCGCAAGCTCACCATCGTCTTCGTCACGCACGACATCGACGAGGCCATGTTCCTCGCCGACCGCATTCTCGTTCTGAGCCGCCGCCCCAGCGAGGTGCGGGCCGACCTCCCCGTCGCCTACGAGAGGCCGCGCACCCTCGACATCGCCGCCTCGGCGGACTTCGTGGCCATCAAACGCCGCTGCCTGGAGCTCGTCCGGGAGGGTTCGAGTGGAGGAAAATTCGCCTTAGGTTAGAAGAGTAACGGCAATCCTTTAAATAGAATATTTCACCACAAGCGCCATATTGCGCCTAATCACATATGATTTCGAAGACTTCGAAGTGCGCTTCAGCACCAAACGTTGTCGGACCCACAACTCAGTTCAACGGTCCATGAAATCACATCTTGACGCACCGTAGAACCAAGTGCTACGCGCTAATCTTTCCTTAATGTTAACGTTTTGACGGTTCTTAGCGTTGCGTTGATGAGGGTGGAAGGCGGAGTTGTCATGACACGGGAGAAGGAGCCCGCGTCATGTAGCCGAAGCGAGTCATAGGAAGCCGGAAACAACCGACTCCTACCGACTCGATTCGGACGGCACCCCTGCGCCCTGAATCGGCAAAAAAAGAGTTTCTGATACGCATGCGCCATTGCGCGCACGTGCGGAAGGGGTGCTCCATTGAGTAGTCTCAACTTTCGTCGAATATTTCGTGGCGTAGGTCTTTTTGCCATCGTTGCCATAGCAACTGCTTGCCAGACGTCTGAAGGGCAAGACGAGGGGGGTAGCAAGCAACCCGCCGGGGGGCGGTCTGGGGAAGATATTCAAGCGGCCCTGGATTCCATTCCGAATACACAGGTTCAAAATGTCGACGCGACCGGAGTGCCCAGCATCATCACTGGCAACTTCGGGACCAAGCAAGGTAACGGCCTCACGGCGGCGGACATTCAGAATGTCGTCGCGGCGATTGCGCCGATCTTCCGCGCCAACGTCGACCAACTTGCTTTCAAGAACGCGCAGGTGGATGGCCTGGGCGACGAACACTTCCGCTTCACGCAGCAGAAGAACGGCCGCCCCGTTCTCGGCGGCGACTTGACGGTTCACGTCCGCAACGGCGTCGCCTACAGCGCGAACGGCACGGTCCGTGACGATCTCGATGCCCCCTCCACGGCGAAAATCTCTGCCGATCGCGCCATCGAAATCGCCAAGGCGCAGTACCCGACCATCACGGACGTTGCCGCCACCGCCAAGGAAGGGGACCTCGTCTACCTCCGCGGCGTGGACCGGCTCGACCTCGTCTACAACGTCACGGTGACCGGCACCAAGGCCGACCAGACGCCGATCAACGACTCGGTGTACGTCAACGCCTCCGACGGCCGCATTCTCCTCAGCGTTCCGCACGTCTACACCGCGAAGAACCGCGAGCTGCACGACGCCCAGAACACGCAGACCCTGCCCGGCGCCCTCGTTCGCGTCGAGGGTGGCGATCCCCACTCCGACGTCGTCGTGAACAACAACTACGACCGCCTCGGCACCACCTGGGACGCGTACAAAGAACTCTTCAACCGCGACTCGTTCGACAACAACGGCGCGAAACTCCTCAGCACCGTCCACTACGGTGTCCAGTACGTCAACGCGTTCTGGAACAGCACGCAGATGGTCTACGGCGACGGCGACGGCGTGAACGCCTCGAACCTCGCCAACTCGCTCGACGTCACGGCGCACGAGCTCACCCACGCGGTCACCGAGAAGACCTCGAACCTCATCTACTCGGGTGAGTCGGGCGGCTTGAACGAGTCGATGTCCGACATCTTCGGAAACGTCGTCGAGTGGTACCGCGACGGCAAGGTCGTCAGCGCCAACACGTGGCTCGTGGGCGAGGACATCTGGACGCCGAACATCCCGAATGACGCCCTCCGCTACATGAACGATCCGGCCAAGGACGGCGACTCGCTCGACTGGTACCCGGATTACACGAGCGGTGTCGACGTTCACTACAGCTCGGGCATCTCGAACCTCGCGTTCTACCTGCTCTCCGTGGGCGGCAAGCACCCGCGCAACAAGTCGCAGCTCGTCGTCACGGGCATCGGCGTCGAGAAGGCCGCGCAGGTCTTCTACCGCGCCAACACGACGCTCTTCCAGCCCTCGACGAACTTCGAGCAGGCGAAGGCGCTGACCGTGCAGGCCGCGACGGAACTCGGCTACTCCACCGACGAAGTCGCCGCTGTCGACAACGCGTGGAAGGCCGTCGGCGTGGGCATCCCGGAGGAGGAGCCGCCGTCGACGCTGCTCACCAACGGCGTGCCGGTGACGAACATCAGCGGCGCCTCGCAGTCCAAGCTCTACTACCGCCTCGAAGTGCCGGCGGGTCAGAACTTGACCATCTCGATCAGCTCACCGCCCAACTCGGGTGATGCGGACCTCTACACGAAATTCGGCATCTGGCCGAAGTCGAACCGCTACGATTGCCGTCCGTACAAGACCGGCAACAACGAGGAATGCAAGGTCGAGGGCACGCAAGGTGGCGTGTACTGGATCATGCTGCACGGCTACTCCGCGTACTCCGCGGTCACCCTCACCGCGAAGTACGAGGCGCCGCCGCCTCCAGGCCGCCTCGTGATCAACGAGGTCGAGTACGACGAGGTTGGCTCGACGGATCGCCAGGAATTCATCGAGATCCTCAACGTGGGTGGCCTCCCGGTCAACCTCGCGGATCACAAGCTCTATCTCGTCGATGGTGAGGGCAGCACGGGCGACACCCTCTACTCGATCGTCGACCTCTCGACGGCGGGCACGCTCAACCCGGGCCAGTACCTCGTCGTGGGCGACGCCGACGTCGCCGTCCCCGCCGGCGTGAAGAAGATCACCTTCCACGGCTTGTACAATCAGATCGAGAACGGCAATCCCGACGGCGTTGCCATCGCCACGTCCACGACGCTGGTCGATGCGCTCTCCTACGGTGGCCTCATCACCACGGCGCCGCTCCCCGGCGTGGGCAACGTGAGCCTCGTCGAAGGCGCGCGCACCACGGCGAAGGATAGCAACACGGTGGCTCGCTCCCTGAGCCGCCTCCCCAACGGCACCGACACGAACAACGCCGCCTCCGACTGGAAAGCGACGCCGAACGTCACGCCGGGCGCTGCGAACAACTAGTTCCCACTAGTCAACGCACGCCGAAACAAACCGGAAACGGAGAAACTCCCTTTCATGACGCCCTGCGGCGCTGAAAGGGAGTTTTCTTTTAATGAGGGAATTCCGTCCTCGCAGGTATTTCGATGTCGGATTCAAAGAATGTTGCACCCACAAGCGATCGATTCGTCGGACGAATAGATGAATTGTACGCTTCATCATTTCAGAACTTGACCGACACGAAATGCACTGTTACGCCCGCTATTCCTTAACGCTTCTTCAAGCAACTTCTTGTGATTCGCGTTGCGTATCGGCGCTGGTGAAGGGGAAGAGCGGTAAATGTCCGACAGGGAGAGGGTAGATAACCCCCCAGTCAAATTTCGTCCCTAGCCCACAGACGAAACTGACCTCCCGCTCGACTTTCATCCCGAGACACACATTGGACAGCGTGCAACCACCGGCACGCACAACCGGAACGGAAACGGAAGGGGTGCTCCATGCGTAGTCTCAAACTTGATCGTACGTTTCGTCTCATTGGTCTCTTCGGTGTCGTTGCCTTGGCAGCAGCTTGCTCGGCCTCGGACCGCAGCGATGAGGGGACGGAAGGTAGTGGGCAACAAGATAAGGGTGCAATTGGCCAAGAGATTCAGGCAGCCCTAGACGCGCTCCCCAGCGCGTCGGTCGCGGATAGAGGTCCTGGTGGAGTTCCGAACTTCATCACCGGCAATCTCGGCGCCGCGGTGTCGGGCAACGGAAACGCCGCCGACGTACAGAACGTCCTCTCGGCAGTGGCACCAGCTTTCCGCGCCAGCGCGGACCAACTCCGCCTCAGGACCGCAGTGACCGACATCCAGGGCGGGGTGCATTATCGCTTTACGCAATTCAAGAATGGGCGCGAAGTCATCGGCGGTGAACTGATCGTTCACACGAACAATGGTGTAGCGTATGCCGCCAATGGCAGTGCGCGCGCCGACCTTTCGGCACCGGCTGACGCGAAAATCTCCGCGCAGGCGGCGGTCGCGAAGGCCAGCGGCCTCGCAGCTTCTTACGTCAACAATCTGTCCGCAAGCGCCGCGCCGGAACTCTTCTACTACCGGCAGGACGACCGCCTCGATCTGGTTTACAAGACCCAGGTCAAAGGCACCGAGGCCAATGGCACGCCGATTGTCGACGACGTCTTCGTCAACGCGGTCGACGGCTCGGTGGTCGCGCGCCATCCGCGCATCCACACGGCCAAGAACCGCGAGGTCCACAATCTGAATCACGGCACCAGCCTCCCTGGCCCATTGGCGCGTGCAGAGGGCGGAGCGGCCAATTCCGATGCCGTCGTGAACAACAACTACGACCACCTCGGCACGGTCTACGACGTCTACAAGAACGACTTCGGTCGCGACTCGTTCGACGGAACGGGCGGCAAGCTGATTAGCTCCGTCCACTACAGCAACAACTACGTCAATGCGTTCTGGAACGGAACGCAGATGGTCTACGGCGACGGCGACGGTGTCCAGGCATCGAATCTCGCCAACTCGCTCGACGTCACCGGTCACGAGTTGACCCACGCCGTCACCGAGCGCACCTCCAACCTGACCTACTCGGGTCAGTCGGGCGGCTTGAACGAGGCGACGTCGGACATCTTCGGCGCCTACATCGAATGGGTCCGCGACGGCCGCGGCACGCCGAAGAACGAGACGACGTGGACCGTCGGCGACGACGTCTGGACGCCCAGCACGCCAGGCGATGGCCTCCGTTACATGTACGATCCGAAGAAGGACGGCAGCTCCATCGACTGGGCACCGGACTTCGCGAACCAGGACGTGCACTACACCTCGGGCGTCCCGAACCTCGCGTTCTTCCTCCTCTCGGTGGGCGGCAAGCACCCGCGCGACAAATCCACCGTCCAGGTCCCCGGCATTGGCATCGAGAAGGCCGCCAAAATCTTCTTCACGGCCAACACGACCATCTGGACGTCGAGCACCAACTACGCGGCGGCCAAGACAGGCACCGCGCAGGCCGCGCAGCAGCTGTATGGGGCAGGTTCGGCCGAGGTCGACGCCGTGAACAAGGCGTGGGAGGCCGTCGGCGTCGGCGCCACGACTCCTCCGCCAACCGCTACGGAGATCTTCAACAACACGCCGGTCTCGGGTATTAGCGGCGCAAGCAAGTCGTCCAAGCTTTACAAGATCACTGTCCCCTCCGGCAGAAGCTCGTTCAAGGTCACCACGACGGGTTCATCCAGTGGCTCCGGCGATGCGGATCTCTACGTGAAGTTTGGTGCAGCGCCCACGACCAGCAGCTACGACAAAGCCTCGGAGAGCTACACCCGCAACGAGAGCGTTAGCTTCAGTGGCAGCGCGGTCAAAGCGGGCACCTGGTACATTTTGGTCTACGGCTACAGCTCCTACTCGGGAGTCACGCTGACGGCCGCGTACTGATCGAGAGATAGGTCTCTCCGTCCAGCATACGACTGCGAAAACCCTCGGCAGCACCGCACGGTGCAGCCGGGGGTTTTTCGTTTAGACTAGCTGGGGTCCATGAGAGCAACCACGACAGTATTTTCGGCGATAACGGGACTCCTCCTATCGGTTGTCACACCGATCGCGTGCAGCTCACCCGACAACCCTTCCGTACCTAGCGACGCTGGAACGGACGTTGGTACCATTCCAGATCCCGACACGGTTGCTCCTCGGGTGCTCTTTCGTACACCTGACGACGGGGAATCGGACGTGTCCGCACGGGCTCCGATTCGTGTGACATTCTCCGAAGCGGTCAAATTTGGTACGAAGCCGGTCACACTGTCGGCAAATGGCGTGGAGATCCCGATCGCGTGCACGCTCTCGGCCGATGCAAAAGTGATGAGCATTTCGCCCACGTCCGAAATTCCGCTCCCCACCAAGCTGTCGGTAGACTTCGGCGATATCTCGGACTTGCGAGGCAATGCTCTGATTCGGCCGACGTGGAGTTGGAGCGTTCCTCAGTGGCTCCAATTCGGTAACTCGTTCCCGTCACAGGGTGGAGACAACATCAGACTGAGCGCAGGGCCGAGCGAGCAAGTCAACGTGACGGTACTCTACTCGAACGACAACGGACCCCTCCCATCGCAGGTATTCAGCATCGGCCAGCCCAGTGGATCATGGCAACGATTGCCCGGCTCGCCCGGCAGAACGACGCATACGCCTGCGGTCGTCGTCGATAAGGATGGCGCGCTCGTCGTTGCGACCGTCGACGAGAGTACATGGAATCTGGTTGTGCAACGATATCGTTCGCAGGAATGGGAGCAGATTGGCGGACCATTCCCGGTTGCCGCGACCGAGGGGTTCTCCCTTGCTGTCGACGCAGGTGGGATTTTATTTCTCGCCTACGATGCGCCCACCAGCAGCGATGGCTCGAACGTCGTCGTGAAAGCCCTCGCCCGTGGAGAGACAAACAATTGGACGCCGCTCCGCGCAAGCGTCAACGACATCTCCACGACGACGAGCGTACGTCTGGAATCCCTAGCCCTGGACTCTCGAGGAACACCTTATGTGGCGTACCGCGTTGAGCGAACGGAAAACGGCCGAACGACACTGGATGGATTCGTTCGCAGCTGGTCTGCAGGTCAATGGCGAGCCGTCGGCAACGCCCTAAACGCATCCGACGAAGAAGTCAGGTCAATTAAGGTCACCGCGGACGCAACGAACACGCCGTTCGTAGCGGTCCAATTGGACAACATCTTCTTGTCGCGAAGCCAACTGCTCATCCGTCGGTTCGATGGATCCGCATGGACCAATTGTGGCCCCGAGATTGGCGAACGAGGCAAATCTCTCCTCTTCTCCCCCATGCGCGGCGGCCACCTGTTCGCCTATATCGCTGTCGACGACGCGTTCCGCACGTTCGACGTAACCGCCACGGGCTGGACACAGCAGCCCTCACCATCTTTGATGCCCGATTTAGGCCCTGAGCCGAGCGCCGCCATTGATCCTGCTGGGATCCCAATCATTGGCTGGAATGACACCGCTTCGAACATACATGTCGTGCGATTGAATCGGTAACTTGGACGAGCTCTCCCCCGCGCATACGGCCGCGAGAAACCTGGCCGCACCACACGCCACAGCCAGGGATTTTCGTTCAAACTTGCCGGGCCAATGAGGGCAACGACAGATGCCCTTTTGGCATCAACCGCACTCCTGCTGATTCGGCCGCCGTGGAGTTGGAGCCTTCCACAGTGGCTCCCGATCGGCAGTGCCTTCCCCTCCGAAGACGGGAAGCAAGATGATGCTGGCCGCCTGCCCGGCGAACAAGTCAACGCGGCGCTCGCCTTCTCGAAACATCGCCCGGCGCCACGTCCTCCAGGCCCGCGGTCGTCGTCGATAAGGACGTGGTCCGGCGGCGAATGGCGAAAGCTGGGCAACAGCCTGAACGCGCCCGACGAGGAAGTCCGAGGGATTACACTCGCCACAGATGCAACGAACAATCCGTTCGTCACCACCATTCAAGTGAATAACCTCTACTTATCGCGAAGCCAGTTTCTCAGCCGTCGATTCGGAGGGTCCGCATGGACGAACTATGGCCCCGAGCTTGGCAAACAGGGCTTCCCTTTCCTGTTTGCCCCCATGCGCGGCGGTCATCTATTCGCTTATGTCGCCTTGGATGACGCTTTGCGCGCGTTGGATATCACGAGCGCCGGATGTTTTTTTCGCCTTCGCCCACGGTTACGTACGATCTCGTGAGCGCGACGATGGATCCTACGGGCGTTCCGATCATCGGCTGGCAAGACGAAGTTACGAAGTTGATGTCGTGCGATTGAATCAGTGAGTTGGTGTGGACGGCGTAGCAACTCGATGTCCCGCAGAGGTAGAGCGCCTCATGGTTCTGACGAGCGCTACTTCATTCCGGCAGCTGCCGTAAGTCCGGCCTCGGATCCCATTGGGTGCCACCGGAGTTTGGTGTACATTCCTCGCAAATATGACGGTCCTTATGAGAACGCTGGTTGCTGCAACTCCTCTTGTATGCACCATGCTTGTTCTTTCGTGCGACTCCGACGACTACTCCCCCGGGTCACTCCCAGACGGCGGCCCGGATACGGGTGTGATTCCAGACCCAGATACGATCTTACCGCGCGTGCTGTCTCTGTCTCCTTCTGACGGCGAAATCAATGTATCGGTGCGAACACCGATCCAAGTCGTATTCTCGGAAGCCGTAAAGCTTGGCACGACTCCTCTCACGCTATTGGCGAATGGCATTCCAGTCGCGACATCCATCTCCCTCTCGGCTGACGGCACGACCCTAACCGTCACGCCGACGGCAAATATTCCTCTTCCGACAAATATGTCGGTCAACTTCAAGGACATCACCGATCTTCGAGGCAATGCGTTGATCCGCCCTCCTTGGAGCTGGACGTCTCCGCTCTGGCTACCCATAGGAACGCCCCTCGATACGGGTGGTTTCAAGCTACCCGTCATCGCGGCGGGACCAGGCGAAGTCGTGACCGTCCTGTCCGTGAAAAACAACGATAGCGCAGGCTACCTCGACCTCGTTCGGAATCAGATCGCGGGGCCGACGAGCACGTGGATGGGACGAGGTTCGCTGGGCCCGACGGAAGCCGGGCGCGGAGCCGCGGTGGTGGACAAGGATGGCGCCTTCGTGAATGCATACTTGGCCAAAGGGAACCACATCGCCGTCATGCGAGACGGTGTTAGGTATCCCAATGTCCCCGACTTTCCAATAGCCAGCACCGGCGGTGTTGCGCTCGCCGTAGACGAACATGGAATCCTCTTTCTCGCGTGCGACATCGTGTGGCCGGACGGAAGCCGACATGTGGCTGCCACGGCCCTTTCACGTGGGTCCGAAGATTGGACTTCGCTTGGCGCGGCGACTGTGCTCGAGAACGACGTGCATTTGAGCAGTCTTACTCTCGACCAAAAAGGCACGCCGTACCTCGCATATTTGGATTCGTCCAACAATGCGAGGGTCCGCGTTTGGAGAAATGGATCGTGGTTGCCCCTCGGCTCTCCGTTGAACATTGAGAGCGAACAAGTCACCGATCTGGCCATTGCACTGGACAGCTCGGCAAACGTGTATGCATTGGTGAGTTTCGCCGATCGCTTCCTACCGCGCTATCGTGTTCAAATCCTTCGATTCGACGGTACCTCCTGGATCGCCTGCGGCCCGGAAATCTCGGAAGACAAACTGGATGGAGTCATCTTTTTCGCACGTATGGGAAACGATCATATCTTTGCGTACTTCGGCACATCTCCAAACGTGGAAGTTCTCGACGTAACACGCAATGGCTGGACAAGAATACCACCGCCCGCAATGGCTCGCCTGAGCGCGAGATTGTCAGGTGGCATGGGCGCAATCGACCCCGAAGGGGTCCCCGTGATTGCCTGGGAACACTCGACATCGGGCGAACTGCAAGTTGTACGACTGAACCGATAACATCGTCAGGGAATGTTGCGATAGGGACAGCGTTTCGGGGGCAGATCGACCAATTCGGCAGACGCGCTGGGCGGCCTGATCGCAGAGTTGGTTCGTCTGACGGCGGGGATGATGTCGCGAAAGATCAACTGGGCCTGCATTTTCCATGCGGCACCGAGTGCGGGGTAGACGTCGGATGCGCGCGGATCGACTTCGTTGTCCGGTGCGTAATGACTTCCGCCGCGCCACGCTTGGGCGCGCGCTCATGGGCTCGCTGGCCACGCGCTCGAAACGAAGAAAGCGTCCAACTTGGAAATCGTGGCCTCCTCGCTAGTGTACTTGGATGCTTGGATTGTGTTCTTCCCTAAGGGCACGTCACCGCCCGAGGCGACGACGACTCGCCCTTGTGCATCGACCGGCACGACAGGGATCGTCGCTTCGCGATGAGCCATCGCGGGCAAAGAAGAAAGCGCCGAAGGGCATCGAATTTCGGCGCCGAAGTAGGGTTCAGAAGGTCAGTGCGCTTTCATGACGGACATGGCACCGGCAACCACGATGGCCACGGCAACGAGGGCATACACGACGATCATGAGCAAGGCGGCGATCCCGCAGAATTTCCAGAACGACTTTTGATGGCCCAGGGAAAGTTCCAAATCGGAGAGCGAGCGACTGGCCACCAGACGGGAAATGCTCCCGGCATATTTCGATAATTTGAAAGCGGGAAAAACATAGAGGACGGCGAGAGGCAGGTAGAACAACCCCAAGTACGACATGGCGATGGGAGCCTTGGGTCCGCTCGGGCTTTCAGGAACGAAGGCCCCGGCGACGAGCATCCCAATGCCTGCCAGCAGCATGAATCCCGCACCAATAAACATGAGAATGCTAATGACAAGTACCCAGGGGCGTGTCTGACGCAGGCTCTCGAGGGCGAGTTCACTCACGGCACCGCCTTGGACGGGCGGAGGCGCCCCATACATGTTGGGATAAGCCCCCTCGGGCGCGTAAGGGATGGGAGCCTGATAGGGGTTGTTCGGGTTAGGGACGTTCATCGTCCCCCAAGGTACGCGTGCGCTTACCTCGTCGCAATCAACGTCGTCGCACGAGCTTTACGAATCTTGGATAGTACTGCGTGCGTCATTCAGGAAACCCTTGAGGCCATTGACGGTGTTGCTCGCATAGGTGATGGCCAGCGCGCCGCCGGCGGACAACTCGGGTGGCCCTTTGCGGCGTAGACGAGAATGTGAAGCGAGGCTTGGCTCGCGGGAAGCGTCGTCGACAACGGCGAGGCACCGGCCATCGACTTCGAATCCGAGCACGCGCCCCGTGTCGCCTTCACGCGTTGAAGAAAGAGCACGAGCCCCGCCCCTACGCGAACGCCGTGCCGCGGCCAGTACCAGTGATTCCCTGCTCGGGGAAAGAGGATTCCGGCGTCGTCGAAGTACCACGCCAGTGAAATGCCATTGCCGCCGTCACCGGATCGTGGCCGCTTTGGATGGCAACCGTGTTGCGCGCCATCGTCGACTGGGCGCGCACGTGCGCCGCACTCGTGGCCACGAACGTTATCGCCGAAGAGCCAAACGATTCGCATCGCAATGGAAAAACGCAGCGGCCTCGTGCCATTGCCTGGCCGTCGCAGAGAACCCGTACCGCCATACTCGCGTGCTTGCGTGCTGCGCACACCGCAAAGCGTCGCCACGCTCGCCAAGCACGGCGAACTCAGAGCGCCTTTTCCAACTCGCTCGCGGCCGGCAATTGTCCCAAGTTGCGAAAAGCACCGTCACCTATGGCGGCGACCGTGAGGTCTTCGCCGCCCACGAGCACGCCGCGCAGGAAGACTTGGGGAAACGTTGGCCAGCCGCTCCAGAGTTTGATGGCGAGCCGCTTCTTCCATCCCGAGAAATAGCTGCCGTATTCGAGATAGGTGAAGGCGATACCCGCGGCCGTGAGCGCTTTTCGGACGTTCTTGACGTGAGGGTTCTGCGCCATGCCCACCACGACGACCGGCGCGGCGGCCACCGCGTGCTCGACCTCACGGATGACGTCCGTATGAAACGCGGACATCTTCTGGAGCGCCGCCGGGGCTATGCGCGATGCATCGAGGTACGGTTTTTCAGCTCGGGGGCCGTCGGTGCGAGATGTCATGGATCGCCATCTTACGTCCGCGCGGACGTTGGGCAGCCCCGGATCAAGACGATTCACGAATCTTCACACTCGCGCAATCACCCGTGGTCACTTCGTCTCTACGGCATCCCTTACCGAAACGGTGGAAATAGATCCGGGTGCGGCGACGAGGGAATCACGCCGCAATCCTCGTACATGCAGTCCCACGCCACCTCGCGGCCTACGCGGCACTTTTGTGAGGCGGTCACCGGGTCGCCGGAGAATTGGTGCACGCGGACCTTGCGAAAGCGGTCTTCGACGCAGCTCGCGATCAACGTTCCCACTGCGGCGATGGGTTGGTCGAGGTGGGTGGTCATCGCCTGGCCATCTTGTTCGAAGGTCGTCGTGACCACCACCGCCACCGGCGGACCATTGTAACAATTGCGAACCGTGTCGCAGGCCGCGGCCAAGGCGTCGGACGCGCTGATGCGATCGAACGGGATATCGACCCCGCGATCGCGTGGGGCGCCGCTCCGTGTGACTTCTGCGTCGACGGAAAACACGGTTTCGTCGAATTTGGCGATGGTGACGCCAGCTCCGTCACCAGCGCGGTTCGCGCTGGAGCCGCCGCAGGCCGCGAGCAGCAAGAAGCAGGCACCGAACAGCGTCGCAATGTTCGTTTTCATCGACCCCCCTCGAATGGAAGCGGCAATACCAACTTTCCACCACAGTCCAACCGGGTTGGATATCGGTCTTCCGGATATGCATAATACAACATGCGCGACACCGATTCACCCGAATCGACGTCATCCGATTTGTCGAGAATGGGAAGATTGACGAGCACATTTCGGTCGACGATGACAGGCAAGAACACTTTGTCGTGACCCGGATCGTCGAGATCGCAATCCTCGTAGTGGAAGGACCGGCGCGCACGCGCATCATTGCGTAGCGAGACGGTGAAGATGAGGAACCGGTGGTGGCCCGGCGGGACCCAGCGCTCCGCGGGCCCCGGCCCACGCGTCGAGACGTAACTGTTCGGACCATCGCGGACGGACTTCACCGTGAAGGCCCAATCGTTTGCTTTCGCCTCGATGCGCTGGTCGAGAACGACCGAGCCGCATGCGGTCAGGAATGACCCTGAGGCCGCAAAAAGTAAAAGCTCAGCCGCAACGAGAAGGCGTGGGATCATCGCTCGAGCGTCTCCTCGGGCGATACATCGACCGGGCGCGCTCGATGGTTGCGGGGAGAGAGCTCAACCGCGTGGCGGTTCGCTGCGTTTCAAGGCGCGTTCCAGCTCGCCGCGGGCCGTGCGGAGGCGATTGTAAACGAGGCTCTCCGAAATTTCGAACGTGCGCGCGATCTCGGAGACGGGCTGCTCTTCGATCTCGTACAGAACGAGCACCGCGCGGCGCTCCAGCGGGATGGTCGAGAGCGCGACATCGAGCCGTGCGAGACGCTCGCGGCGCGTAACGGCCCCCGTTTGCTCCGCGCTGACCGTGAGAAGCGCCATGGCTTCTCCGCCGTCTGCATCTTCGGGATGACGCCGCCGATGGCGCCGCGCGTCGGCGGCTACCCGGAGCGCGATTTGAAAGAGCCAAGAACGCGCGCCGTAGCCATGATCGACGAACTCGGCAAAACGGCGGTGGGCGACGACGAAGACCTCCTGGGCCCTGTCCTCGACGTCTTCCTCGCGCACGCCAAGGCGGCGCAAGTTGCGGTGAATGAAGTGGACCTCGTTGTCATAGAGACTGCGAAAGCTGGGTGCGACGGAACGAGACAAGGCCGCATCATGAAGCATGGACGATGAGCATTCGCTAACACGCCACGTCCATCGACGCTAGCGCAGCGTGACCTCCCTCGGAGTTCACACATACCGCAGTTTTTTTGGCTTGAATTGCGACGCACGCTTATGACCGACCGGATGCGCTGCACGCCTTTCGTCGTTGCCATAGCGCACCCGTCGCTCGCCTTCGCCGCACCATGAGCGCTGCGATGACGAACATCCCCGCCACGGCTTGCCCGCGCACGCTTTGCTGCTCTTGCACATGGCACCCGCAGCCGCCGCCATGTCCGATGTCGCCGGCTTCCGCGTCCCACGGTCCGGCATCGTAGTCGGGCGGCGGCGGCCATTCGCCGCTCCCACTGTCGTAGGTGGAGGGCGAGCCGGAGTCCCCACCGTCGCGGACGCCGCCGTCGGCACTTCCGCCATCCGCGACACCGCCGTCGCCCGTTCCCGCGTCGGGCAAACCGCAATAGGGAATTTTCGACCATTCCGTCCGGCTACGGTACGGATTGCACTCCTCGCATCGATCGGCCGGATTGACTTGATCCCGTGCGTAACACGCAGCGCCAATTATGCAATTGAGCCCCGACAAAGTGTGCTCGCAGGCCCCGGCGCGGCATTGGTCCGACGTGCACCACTGGTCGTCGCTGATGCACGCCGTACCGTCGGGCTTGGCCGTGAATTGCGTTTGCGATACCGCCGGCGCACAGCCAATGCAGCCGTCCCCGGCCGTGTCGCCCGGCGCGTGGCAAACGCCATTGACCAAGCACGTGTCTCGCCGGATCTCCTGCACGCACGCACCCTCGCCGCAAACCGCAATGGTGCACGCCAAGGCATCGGCGGCGCATTCCGCATCGGGATCCGTGCCACGCAAAACCGGTGCACACGTTCCGTTTGCCATGCCCGTCTTCGTGGCGCTGCACGCTTGGCAGGTACCGTTGCACGCTGTATTGCAGCAAAAACCGTCGACGCAGAAACCGCTCGCGCAACCGCCGGCGCCGCTGCACGCTGTTCCGCTGGCGGTATCGCTTGCGAGCCGCGCATACACACGGGTCGCGGCAATCGGTGGCGCAGGATCGAACCGGGAGTACGCGATGAGAACCTGCCCCTTGCCGGCGCCGGCAAGGACCGGATCGCGATCGTCCTCGGCGTGCGCCGAAATGGTGACGTCCGCCGCATCGACACGAGCACCCTTTGGGTTGATCCTCGCGCCGAAAACGTCGCCCTTCCGATATGGCCCCTTCGTCCAGACGGCAAAATAGGAATCTCCGTACCAGGCGATGTCCGAGCCCGAGATCTCTTCGGAGGGCGCCTCCTTCACCATCCAGAATCCAGGCCTGTCCAGCAACGTACCGACCCCGCTGATCCGAGCGCCCCGCAGCCCCGAGCCGTCGTCGCCGTAGGACCGCCACGTCACCATCCAATTGGATCCGCCCGAGGCCACGGACGCATCTTTCGCCCATTCTGCAATGGGAAGAACGGAATCCGCGAGTGCGCCGTCTTTGCCAATGCGAACGGCGTTCACCCTGTTCCAGTCGCCTTCGTCCCATACCAAAAGGTATTGCGCGCCATTGTATGCGATATCCAAAACTTGGGCGTTCGTCCCGGCGAGCTCGAATGCGGGACGCGATCCCGTGTCCGCGGGGGCCGTCGCTCCGCGGAGGTGCCACTGGTCGTCGACCCATGCCACCAGGTAACCCGTGCCATCGGATGCGATGGCCGGACTGGGCCGGTCGTAGCTGGTCATCGTGCCCAACGCGAAGCCGCCCGGCTCCTTCGCGCCGCCGGCGGCATCGACGCGGGCACCGTAGATCTGCGGCCTATTCTCCTCCCGCTCGTCCCTCCAGGCGACCATGTAGCCCGTCCCGTTGCTCGCAACGGTAGGGTGCATTTTTCGCCCTACGCCCCGCGCGACGGCAATCCCGGAAGGATCGAGCACCTTGCCTGTCGCGTCCACGCGCGCGCCGGAAATTGCGAATTCGACACCGCCACGGCCGTCCTCCCACACGACGAGGTACTGGGACCCCATGGCGGCAACGGCAGGTCGGCTCTGCCCATTGGCCGATTGGATCGGGAGAGGCACGCCGGTGCCATCGACCGGACGCAACACCGTCGAGAAGCGGCCCGAGTGCACGGTCTCGTGCCATGAACGGCCGACCTGAATGGGCCGGCTCCAGACCAACAGGACATTCGAACCATCGAAGGCCATTTGCGGCCCATCGTCGGTGGTCGTATCGGCAACGAGAACCCCGCGCGGGGGATGCAGCACTTCCCCCTGCAAGCCCACCCGTCCAAGTCGGATTTCCCCGTTGTGATAGTACGGCCGATTGCGCTCCCAGGCCGCGACGTACGATTGTCCGGTGAACGTCACCGTCGGGCTTCGCAGCTCGTACGAACCATCGGTGGCGAGCACGATGGGCGCAGCGTCCCGGATGACGCCGTCCGACGTGATGCGTTTGGCGACAATCGCGTCATCGTAATTGGCATCGGGGTCGGGCCGAATCATCGTTTCATAAATCACCAAAAAGTCGTGTCCGTCGCTCGATACCGACGCACCGGCGGTGTGAATCGACGTCGTATCGATGGGAAACGGATCGAGGTCCAACACCGTGCCCTCGGGTGTGATCCGCGCAGCCACCGCATTCGGCGGCGTGCGCGTCCCCGAGCGATTGCCGAGGACCATCAGGGACAAGCTCCCATTCGAGGCGACGGCCACCGACCCCACTTGGTTGGTAATCGCGAACCCCGACGGATCGAGCAGGGTGCCGTCGGGCCGGATGCGAACCCCCGACGTCCCACTCGCCTTTCCCGCACCCACCGCGAGGTAGTGGTCGCGCACGAACGTGCCCGCAAGGGGGCCCTGCCCCAACGGCAGCTCCACGCGCCCCGCGAGCTTTCCCTCTGCCGAGATGCGCACCCCCGTTGGCTTCGAAGTAGGGCCGATCGAGGCGTCTCCCGGCACGAGGACCAGCCAGCCCGCACCATCCGAAACGACGGCGGGCGGCGTTCCCCTGGTCGCGGATGACACGAGGATCCCATGCGGGTCCAGCAGCGCTCCGCTCGGCGCGACGCGTGCGGCGTAGGTCAAGCTGCCCTCGCGGGAGGCGTCCGCGACGTCGAGCCACGCCACCAAATAGTTGGTCCCATTGAAGGCGACCTGCGGCCATCCTTGGCCACCTCCCCGGGCTACGGAGATGGGCTGGTCCATCCCGAACTCCGGTGAAATCGTCGGGTCGAGCTGCGCGGGGTACTCGGACGCCTCCACCAAGGCTGCGGGCACGGTCAAAATCACATCACCGCGATCCCAGGTGGCCTGAACCGAATGCGATTGGCCATTGGCCTCCATCCATCGAGCCGGCCCGTAGCAAAAGCCCAATCCCGTTTTCGGATCTTCGAAATGGTGGCCAGCGGCACTTTCACCCGTATAGCGCTGTCCGTCGATGCGTATGCGCACCAGCAAATTGCCTTTTCCGGATGGGCGGCGTTCGAAATGCCAACTTTGCTCCGTCCCCTTTTCGTCATTGCGCAGACGCTCCACCACGGTGCCACGCGGAATCGTGAGTGCGCCGTCGGACTCGATGCGGGGAGCCCCCGCCGAGGACGAAAGGGAAATCGATTCACGCTGTACCGAAAGGGTGCGGACGGTGAGAGACTCCCCCGCCTGCGTCCCTTGAAAGGGCGTCATGCGAAGCGCGTCGTCCGTCACGCGCACACCGTAGGCGGTGTCACCTCCGACCCACGCCCCGTCCGCAGGGCGAAATGCAAAGTGCACTTGGCGGGCGATTTGCCCGAAATCCAAGGCGGGTCCGACCCCCGGAGGTGCGGATTGGGCGTCGCCGTCGCAGCCAAATCCCAGAATGGCCAGCGTGGCCACGATCAGAACGAAGCACGCAACACGGCAAATTCTCGACATGGCGCCTCCCGGGTCAACACATCGACCCTGGAGCTCGTCGGGTTGCGCACGAACCGAACCTCAGCCGTGACTTGTTACGAGCTTTTCAACCGAGCATTCGCGTCCAAGAAGCGGAAGCTCGTTACCGCATACCGAATCGCATCGCGCACCGCCTCGGGCGCAATTGGCTTTTTCAATACCGGAACATCGAGCCGCTGCAGGGCAGCGTGGGTGATGCCCGTCAAAAAGATGAATCGAAATCGCCAACTTGGGTCGGACCCGCGCAATGTTTGGTAAAGCTCCAATCCTTTTTCGCCCCGCAGAAACTCGGAAACGATGACGTCGGGCGGTGGCTCCGCACGCGCGCTGCGCAACGCTTGCTGGACGGAAACGACGTATTCGGCGGTCATGTCCTCGACGACGACGGATTTGCGATAAAACGAATGCGACGCGGGATCGTCGTCCACGAAGAGGATACGGCAACGCAAACCCGGTGCCTTGCGGGCGGAAAGAGACATTTGCGGGTCGAATACGCCGCTGGTCCTCACCGTGCCGCTCGAACGCGTGCGTTGCCCATTCAGCCAAGCGGTGACTTCGCGCACGAGGTGCGTGAGGTCGGCGCTCTTTTGAATGTAGCCGTCCGCGCCACAGGCCAAAACCTTGAGGCGAAGTGTCGGCGCAGGCAGGTTCGAGTGAAGCAGTACAATCGTCTCGGGGCGCGTGTCGGCGCGCGAGAGGATTCTTGCGATGGCGTCGGCCGTAAGACCACCATCTTTTCCCTGCGACGGTGACGATGTCCCTGCTTTGGGGGCCGCCTCGGGATGCGAAGCCGTACCCGGAATAACATTGGCGTCCAACAAAACGAGATCGGGCCTTACTCGAAGAACTGCGGAAACCGATCCCTGACGCCCGTGACGTGTAAGAACGCGACAGCCCGCCGTACTCAATGCTCCGCGGATTTGCTCCAGATCCGATTCACTGTCGCCGATGACCAAGACGGTATGCCCTGCGCCATTCAACGTGCCACCTCCCCGCATGCCCCCCATCGACGAGCGCAGGCAGGCAAGTGACGCCCGTGCACACGGCCGACGGAGAGAGCCCCTCCATCAATCCAACTTGTGTTCGACCCTTACAGCCTACAGCCGATCCTGCCTCACCACCGATCAAAGCACCTTCAGAATGAATACAGTGCGCACGCGCGGGCGCGACGCAACCTCTACTGCAACATTCTCTCGATACGGTGCCGCTACTCGGGCGGGTATTCGAGCTGACCGGCGAGGGCGGGGCACAATTTCGACCTCGCGGGGCCCGATTTTCGGGCCACCGTCTCGTTGCGAGGTCGAAAGGGCAAGGGACTCACGCCGTTGCCAAACGGATCCTACTTGGAATTAATGAAGTGAAGTTGGCACTTGGAAAATCACGGTTCCGTCGAACCGGGCATCTTCTTTACTTCTTCGCGCGCCACCTTCCACGCGCGCTGCACCACCCAGGAGAGCGAGCGTTGAAGCCGTGTCGCCTCTTGCTGAATTTCGACGAGCATCGACTCAGGGAAGTACAAGCTTTGCTTTCGCTTCTCGGATTTCGATTCGGTGGACATGGCGTGAGCTACTTTAGTACGGCGCGAGCGAAGATCCTACCCTTCATCACGGTCCACTCGGCAACGTGAAGAAAAAGGTGGTGCCCGTCGCGCCTGTTTCCGCCCAGAAGCGCCCACCGTGTGCCATCACGATGGCCTTGGCGATCGCAACACTTAAGCCGATCGCATGACCATCGCGGTCGCGCTGGCGCGTATTTCCAGCGAGCAGTCGGTCGAGCTGTTCGCGCGGAATGGATTGCCCTTCATCGCCTACACCGATTTTGACTTCGCCAGGCACCGACTCGAGGTGCAAGGTGATGCGCCCCGCACGTGGCGTGACGCGCACCGCATACGCAATGAGGCGCGACAAGACATGCACGATGCGCCGCCGATCGCAGGTGACGGATAGCCGCGGTGCGGCGCCGCGCATCAAAGTGAGGCCCTTTTCGCCGATGGCCGAGCGGTTCATTTCCACGGCCTCGAGAACGATGGCCGATGGGTCATGTTGCTTCGTGTCGAAGGCCACCGTGCCGGCCTCGAGCTGCGCCAGATCGATGAAGCTTTGAAGGAACGCGAGCATACGCTCGGAGGTGCGCCAGACATTTTCCAGGCGCTGTCGGTCCACGTGCGATTCCTGAGGAACCGTCTTGAGAAGGATGCCTACGTCGTTGATGACCGAGGCCAGCGGATTTTTCAAATCATGCGAGAGGACGTCGAGCAAATCCTCTTTCATGCGGACGGAACGCTCCGCGTCGCGATAGAGCCATGCATTCTCGATGGCCAAGCTGGCGCGTCGCGCGAGCTCTTCGGCGAACTCGCGATCGCTGGGCCCATATCGGCGGTTCGACGCGGTGGAGCCCAGCGAGAGCGCACCGACGACGGAGCCGCGCGCAAAGAGCGGCACGTGAATCATCGAGCGAAGCTCGAGCCGGCGAAAGATGGCGAAGAGCTCGTCGTCGTCTTGGCTGAAGTCGCGCGAGGCCGTGCGGGCGGCGAGGACCTCGGACAGCTCGGTGGTCAGTTCGCTTTCGCCCGTGGCCATGACCCGCCCCGCACCGATGGAGTCGTCGGGGCGCGGTGGCCGTTGGTGGGCAAGCTGCCAGGCGATGGCCACCTTCGACGGGTCGGAGTGGGCGAGCTCGAGGCGGTGGATGTCCGCCAGCGATTCGCCGCTCAAGTCGACGGCGAAGAAGTCGGCCACCTCGGGCACGGCGATTTTCGCCAGGCTGGCCAAGGTCGATTCGTAATCGAGCGACGAGGCGAGCACGCTGCTGGCCTCCGCGAGAAAGCGAACCTGCACCTCGACGCGCTTGGTCTCGGTGATGTCGAGCACCGCGCCCGCCATGCGGATCGGCGTCCCGCGCGCATCCCACTCGGCCTGGCCGCGCGCCGAACAGGTGCGGTAATCGCCCTCCGGACCGCGCACGCGGAAGCTCACGAGAAAGGGTGCACGCCGATCGAGATGCGCCTGCAGGGCCGCGGAGACGCGCGGGCGGTCCTCCCCGTGGACGCGGGCCATGAAGCCATCGAGGCTGCCGCGCATCGATTCGCGGGACACGCCGAGGATGGCGAGCATGCGGTCCGTGTATTCGACGGTGCCGGCGCGGATGTCCCAAAACCACAGGCCATCTTCGGCGGCTTCCGCGAGGAGGCGGTGGCCAGCCATGCTCTCGTGAAGCGCAGTGTGGGCGCTCTTGGCCTCGTCGGTGAGCTTCTGGACGAGGTCCCGCAGCTCGTGAACCTCGATTTCCAGCTCGTCGCGGCCTCGTTCCGTGGATGCTGGAGCGACGCTCACGCGGTCCTCGGCCTTGCCGCCATCGGCGGTTTCGCCGTGGTCAATTTCGCGTTCGGGCGATGCGGATTCCTTCTTCGGGCTCAAATCGAACATGCGAACTTGGTGAGGGTGCCGACAGCCGCCAATTGTTGCTGATGACCGCGACGCCGCGCTCGTCGCGAACCCGCGCAGGAACTTCCACGCGGGCGACGTGTCCAAGTCGAAAATGGGCCAGACCTGACGACGGAGACGGACCTACTCCTATTTAACCACGGCACGGCCCCCTGCGCCGCGCCGTTCTTGCAATTTGCTAGGCAAGGACGCCTCATGCACGATGGCCGCTCCACGTGAGCTTCGCGGACGCCACTGAATCGAAGCTGATCGAGCGACTCGTGCGCCGCGACGAGCACGCGTTCAACGAGCTGGTGCGGCTCTACGAGCGGCGTGTCTTTTCGCTGGTGCTTCGTTTCATTGGACACCACGCCGAAGCCGAAGAGCTTTGCCAGGAGGTCTTCGTCCAGGTCTTCAAGGCCATCGGGACCTTTCGTGGCGACAGCAAACTTTCAACCTGGATTTACCGAATTGCGATTAACTTATGTAAGAATCGCACCAAGTACCTGAAACTGCGTCGGTCCAACGAAGCGCCACCGGACGAGGACGAAACCGCATCGCGCCCCTCGAACACGGGCCACGTGGCACGGCCCGACGAGGCGCTGGCCGGAAAACAACTGGAGCAGATCGTTCAGCGCTCCATTTTGCGCTTGGAGCCCAGCTTTCGGGAGTGCCTCATCTTGCGGGACGTCGAAGAGCTCAGCTACGAGGAGGTGGAGCAGATTACCGGGCTCGCCGCCGGCACCGTGAAGAGCCGCATCTTTCGAGCGCGTGCCATGCTCAAAGAGATGGTGGAGCGCGAGCTCGGGGAGAAGATCGGATGAGCAACGAGCACGAGCTGCCCAAGGACAGCGACGAGACGGAGGTGTCCGAGGCCGAGCTCGCCGAGCAAGAGCGCGCGATGGAGGCGCTGCTGGGCAAGAGCGGCAAGACCGGCGCGGCCGAAGATGCAGCGCGCTCGGAGGTGGTGCTGCGCGGGGTGCAACGGAAGCTGCGCGAGCGCTCGCGGGGGAAATTCTACGGGGACGGATGGAGCACGTCGCCGCTGCGTACGAGCTATGGGCTCGTGGCGTTGGTCATGCTGGTGATCTTGGCGGCCGCGTACTTCGCGCTTTCGCCGACGGGGTTGTCGGGGTAGCGGCGCGCGGTCAGCCCACCCAGCGGGCGAGGATGACGGTGATGTTGTCCGGCCCGCCATTGGAGTTGGCCGCGGCAATGAGGCGACCCGCCGCCGTCTCCAGGTCCGGTGAGCTCGTGACCATCTCGAGCATCTCGGCGTCGGTCACGGGGCCCGACAGGCCGTCGGAGCAGAGAAGGTACGTATCGTTCGCCCGCGGCGTTTCGAACCGCGTGTCCACCTTGACGGTGTCCTTCATCCCGAGCGCGCGCACGATGACGTTCTTGTGCGGGAAGTTCGCGATCTCCTCGGGCGTGAGGCGCTTCATCTTGATGTAGTCGTTGAGCAGCGAGTGGTCCTCGGTGAGCTGCTCGATCTTGCCATCGCGGATGCGATACCCGCGCGAATCGCCGACGTGGGCGATGTACACGCCGTCCTCGACGGCGAACATGGTCACGATGGTGGTGCCCATGCCGCGCTTGCCTGCGTCCCGTTGGGCGGTCTCGTAGATGCGGAGGTTCGCCAGCTTGATGCCGGTGATGAGGCGATTCTCCTCGTAGCCCTTGGAGCGGTCCATCTTGTAGGGCCACGTCCGCTCGGGATCTTGCGCGGTGGAGAGGAAGAACTCCCGCATCGCATCGACGGCCATTTGGCTCGCCACCTCGCCCGACGCGTGGCCGCCCATGCCATCCGCTACAATGTAAAGGCCACTTTCCTCGATTATGGAAAAGTTGTCCTCATTGTGGTTTCGCTTCTTGCCAACGTCGGTTTTGCCGGCAAGTTCAATCCGGAGCGGTCTGGTCACGACCTCACCCACCCCTACGTTACGCGTTACCACCCGGGAAGAGTGGCAAGGCGCAGGCAGAGGTGTCAAGGTCCTCGCGCACCCCGAAGGTACGATAGGGGTCGGCTCGGTCGGGGCTCAGTGAAAAAATCGGGTAAATGATGGGCTTGGTGGCGCTTCGAGCCACCCTCGATGTGGTGCGAACGACCGATGTGAGAGGGTCAGTTGCAGCCCATCACGATGCCGGCGTCGTCGACGGGAAAGCCTCCGCAGGAGCGCACGCTGCGACCACGGCAACCCTGGGTCACGCAGGTGCGGGCGTCGGCACCTGCATCGGCGCAGTCGCTGTCGGTCTTGCAGGCGTGGCGGCCGACCCCGGAGGCAGCACGCTGGCACTGGGCGGTGGTTTGGCAGCGGTTGCCGACCTCGTTGACGATGCCTGACGCGAGCCGCACGCAGCAGACGAGGCCCGAGGCGCCGGCATCGTTGCAGTCGGCCGCTTCGTCGCACTCGATACGCGTTCCGTTGGCGCACGTGCCTCCGCCACCGCCGTCCCGCCCACCGCCGCCCGTCGTGTCGTTGCAGGACTGGACGCCTCCGTCCGGGCGGATGCAGCAGTATTGAGAGGCCGTGTTGCAGGAGCTCGAGCCGCACGCCACGAGGCCAGGGTCCGAGATGGGCTGCTGCGCATCGGTGCCGGCGTCCTGGGTGTTGCCGCCCGTGTCGGGGAGTGCCCCCGTGTCGAGCTTCCCATCGGTCGACGCGTCTTGCTGAGGAGCCGACGAGTCGTCATTGCTGCACGCGAGAAAGCCGGCACTCGCGGCAAGGGTGGCGATTCCGAGTGCAGCGGCAAGGCGCATCGTGTTCATGGAGGCCTCCTAGTCGAAGAAAGAGTGAGGGTCGGACGACGAAAGCCGTCAGCCGCCCGGTGCAGGGCGACGACGGCTTTCGAGCGTAACTTGGTTCGAGTGTTAGGGCGAGATGCTGGACGCCTTAATTCGAGCAGATGAGGGGATTATCCGAGACCCCTCCGCACGACGAGATGACCGTCCCGTTGCAGTTCTGGGTCTTGCACTTCAAACCATCCTGGCATTCCGCGTCGGTCTTACAGATCTGCCGCTGGAACTGCGTGGGAGGAAGCCCCGGCTCTCCCGTCCGCGGACACGCAGCGGCACATTCCACTTTGGCCGTGCCCTTGCTGCTCGATTGAATGTTCGTCTGAGAACAACAAACTTGATTCGCGTTCGGGCAGTCCGCCTTCTCGTCGCAGTGCACCTCGCCCGTGACGGGTCCCGTGCATGCATTGCCGTTTGCTTGGCATTTCGCCCCGGCATCATTCACGCAGCAATAGTCGGTGGCGAGCGTGCACTCCTGTCCACTACAACGGACCTTCCCAACGTTCGGCGCTGCGGCCTCCAGAGGTGCCGAATCGCGACCAGCGTCGCCGCCCCCCGTGCCCGTATCTTGGTTACCGCCACCCCCATCCGGCGTCGAACCATCCGGTCCTCCGCCCGACGAAGAATCGTCACCGCCGCACGCGATAAATCCGGCGCTGGCCACAAGCACACAAATCCCCAAAGCTGCCGCAAGGCGCATCGTATTCATAATGGTGTCCCCTTCCCTCCCCTGTTGGATATGAAGCAAGCCTTAGCGCGACCTTGGAACTACGGGGGCGCACGAAGGACGACCGAGACTTCTTTGAACTTTTCCGACTCAAGCACAAGGAGCTTCACGGTTTCGCCCACCGAGTGCTTACTGATCCGATCGGCGAGTTTTTCGGGCGTGTCAACCGGATTACCATCTACTGCAACAATTAGGTGAGCAAGCGTCTGATCGTTATTCGTTTTTAGCCCGGCCTTGGCCGCCGGACTCGCCGGAGCGATCTGCATCACGCGTACCCCACGCGTATTTCCCACAGAATCGGGGGCACCCACGATGCCTAACCATGGCGACGGCGCCACGGCATTGAGCGGCGTCCTCACGAGAAAATTACGAATCGCTGCCACAGGCGCCGCATAAATCGATTGGAGACATACGCTCCCGTCGACCGGTTTGCATGCACGGACGAGAATTCCCACTACGCCACCCGATGCATCGACCACAGGCGCGCCCACGATGGGGCTCCCGCGCAACTCCAGATCAAGGGCACCATCGAGTTGCGTCCCATCCTTGGCCCGGGCATCGACCTTGGCCTTCACACGCCCCGACGCCGGAGCCGCCCGACCGCCCGCGAGAAACACTTTCAACTCGCTGCTTGACGGATCGGTCTCGCTCGCCGTGAGCCCGTCGGTCCATCGTCCCGACATGGGAATAAGCAGCGCCAAGTCCCACACGGCATCCTTATGGCCGAGCCGAGCCCGCACCACATGCCCATCGGCATACTTCACGTCCACCAGCTCGGAGCCGCGCAGCCCACTCAAGGCGGTAAGAATTCGCCCATCGCCGCCGAGCACCGTGCCAACCCCCAAGGTCCGCCCGCCTTCCTGCACCGAAACGATACCCTTCTTGGCATCGGTTGAGTCGCCCGACTTCGCCGGCTTCGCCGTGGAATCGGTAGATGGTGGCGCGGGGGTGTTGGTCGCAGGTGGTGGAGTTGGCTCCGTCCCGGGCAGTGCAGGGAGAGCAGCCGACGCCGTCCCCCCAACGGTGAAAACTGCAAGAAAACCCATAAGAGCCGGCCGTTTGCCGGATGTGCAAGAAGCGCGTTTCATCGCGCCGATCATGATAGCGCGTACCCGGCTACGCGCACATCGTCCGTGGAAAAGACCGCGCCGGCTCGAGCGTGCGTTCCGCCAGGCTTTGACGCGCCCTTCCTAAGCCCGCCACGCAACCAATGCGAGCGACGGGTCGATGGGGCTACCTGTGACACGGAGCGACGGCTCCGAGCTAGACGCCCACCCAAGAAAACCCCCGGGCAACGACCGCCCCTTCGGCAGAAGAGCGCGGCCCTGATCCCAAGGAGCATCTCCGATGAGCCCTCCCATGCATAAGACACGATTGTCTCCGATGTTCGCGCGAGCCGCGAGTATCGCCACGTTGGCCCTCGTCGGAGTTTCTGCGGTCGTCGCGCTGATGACGGCTTGCGGAGGCAGCGATTCGAACGACTCGCCCGCGGACGCCGGCACGGACCGAGTTCCCATTATCAAACCGCCGGGCAATCGAGATCCCGTAGATCCGACAACACTGCGGCCGGTCGTTCACACCTCAGGACACCACGCGTGCGCAATTCTCGACGATCAGAGTGTTCGGTGCTGGGGGAACAATTCTCACGGAGAACTCGGCTATCCGAAAGTCGTAGACCTTCCCGACGGAGGCTACACGTTCGATGGTCGCCCCATTGGCGTACCGCAGCGCGTGAGCGTTGGACCTGCGAGCACGATCGCCTTGGGAGGCTTTCCTGACATCACGGGTCAATTCGGTTCGTCCTGTGCACTTTTTGCCGATAAGCAGGTCCAATGTTGGGGCGACGACCGGAATGGGGCACTCGGTCGTGGCAACGCGAGCGAGGATCCCAACATTGCCAATCGCCCCCATCCCGAGGCTGCGGCAGTCGTCAACATTCCCCCTGTCGATCGAATTGCCACCAATGGATGGTTTTCATGTGCGCTGAGCGGCGGACGCCTTCTGTGCTGGGGATTCAACCCCAAGAGTTCCGCTTGGACGAACGCGAATCAAGACGGCAAAGTTCGCCCGCTCGAACTCACACTTCCCGGGGGCCGGACCGCCAAACAGGTTGCAACGTCCCAATCACACATTTGCGCGCTTCTCGACGATGGCACGGTTGCGTGCTGGGGCGGCAATGCAAATGGGCAGTTGGGAACCAATGCCACGAGTCCAAATTCGACGCCGACGCTCGTCCCGAGACTCGAGGGAATTGCGGAAGTCGAAATTGCCGCCGAACTAACCTGCGTGCGAGCCGCTTCGGGAGAAGTGCGCTGCTTCGGTTCGAACGAGAACGGCAAATTGGGGCGTGGCTCCTTCACCGGTGAACGAGATAGCTCGCCTGCACCAGTGGCTTTGCCCGCTGGCAAAACAGCCACCCAAATTACGACGAGCGTGAGCCACGCGTGCGCCATCGTCGACGATGGCTCGGTGTGGTGCTGGGGACGTAACCAATGGGGCGCACTCGGCGCCGGTCACTCGGATGGCACCAAGATGGATCTTCCCGAATCGAGCACTCCCGTCATGGTCCAAGGATTGTCCACCGGAGCGCTCTACGTGAGCGCTGGAATCGACTTCACGTGCGCAACCCTCGCGGACCGTAGCGTGATGTGCTGGGGAGCCAATCACTTGGGTCAACTTGGACGCGGCAACGTCGACGACAAGAGCCCGCACCCCGAACCAGCTCGCGTCAGCTTCTGATTCAAGATGACTCGACTGATTCTCGACGTCTCGACCGCGCTGCGCGGATAAGAGCGTGAGAATCGAGCATCGCGAGACTCTGCGAAACATGGGGTTCGTGGGCTTCGGATTCCGCTCGCCGAGTGTTCGCGGCGTTCCCGAGGTCCTGGGGCCATCGGCGCGTTCTCCTCTTGAACTGGTCATCCGATCAGATTCATTGACGACGGGCATGAGACAAGTCCGTCGACCGGCTGGCGGAAGTCGATGTGGACGGAACACACCTGCGAGTCAGGCGTTTGGTAACTGTACGTCGTTTCAGCTCGATGGCGGCGATTGCTAGAATCGCGCTTTTGACATGAGCTCATGTCCAGGCATTCCTTTCGATGAAGTCAATTGAGAATGACCTCTCGAAAATTTGAAGCACCTCGCTCACGCGGCGGGTCGAACTGTGTTTTGTACCGGATCGTGCGGTGCAGGCTGTCCTGGGACAGGCTGCAACTGTCCCGGGACACCCGGTAGATCGATATCGATCGATTAATATCGATGAATCCGAGTGGCATCGGACGTGCAAAAGGGGTGGTTATGACAGACGCAAATACGTGGGTGGACGAGGTAATTGATCTCGATGAGGAAGACGAGGCTTCGCGCGTCGCGGCCAATGTTCGGGCGCTCTTGGGGCGAGTTCGTTCGAAATCCGAGACGTTCGTGGGCTTCGAAATTCCATTGGCGGAAATGTGGAGGTCCACGAGCTGATCAAGCGTACAGGAATATCTTTGATATGCCTCGGTATCCAAACTTCGCATTAGGTCGGGATCGAAATCGCGTTCGGCGGCAAATGCGTTGTGGGCTCGACAGCGTACGCGAAGATTCGTTGCATCGTCGCAGTCTCCGAGCGCGGGCGCGGTTCGGTGATCACGTTCGAGAAGGCCTGTGACTCGCAACGACGGCGCGTGGTTCGACACGGATTTCACCCGTGTCCACTGGACGAGCGCGCGGGGAAATTCTCGCAATGGGCCCACAACGACCAGGCCGTTGCGTCGCGCGGATGCCTTGTCGACGCCACGTCGGGCAACCTTGAGCACGCCCTCGTGGATCAAGCATCGCCAACGACGCGTGCTGAGCATGTCATCGTGGCCCCTAATCTGCTAACAAGAACGACATGCGCGGGGGACTCTCTGGAATGGGTGTCATCGCTTCGGTGTTGCTCTGCACGAGTTCGCTGATGGCGAGCGCGCCTGACGAGTTGCCCGCGGCGCGAGATGGGCGTGAGCCCGTGGTCTTGGTGCATGGTTGGGCAGCTTCGGCGGCGGATATGGCGACGATGCGGGATGCGATCGCCGCGGCGGGATATGTCACGTACGTGGCGAATTTGCCTGGGTCGAACAATATCGAGAATGGCAAAGTCATTGCCCGGCTCGTCGCCCAGGCCCTGTCGGAGACGCATGCCGCAAAGGTGCACTTGGTCGGGCACAGTATGGGCGGGCTCGCCATGCGCTACTACGTGAAACGGCTCGGCGGTGAGCGGCGGGTGCGGACATATGTGGCATTTGGGACCCCGCAATATGGGTTCCCATTTGCTTGCTACCTCGATGAAAACCAAGGCGGGCAGATGTGTCCGGCGAATCCTTTTCTGGCGGACCTCAATGCGGGCGACGATACGCCGGGGAACGTGGACTACTTCACATTTCGCAGTACGAAGGATACGCCGAACATCACGCGGCTCGATGGGGGCGCGTGCTTTCACGAGATTCCCGACGTCGAGCATTTCGATGAACCGAAGTCGCCCGCATTTGCCCAGGCGGTGCTCGCGGCGATTGGCGGCAGTTGCCCCGGTAGTTACGTCGATCTTCCGATTGAATGACGCCGCACGAAACGAAATGGCCGCGCGCTAGCGATTTTCCAGTCGCCATACGAAGCGCAAGCCCGACCAGACCTCGTCGATGGCGCACACTTTGTTGTCCACGAGGCCCAAGGGGAGGCCGACTTCGCGGGCGACGTTTTCCGTCATGTCCGTGGCAATCTTCGAGGCTTTTTTGGGCCAGGCCACCCATAGGCTGCCCGCGCGCTGAATGCGTTTGGACGATTTGGAAAAGCATTTCTCCAATTCGGTGCGCGCGCGGACGAAGAGAACGACGATATCGGCCGACGGGGACGATGGCAGTGACTCCGAAAATGCCACGCCCGCCGGAACCTCGCCCAAGGTTTTCCGAAAATCCGGCGGGGCGCCCAGCAAGACGACGCTGTGGCCTTCCTTGATGCCGAGCTTTTTCGACAGAGGGGTACCGGAATATCCAACCATGGAATCACCCGTAAGGGCCTTGGCCGTATCCTGGATAGTGGTGGGGCGCGTAGATGCTCGTGGCGGTGCCGCGACCGGAAAGGCGAACGTATACGATGGCCAAGGCAACGGAACAAACGGGGGCGGCCACGAAATAGCCGATGCAACAGAGCATGCTGCCGAAGAAGAGAAGCGTCGCCGAGACGAGGCCAAGGAGAAAGAGATCCCCTTTGTGGCCGGTGGTGGCTTTCCAGCTCTCGCGCAAGGCGGCGATGGGGCCCAGCTCGGCGTCGACGAGATAGAACGTCGACACGGCCAAGCCGAGCGAGATGATCACGCCTGGAACGATCAGCGCAACGAGCCCCACGAACATGACGATGGCCGTCAACAGGCGCATGCCGAGGAAGGCGAAGAAGCGGTTGCCTCCACCGAACAAGACGGCGAAATTCGCCGTTTGCCCGCGGGCGACGGAGAGCCAGAGGCGAACGAGGCCCACCTCGAAAAAGGTGCTCACGACGAGGGAGGCGGCGTTGGAGATGCCCCATACGATCCAGTAGGACGTGGACTTCGGCGCGACGATGCGGGTCGCGAGAACGGCGGCTGGGGCCAGGGTGGGCAGCATCGAGATCATGGCCACGAGAAAATGTGCACCGGCCAGGGCGAGCCATTCGCGCTTGAATCCTTCCCACGCCAGCTGGATCGTTTCGCCTACCGCCCACGGCTGCGGGCGCTGCGGAACGATGGGGCCACCGCCATCGTGCAAGGAAACGGTTTGCGGAGCCTGGTAAGGATTGTAATTCACCTAAGGCATCCTCCCGAACTCGGTAACCCGCATGGCTCCCATCGTCACACGTTTTGCGCCCTCGCCAACGGGCGATCTGCACCTCGGCGGAGCGTACGTTGCGCTCGCGTCGTGGTGGCTCGCGCGGCGTAGCCCCGCCGGGCGCTACGTGTTGCGCATGGAAGACATCGATACCCCGCGCGTGGTGACGGGATCGGCCGAACGCATCGTGGCGGATCTCGTGGGGCTCGGGCTCGCTTGGGACGAGGGCCCCATCGCCCAGTCGGAGCGGCTGCACCTCTATGCGGCCGCCATCGATGCGCTGAACGCGCGCGGGCTCGTCTACCCGTGCGATTGCTCACGCGCGGACATTGCGCGGGTGGCGAGCGCACCGCACGCGGGCGAGGAAACGGTGTACCCGGGGCTCTGCCGCGATCGCGATCCCGGGCGGCCGATGAAGCGAGCGCCTGCGCTTCGCATGCGCGTGCCCGACGAGGAGATCTCCTTCGACGACGGCGTCGCGGGGCGGTTCGTGCAGAACCTTGCACGCGACGTCGGCGACTTCGTGCTCCGGCGGGGCGATGGCGTCTACGCCTACCAGCTCGTCGTCGTGGTCGACGACTTGGACATGGGCATGACCGACGTCGTGCGCGGCGCCGATCTGCTCGCATCCACGCCGAGGCAGATCTTTCTCGCGCGCATGCTCGGCGCAACCGCGCCCCGCTACCACCATGTGCCGCTGGTCGTGGATGCCCATGGCGAACGGCTGGCCAAGCGCACGCCGGGTGCCCACGTCCGCGCGCTGCGGGAGGCGGGCATCGCGCCCGAGGAGATCCTCGGCGAGCTCGCCCACGGGCTGGGCATCATGCCCTCCGGCCAGCCGTGCAGCCTGCGGGATCTCCTCGCTTCGACGGCGGCGCAGCTCGCCCCGCGCGCGTTTCGCATCCCGTCTCGCTGGCTCGCCCCAAAGCGCTAACGCCCCGTGTGCAACGAGAGCCACACGCCCACCGCAATGCCGGTGGCAATGGCCGCAACCCACACGAGAACCCATCGCGCGGCAATCCCCCGCGGCGCCTCCCGCACCTGCGGCGCACTCGCACGCACCAGCGGCGGCGGAATCGACGGAAGCGGCACCGTGTGGCTGCGCGGAAGACGCGGCGAAACGGCATCCACGTCGTCCGGAGCGCGCAGGGCATGCTCGAGGGCGCGCGCCATATCCGACGCGCTCGCGTAGCGCTCGTCGGCCGACTTGACCAACGCCGCGTGAATCACCGCACGAAGCGCCGGCCCGACGTCCCGCTCGAGCGGCGGAAGATCCGCGGTCATATGCGCCGTCAGCGTACTGAGCGGGCTCGTGCCCTGGAACGGCACCTTGCCCGCCAAAAGCTCGTACAGGATGATCCCCACCGCGTACACGTCGCAACGCGCATCCAGCTCGTCCCCGCGCGCCTGCTCCGGGGCCATGTATTCGGGCGTGCCGAACACCATGTTGTGCGTCGTCAAATCCGTCGTGCCCGTGCCCCCGGTACCGGTCACGATCTTCGCCATCCCGAAGTCCACCACGAAGGCGTGCTCTCCATCGCGCAAAAGCACGTTGGCCGGCTTCAAATCGCGGTGAATGACCCCTTGCCCGTGCGCATCGACCAAGGCCGAACAAATCTGGAGCACGATGTCGATGCTGCGCTCGATGGGCAAGGGCCCCGCACTCGCTACGAGCTTCTCCAGCGACGGTCCCTCGACCTTGGGAATGGCCATGTAGAGCAAGGCATCCGACGTGCGCGGATCGAGAAGCTCCCCCGAATCGAGAATCGGGCAAAGGTGCTTGCCTCTGAGCCGCTGCAAGATGGCAACCTCGCGCACGAAGCGCCCGCGGATCTGCGAATTGCCCATCAAATGGCGGTGAATCACTTTGAGCGCCACGCGCTCGCCGTCCCCCGCCACCACGCGCGCGTCGTACACCACGCCGCTCGCGCCTTCGCCGAGCACGCCGCACACTTCGTACTTGCCGTCCAGCACGAGCCCCACATCGAGCGGCACGGCGCCGTCCACGGCGCGACCTAGCGATCCCGCCCGCGGGCGGACGCAGAAGGCGCCGCCGACGCTGCCCCCGCCCCTGCATGCGACGCCGCCCCCGAAGGAGCCGCGGACGGCGGCGGAGGCGGCGAAGGCGGCGGGCAGGCATTGCGAACCTTGGGCGAGACGAACGCGGGATCCCACTTGATGGTGGGCTCGTTGATGCGGAACGCCGCACACGCCCCTGCCGCCGCCGCGGGTGCATCCAGCGCGACGTACGCATCGAGCAGCGCGCGATGCACCGACCCGAGCTGCACCTTCGTTAGCTCGCCGCTTCCCAAAATGCGATTGCCCCGCGCCACGACCTCGACGTAGCGCCCCGCGCGCAGATCGGCCAAGAGCAGCGGAATTTCCGCATCGGCATGGCGCTGCGCATCGAGCGCACGCCCCTCGGCACTGCGGCCTTGCTCGAGCCCCGAGTGCGACTCACGCTTTCCCTCCTCGGTCAGCGTCAAATCGAGAATCGGCACCAGCACCACCTCGCCGCGCTTCAGTGGCACCGCCCCGGTCGACGAGGCCTTGCGCCCGTTGTACGCCTCCAGCTCCCACGCTCGATTGGCGTCGCCCATGTAGCGGTGCGCAAGCTGGTCCATGCGATCGCCGTCCGCCGCGATGACCGTCAACACGTAGGGGATCTGAATCTCCTGCCCATCGACCGGCGGAATCCAGGCCACGCCGTGATTGATCCGCGCCAGCACGTCGGCGCGCTTGCCGTCGCCGAGCCACTCGAGGGCCAACGTGATCCACGTCTCGTTCGCGCTCACCCGGTGGAAGCCGGGCGCGGGGATCTCCAGGCGCATCCCTGGGACGGGCGCACTTCCGCCCTGCACGTCGAGGAAGTTTGCACCTGCAAGGACCGTCTCCATCTTCGCGTTTCCGTAGACGCGCTGGGCGATGGCCGCGAGCGTCTCCCCCGGGCGGACCACGTGGGAAAATGCATGCGCCGTCGCCGGCGCTGCCATCGCCATCGCCATCACGGCCAGCGCCCCGAAGCCCCTCACGGCCCTGCGTCCTTCGCGCCGCCCCCAGACAGCCCACTCAAATCCATGGTGGCATCCAACAGGGCAGTTTCACCCGATGTAATGGTCACGGCTCGTTTTTGCATCGGTGCATTCGGATGCATCAAGGTGACATAATGCGTACCGGGCGAAAGGGGAATCGGCCGCGCAAACGGCGTCGTGTCGATGTGTTGACCATCGACGAATACTTCCGCCCACGGTGTGACCACCACCCGAAGTTGCCCCATATTCTCGGGAAAAAGCTCCAGCGGGCGATCGCCCGATTCGTTGTCGTGCACCCCGCGCCGTGAGAACTGCAGCGCGCCACCCCCAACGGCAATGAGCAACCCGATTACCGCAAAACCGATGAACGCGCGCCGCAACGGCGGACGTCGCTCCTCGAGCACCTGCGCCAAGGTGATGTCATCCGCCTCGTGCTCCTTGAGCAAACGGACCTTCACGAGCGCGCTGGTGACCAACTTGTTGCGCGGGCCACGAACCCGCGCGCGCACGAAGTCGTCCAGCGACTCCAAGACCGCGTGCGCCGTCGCATAGCGATCCGCCGGCAGCTTCTCCAGCGAGCGCATGACCACCGACTCGAGCGCGCGCGGTACGTCGGGCGCACGCACGCGCAGCGGCACCGCCGGATCGCGCCGCAATCGTGCGGCCCCCGCACGCCGGTCCGCGTCGCCGCGATCGAATGGACGCGTCCCGGTGAGCATCTCGTAGAGCACCACGCCCAGCGAAAATACGTCGCTGCGCGCGTCGACGAACTCGCCCAGCACCTGCTCCGGCGACATGTATGCGGGCGTCCCGAAAGCCTCGTTCTCGTCCGGCCGCGAAGGTGAAAGCCCGCGCGCGAGCGGCTCGTCGGCCGTGGGAAGGTGTTCGCGCTGCGCGATGCCGAAGTCCACGATTTTGACGTCGCCGCGCTTCGACAGGAGCACGTTCGATGGCTTGATGTCGCGGTGCACGATGCCGCGCTCGTGCGCATGCGCGAGCCCGCGCGCGATCTCCGCGCCGATGTGCGCCACCGTCTCCAGCGCCACGCGCCCCTTTCCTGCGCGCGAAATGAGCTCGGCCAGGCTGAAGCCCTCGATGTACTCCAGCACCAGGTACATCTTTTCCGAGGTCTTCACGAAGTCGTGGCACAGCACGATGTTCGGATGACCGAGCTCGCCGAGCAGCCGCGCCTCTCGCTCGAGGTGCGCGGCGAACGGCGACGCCGGCGAGATCGTCGGCTTGAGCGCCTTGATGGCCACGGTGCGGTCGAGCGAGGGCTGTGCCGCCTTGTAGACGGTCGACACGGCCCCGACGCCCAATTCTTCGAGCACGCGGTAGCTCCCGAACAGCGGGAAATCTTGTCCGCGCTCACCGCTGGACATGCACGCTCCTCACGTCAACGCTGAAGCAGCGGAATGCCGGTCATCGGTCCAGGTTGCGCCACGCCCAACAACCCGAGCATCGTTGGGGCCACGTCGCAAATGCGCCCGCCCTCGCGAATGCGCGCCGTGCGATCGGCGTCGTTCACGTAGAGCAACGGCACCGGGTTGAGCGTGTGCGCCGTATGCGGCTCGCCCGAGGCAGGATCTTTCATGAGCTCGCAGTTGCCGTGATCCGCCGTGATGATCACCGCACCACCGCGCGCCCGCGCCGCATCGACGATGCGACCGATGCCTGCGTCCACCGTTTCGACGGCCGTAATCGCCGCACCGAGGAAACCGGTGTGGCCGACCATGTCCGGGTTGGCGAAGTTGACCAGGATGAAGTCGAACTTCTCACTCACGATGGCTTGCTCGACGGCCTCCGCGACCGCGCTCGCGCTCATCTCCGGCTTGTGGTCGTAGGTCGGCACGTCCTTCGGCGAGGGGATCATCTTGCGCTCCTCACCCGGGAACACCTCCTCGCGGCCGCCGTTGAAGAAGTACGTGACATGCGCGTACTTCTCCGTCTCCGCACAACGGAACTGCGTGAGCCCCGCCCGCGCGATCACCTCCGGGAAAATCTCGGGGTACGTCTCCTTGGGGAAGGCGATGGGCAGGCCGAGCTTCGAGTCGTACGTGGTCATGCACGCGTACTCGGTGAAGGGCACCTCGCCACCGCGATCGAACGCGTCGAAGTCCTTCATCGCCAGCGCGCGGGTGAGCTCGCGGGCGCGGTCGGGTCGGAAATTGAAATGCAGGCCCACGTCGCCGGGACGCACACCGGCGTAGTCGCCCACCACGATCGGCTCGACGAATTCGTCGGTCTTCTTGGCCTCGTAGGACGCGGAAACACCTTCCAGCGCCGTCGCAAAACGCGGAGCCGAAGCGGAAACGATGGCGCGGTAGGCGCGCTCCACACGCTCCCAGCGATTGTCGCGATCCATCGCCCAGTAGCGGCCGGCCACCGTGCCGATGACGCCGGCGTTCGTCTCCTTCAACTTGGCGTCGACCTGCGACAGGTAGCCCGGCGCCGTTCCCGGTTGGACATCACGCCCATCGAGGAAGGCATGAACCACCACGCTCACGCCAGTCGCTGCCGCCATGTCGATGAGCGCCTTGAGATGTTCGAGCGAACTGTGTACTCCACCATCGGATACGAGTCCGAAAAGATGCAGGCGACCCTTTTGCGCCCGTGCGCGCTCGAGAATGTGGGAAATCACCGGATTGGACGCCAGCGTCTTCTCGTAAACGGCCTTGTCGATGCGGGAGATGTCCATCATCGCGATGCGGCCGGCGCCGAAGTTGAGGTGGCCCACTTCGCTGTTGCCCATCTGTCCGGGAGGAAGCCCAACGTCGGGTCCGCTCGTGCCGATGAGGCCATGGGGGTAATCGCGGTACAAGGCGTCGAGCACAGGCGTCTTGGCCAGCCGCACGGCGTTGTCCTCACGCTCGGCGCGCTCGCCGAAGCCGTCGAGAATGACGAGCACGAGCGGACGCGGGCGCTTCGCGGAAACGGACGAAATCTCGTTGGACGGTGATACGCTTTTCGATGGGTTGGTCATGGCGATGGTAAAAAAAGGGATGAGGGGGAGTTTCCTGCTGGCGCGAGAGTCAACCACGCGAGCCGAAAAGGCGCAAACGACCATCTTCCTTCCAGTCGCGGATCGCTGACCATGCCCTGGGTCGAGGCCTCGTTTCGCGGACAGAAAGTCATGGCGCGCACCAAGGACGATGGTGCGTTCGATGTGCGAGAAGGTCGCGTGGAGATTCGCTACCGGCCGAGCGATGCGCGCGCCTACCGCGCCTCCTTGGGCAACCTGACACGCATTCCGGGCGCAGAATTGCTGCCCGACGACGCGTGCGTCTCCGGAGCCTACGTTCCCCTTCGCACGCCGAGTGCGCCGTCGATCAAGGCGGCCGCACCGGTGGTTCCTGCGGCCACCGGCGACGGGCGCGCCTGGATCGCGTACACGGACGGCGCGTGCTCGGGCAATCCCGGACCGGCGGGTGCGGGCATCGTGCTCATCAATCCGGATGGAAAAATGTCGGAGAGCTTCGAATCGCTCGGCGAGGGCACGAACAACGTGGCCGAGCTCACCGCCATCCTGCGCGCGCTCGAAGCGGTCCCCAAGACCGCGAGCGAAGTCATCATTCACACCGACAGCCAGTACGCCATCGGCGTGCTGACGAAGGGCTGGCGCCCCAAGGCGAACCAGCAGCTCATTGCGGACATCAAGCGCACGCTCGGAGAGCACAAAAACGTGCGCTTCGTCTATGTCCCTGGCCACGCCGGCGTCCCGCTCAACGAGCGCGCCGACCAACTCGCGCGCGAAGCGATCCGCACCGGCAGCACCCGCCGCCTGGCCCCACTCTGACATTTCTTCCCCCTCCCGATCCCGATCCCGCTCCCGAGCACCCCAAAAGGCGGGAGCGGGAGGGGGAGCGGGAGCGGGCATGGTGGATGGCTTTGGGTGTACTCTGGGCAGATGGGAACGATTTTTCGATCCGGCCTCTTCGATGGCCACGTGGCCGTCGTGACGGGCGGTGGCAGCGGCATCGGTCTCGCCATTGCGACCGGACTCGGGGAGCTGGGTGCCAAGGTCGCCATCCTCGGACGAAAGGCCGAACGCCTCGAGGGCGCGAAGAAGGAGCTCGAGCAGCGCGGCATCGCCGTGCACGCCGCCGTGTGCGACATCCGCGAGGTCGAGCAGATTGCCAGCGCGGTCGATGGCATCGCGGCCGCGTTGGGGCCCGCGACCATTCTGGTGAACAACGCCGGCGGGCAGTTTCCCACCACAGCCGAACAAGTCACCCCGCGCGGGTGGGAGGCCGTGGTTCGCAATAACCTCAACGGTACGTTCTTCATGACTCAAGCGGTGGCGACGAAGCACATGATCCCTGCACGCCGCGGGCGGATCTTGAACATCATCGCCAACGTGCGCCGAGGCTTTCCGGGCATGGTCCACACGGGCGCGGCGCGCGCGGGTGTCGAGAACATGACGAAAACGCTCGCGGTCGAGTGGGCGCAACACAACATCCAGGTGAACGCGATCGCGCCGGGCGTCATCAAATCGAGCGGGACGGATCAATACCCGCCCGAACTTCTCGAGTTGAGCCGTTTACGAACCCCCATGAAGCGCCACGGCAGCCCGGAAGAAGTTGCCAACCTCGCTGTTTACCTCGCGTCGGACGCCGCATCGTTCGTCACCGGCGAAACGTGGTACATCGACGGCGGGGCGAACCTCTGGGGCGACAACTGGACCATCCCCGACCCCACGTGAGACGCAATGGAGGAACTGCGAACGGAGCCGCGGACTGATCTCGACGATCGCACGGACATCTCGCTTCCGCCGAATCCGACGCTCCCGCTCATCGACGCCGACACTGATGAGCCGGACAGTGTGCCGCAGCGCTCGTTCGTACGTTCCGCCCGCACATTTCTACGCGATTATTTCCTCGGCGAAGAGCCCACGGTGGGAGCCGCCCTGGTTCCATTTTGCTTTTTGTCGATTCTGCTCTTCACGCGGCACCCGCTCAAAACGAATTTCATCTTCGACGAGCAGGAAGCCATATTGGCCAATCCGTACGTGCGCAGCATCGCGGAGGCCAATTCGAAGTTGCACTGGCTCGACGCCTTTCGCCGCGATTTTTGGGGTCTTCCGCACGATCGCAGCATTGGTTCGTACCGGCCCATTCCCGATTTGATATGGCGGGCCCTCTGGGGGCTCGGTGCTCGGGACCAGACACCGTTTTTGCATCATTGGGTGAACGTGGTGCTCCACGCGCTCAATGCGGCGCTGCTCACGGTCATCGTCAGCAAGGTCACCAAAGATCGCGCGCTCGGGTGGCTGTCCGGCCTCGTGTTCGTCGCGTGCGCCGTGCTCACGGAGGCGGTGAGCGGCGTGGTGGGCATCGCCGACGTGCTCGGTGCGCTCGGCGTGCTCCTGGCGGTGGCCGCGCTCGCACTGCCCATGTACTGGATGGTGCCCGCCGTGTTCTTGGCCACACTGTTCGGGCTCTTTTCCAAGGAGAGTGCGCTCTGTGCAGTGCCGCTGGTGCCGTTGGCCGCCCTGTTCCTGTCGCGGTACGTGCACCCGGTGTCGCCACGCGCGGGCCTGCGCACGGTGCTTGCGGGATTGGCCACGGTGGCCGCGTTCGTGCTGTACGTCGAATCGCGACGGCGTCTGTTCCCGGCGCCGCTCGGGCCGGAGATCAGTGCCGCGGCCAATGCGAACAAGCCGTTCTTGCAGCGGACCTTCGCGGCGCTCTTGCGCTGGTATGCGCAGCCGATTTTACCGCGCGATCCGCTGAATAATCCGCTCATCGAGGCGACGCCTCCCTACCGGGTCGCCGCGGGATTGCGCATTTACGCCGATGGGCTTTCGCAAATCGTATTTCCGCGGACGCTGTCGGGTGATTACTCCGCGCCGCAAGAGCCAATTCCGAGCACCTTGGTGTTTCCAGCCAGCGTCGCCGGGGCGGTCGGCATGGTGGCGCCCCTGCTGGCGGCGCCGGTCATGGGCATCGTCGCGTGGCGTCGTGCGCACAAGTGGCGCACGGAAACGGGGTACCTCGATTCGCCGCACATCGCGCTGGTCATGGGGCAGAAGTCGGGGCTGCTCGCGCTGCTTGGCGTGGCGATGGTTTGGGTCGTGGTTTCGTATTTCCCGGTGTCCAACATTCCAATCTTGCTGCCCACGGTGCGCGCGGAGCGATTCTGGTATTTCCCGGCGCTCGGAACGAGCATCGCCATCGCGGCGGTGTTCATCACCGTGGGGCGCAAGCTGCGCCGGACGCGCCTGGCCTGGGCGACGACCGCGGTGCTCCTGGTCTTCCTCGTCTTCCAGGCCTACGCCGCGCGCATGCACGCGAACGACTACACCGACGATCTCGTGTTCTGGAATGCGACCCGGCACGCCGTGCCGCGCAGCGCCAAGGCGCATCTCAATTATTCCGTCATGCAGGGCGCACGCGGCCGGCTGGAAGAGCGCCGCGCGGCCAATGCGGTGGCGCTGGATCTGGCCCCGACGTGGCCCATGGCCAATGTCTATTTGGGCGACACCCTCTGCCGCATGCACCGCGCCGACGAGGCGTGGCCGTATTACAAACGCGGATTCGAGCTTTCCCCGAACGATCAGAATTTGATCGCCTTGGCGATTCAATGCCTTTGGGACGAAAAGAAGCTCCAGAACGAATCTTCGCTCATCCGCAACGAGCTGGAAGACTTGGCCACGAAGCACCCGGGCACCTGGGTCTCCTACTTGGCACGCGACACCATCGACAACGGCGAGAGCCACGAGGGGGTCGACCCGCAATACCGGCCGCGCGGATACAATCAGGGGCCCAAAGAAGAATAGCCGTTACCGGATCATTCCACCGCGGGGGATGGCGCGCGCTTCTTGTGTCGGCTCGAATGGCGGGACGGCTTGGCAGGCTTCGGTGCGGGAGCGTCGGCGGTGAGCGACGCCGGTGCGATGGCCGCGGGTGCCGGATTCGCGGGCATGGCGGGGCGCACGTCCTCCTGGGGAGCGGGCGGCGGTGTGGATGGAATGCGCGATTCGCGGACGGCACCGCCGCGGAGGAGAACGATGACCAAGCCGCTCAGAATGCACAGTGCGAGGAGGGCCGCCGTTCGGGCGATCGCAGGAACATGGATCCGCCTCGTCAGCGCTCTCCGAAAGGTCGAACGCGACAGTTTCACGGTCGCCTCGAGCCGGCGGGACGCGGCGACGTCGGGGCTGGGCAGCGGAAGGGCACCTGGGTACAACGCGGTCATCGACTCATTGCCGTCGTAGCCGCCGACTCGATGCAGCGGCTCATGCGGGTTTCGCTTTTCCGGCATCCGCGTCGTGAGGTCGGCATCGATGTCTTGCGCCACCGGCGAATGCGAACGCGCGGGCATCGAGCGAAAGTGAGTCGGCATGGCTCCCGCGATGCTGCAACCGTCGCGCCAGCTACCGGCCGCCTCGCGAATCTGACCTTCGCCGGCACGGGCGCACGCGCGATTCGCGCATTTCGCGGGGCCTGATGCTCTCACGCTTCGCTATATGTCGCCTTCGTTCTCCGGACATTCCACAATCCAGGAGGTTCCGACGATCCACAGCCCCCGTGGCGCGTGCGCCCATATCCGGGGATGCCGAAAGGCGGCTCGCGCTGGTCGGCTCTAGCTCGCCTTTCGGTGCCGCTCGTACAGATCGTCGCGCCAGGCGATGAGGTCCGCATAGTCGCGGGCGACGCTTTCCTCGGTCCAGACGTCGCGAATGGCGGGCGGGAGGCGCAGGTACAGATCCGACACGGGGAGAACGCCTTGGAGGAGCGTGGCCATGGCGATGTCGGCGTAGGTGAATTGGCCGAGCAAATAGCGCTTGTTGCCCTTGAGGCCCTCGCGCAGGGTATCCAGGGCCGAGCGCAACTGCATCCCGTTGGTTCCGATCCCGTCGGAGCGCGTTTGGTATTTGCGCTGCAGATGGCGCACCACCAATCTGGCCGTGGGCCGCAGCAGCGCGCGCGCCCACGTGGGGACGAAGGGTGGCGCCTGGGCGTCGAGCGACTTCGGGTTCTCCAGCATCCGCGCGAGCACGCGCGGACGGACGCCGCCCATGCCGCCATCGGCCACTTGGTTCCAGTGGCGAACCTCGCCCTCGAGCGAAGAGGGCACGAGCTTTTCGCGGGCGCCCGTTCGATCGGCATAGAGCGCGATCTCCCACGAATCGCCGTACGCGCTGCCATCCGCCGCCAGCACCGGCACGGTGATGCGCTCCTTTTGCCGGCCCAAAAGGCGCCTCAACTGCCATTCGCCCAACAGGGGAAGATGGCCCACCGTGTTGTAATCCAGACCATGGTGATCGAGCGCCCAACGCGCCCGCTCGGACCACGGCGATTCATGGATGACGAAAAGGCGTCGCACGGCGCTCATCGTACCGGGCGCAGGTCCTCGCGCAAACTCCCGTCGGCGCGGCGATCCTTCAAGCGCGCGAGCCGCGTGAAGCGGCGATCGAACGCCTCCTGCGTCAATCCGTATTTGGTATACGCCTGAACCAATTCGTCGATACCCGCCTTGACGTTCCATTTCGCCTGGAAGGACGGCATCGCTGCACGAATGCGAGAGAAATCCACCCGGTACGACCGTGGATCCGCCCCCGCTTCGCCGGTGATGGCCAGCCGCGCACCCGGAACTGCGGCAATCACCGCTTCGGCAATCTGCGCGACGGTGAGGTTGTTCTCCTCCGTGCCCACGTTGAAGGCTTTGCAATGCACCGCCTCCCGCGGCGCATCGAGCGAGGCCAAAAACGCCGCCGCGATGTCCTGCGCATGCACGAGGGGCCGCCACGGCGTCCCGTCCGAGAGCACGCGCACCTCGCCGGAGAGCACGGCGCGCCCCACCAGGTTGTTCACCACGATGTCGGCCCGCAAGCGCGGCGAAAAGCCGAAGGCCGTCGCATTGCGCAGGAAAACCGGGGTGAACGAGGCATCGGCCATGGCGACCAAATCGTCTTCCACGCGCACCTTGCTCTCCGCGTACGGCGTGACGGGCCGCAGCGGCGCATCCTCCGTCACCAGCGCCTCACCGGCTGCACCGTAGACCGAACAGGTGGACGCATAGAGAAAGCGCGACACGCCCGCTTCTTTGGCAATCCGGGCCAATTGCACGGAGGCCTTGTGATTGATGTCGTAGGTGAGCTCGGGCGCGAGGGCGCCCAGGGGATCGTTCGACAGCGCGGCCAAGTGCGCGACGGCATCGAAGCCGGCCAGGTCTTTCGCCGTGAGGGCCATTCCCACATCGCGAAGGTCCACGGAAAAGCCATCGGGATCCGCCGGCGCGGGTCCAATCACGCAATCGGCGAACAGCCCCGAATCGAGGCCTCGGACATCGTGCCCTGCGGCCCGCAGCAGCGGGGCCATGACGGTGCCGAGATATCCCTGGTGACCCGTGAGCAGTACGCGCATTGGCTTTCTTCGTCTTTCCTTGCTGGTTTTGCTCGCCCTTCGTACCACGTCGACTAGAAAACGGGGCATGCAACGGCTTTTGGTGGTAGGCGCTTCCGGGCTCGTGGGAGCCGAACTCGTCCGCCGAGCGAGGGGGCGCGACCTCGAGGTCGTTGGCGCGGCACGCACGGTGGCGTCCGAGGCCACGGTGGCCCTCGATTTGGGCGACCGCGCAGCCGTGCGGCGCGTCCTCGAGGAGACGGAACCGGATGTCGTCATTCTGGCCTCCGCATGGCCGCACGTCGACGGCTGCGAAAGCGATCCGCAGCGCAGCCAGCGAGAGAACATCGAGACGTACCGCAACGTCGTCGAGGCCTCGGCGGGCTCGACCCGCCTGGTCTTCTATTCCACCGACCATGTCTTCGACGGCGAAAAGGACGGCCCGTACACGGAGGACGATCGCCCCAATCCGCTGAACGTGTATTCACGTCACAAGCTGGAGGCGGAGCAGCTCATTCTCGGGCACGGGCGCGCGCTGGTCGTGCGCACGGGCTGGGTCTTCGGGCAGGAACTGCGACGTAAAAACTTCGTCTACCGCGTCATCGACGTCGCACGCCGCGGCGAGGTGTTGAAGGTGCCGCCGCGGCAAGCCGGTTGCCCGACCTTCAGCGGATGGCTCTCCGATGCGACGCTCACCTTGCTCGGGCAGGGCACGGAGGGCGTGGTGCATCTCACGGGCGGTGAGCCGCACACCAAAGCGCAATGGGCGGAGACGATTGCGCGGTCGCTCGGGCTCGAGCTTCGCATCGAGGAGGTCGACGCCGCCGCCTCGGGACAAGTCGCCCCCCGCCCCGAGCGCGTCGTGCTCGCGAGCGCCCGGCACACGCTGGCGCAGCCGCCCGTGAAGGGCATTCTGCGGGCCGAGCGGCAGCGCCTTTTGTGTTAGACAGCGTCTCCAGGAGTACCTATGGCCAGTACGCTGAACAAGTTTGATTCTTGCCGCATCTGCGGATCGACCGAGCTTCACGACGTTCTTTCGCTCGGCGACATGCCCCCCGTGAATAGCTTTTTGCGTCACGAGTCGGACGCCACGGTCGAGAAGAAATTTCCTCTCGCCATCGTGTTCTGTCCGCGGTGCACGCACGTTCAAACGACGCACCTGCTCGATCCGAAGGACATCTTCGAGGACTACATCTACTTCTCCTCGATGTCCTCGACGGTGGTGCGGCACGGCCAGACGCTCGCCGCACGCTATGCGAAGGAGCTCGGCCTCGGTGCGGGCGACTTGGTGGGCGAGCTGGCCAGCAACGATGGCTGCATCCTCAAGGCCTTCCGCGAGACGTGCCGCGTCTATGGCGTGGAGCCGGCAAAGAACATCGCCCAAGTGGCCAACGACGAGGGCATCCCGACCCTGCCCGAGTTCTTCAACTCGACGACCGCGCGCAAGGTGCGCGACGCCCAGGGCCCCGCGCGCCTCATCATCGCGCGCAACGTCGTGGCGCACGTGCCCGAGGTGGTGGACTTCATCCGCGGCGTCGCCCACTGGCTCGCCGACGACGGCATCTTCCACGTCGAGGTTCCTTACCTCGTCGAGATGGTCGACAAGGTGGAGTTCGACACCATCTACCACGAGCATTTCAGCTATTACTCCGTCACCGCGCTCGACCGGCTTTTCCGCGAGGCGGGCCTGGCCTTGTGGGACGTCGAGGAAATCGGCTTGCACGGCGGCTCCCTCATCGCGCGCGGCAAGAAGGCCGGCACCGAGCCCACGGCCAACGTGACGCGCTATCTGGAGAAGGAGCGCGCCGAAGGCTACTTGACCATCGCACCGCTCCAGCGCTTCGCCGAGCGCACGCGCGCGCTGCAGACGCGCATTCCGGAGTTTCTCCTTTCGCTCAAGAAGGGTGGAAAAACCATTGCCGGCTACGGCGCAGCGGCCAAAGGCGTCGTGCTGGCCAACTACTGCAACGTCGACAAAGACTTGCTCACGTTCGTGGCCGACCGCAGCCCGTACAAGCAGGGCAAGTGGATGCCCGGCGTGCACCTTCCGGTGGTGTCGCCGGATCACATCTTCGAGGCGAAACCGGATTACCTCTTCGTGCTGGCGTGGAACTTCTTCGACGAGATCCGCGAGCAGCTGGCCCGTTACGAAACGGAGCTCGCCGGTAAATTCGTGCTTCCCGTGCCCGATCCGCGCGTGGTGGCCACCGCCCCGGCTACGGCGGCGAGCCCGGAGACGAAGAAGTAGTAGTTCATGCACATGAATCGGTTGAACAAGTAAAAGCAGAACACGGCCAAGGTCGCCGCCAGCGCAAAAGCATAGGGCGTGCGCGGCGCCTTCCAGGCCGCGAACACCGAGCTGGCGGCGGCGATCACCAGGCCCGGCGGCGTCTTCGTTTGGCTGATCCCGAAGTGCCGCGAGAGCCACGACATGGGGCTCAGCGCCAGGGGGCGGGGCGGGTAAACGAGGAAGTGATCGCTCAGCCAATATTTGAGCGCATGAAAGTCCAATAGCGCGAAGGGCACGAGTGGCGCCCCCGCAGCCGCAAGCAAGGCGACCCACTGGCGAAGGTCGAACTGGAGAAGGAACGCCAGCGGGAGAAACCAAATCATGGATTGCTTGCTGCTGATGGTCAGCCCCACGCAAATGGCGGCGAGGTAGCGCCGGCCGCGCACGTGCGCGAGCACGCCCAGCGCGACGAACATCAGCGGGTAGATATCGTTCCACGCGCTCTCGAGAAAGAAATACGTCTTCGGCGCGAGGCAGATGAGGTACGCGGGCGCGTCCTCCAAGAGCGAGGGAGCATCCGGCGTGCGCTGCCGCACGATGCCCCGCATCGCCACCGCGGTGATGCAGAATGCGATGAGCATGCCCCAGCGCACGTCCCCGCCGAGCAGCAGCGCGATGGCGCTGAGAATGCCCGGCGTGGGCGGATAGAGAAACGCAATGAGCGGATTGCCCGGGCGGCTCTGATCCTCGATGTGGACGTTCTCGAGGATGTACGGATTCTTCCCGTGCAAAAGCGCGCGGGCGCCCTCCGTGTGGCACCAGAACATGTCGACCTCGGGGTTCGGCGATAGGTGCAGCACGCTGATGCCGCCCGCGAGAAACATCGCGAGAAAAATCCCGAACCGCGCGGTGCTCCACATCGCAGAATCACGCTTGCCCGTCCAAATGCCCGGCACGTAGCTCAAAAGCAGCGCAATCTGCCCCATTTGCAGGATGGCGATCAGCGTGGTCGGGCCCCGCCCGTGGATCAAAAGACGCCGGTCACCCGCCGTGGCTGCGCAAAAGACGATGAAGGCCGCCGTCAGCACCAGGAGCGGCACGCGCAGGCCGTCGTCGCCAAAGGGCCGGCTCGCGCCGAACAGCTTTCCGAACATGACCGCCACGAGCCCCAGGCTGAGCATCACCATGAGCAGCGCCGGCTCGGCCAGCGGCCCGTCGTAAATGCCGGCGGTCATCAAGTTCACGATGCCGATGACGTAGGTAAATCCAAAAAGGAAAACCGTCTCGCGCGGTGCTGTGGGAAGGGCGGTTTTCATGGCGCCAGCAGCGGGTAGGCGAAATCCTTGGGCGCGACAATCGCGGGATGCACCGGCCATGGAATACCGAGCGCCGGATCGTCATGGCGAATCCCGCGCGCGGTTTCCGGGGCGAAGAATTCGCTAATTTGATAAAGAATCACGGTTTCATCTTCCAGCGTCTGAAAGCCGTGGGCAAATCCTTCCGGCACGTACAATCCGCGCAGGACGTCGGGCGACGATTGCAATGTGACGGATGTCCACTGCCGATACGTCGGCGAGCCCTCGCGCACGTCGACGATGACGTCGAAAATCGAGCCCGCGATGCAGGTCACCAACTTGGCTTCTTCCGCAGGCGCGACTTGGTAGTGCATCCCTCGCAGGGTGCCGCGCTTCTCGTTGTACGAGACGCTCGTCTGCGAAAGGCGCGGGTTCAGGCCGTGCGCGGCGAATTCGCGGGCGCACCAGGTCCTCGCGAAGAAGCCGCGCTCGTCCCGGTGGCGGGTCAGCTCGACGAGGTACGCGCCCGAAAGGGGAAGCGGGACGAACTGCATGGCCGGCTCACGGCCCCTTTCCCGCGCCCGGCGAGACCGGCGGCACATTGGACTCGCTCGAAAGCGCCGTGTCGACGACGTAGAGCGGCAATGCGATGGAGTCCTTGTAGACGCGCGCCAGATAGATGCCAATGAAGCCGAAGGCGAGCATCGCCCAGCCGAGCTCGAAGGCCACCAGCGCGAGAAGGCACCGCTCGATGCGCGCGCCCGACGGCCCATCGCCCGCGAAGAGCATGGCCAGCGCGAGCACCATGTTGAGCGGCACCAGCGGAAAGCCCCAATAGGCCAGAAGGCGCAAGGCCAACGTCGACGAGGTGAGCACGCCGGAAAAACCGAATCGCGCAGCGCCGATCAAGTTGTAATGCGTTTTGCCGACGATGCGCCGTTCGCGCTTGTACGGAATGCCCTCGCGCCGGAAGCCGACGAAGCCCACCTGGCCGCGCACGAAAGGGAACGTCGAGCGCGTGGACAGCGCCACGTCGCGCACGCGCTTGTCGACGAGGAAGAACTCGGCCATGTCGAGCACGATCTCGTGATCGGCGATGCGGTGCATGACCCGGTAAAAGAGCTTGCGCCCGAGGTGCATGAGGAAAAATTCCTCGCGCTTGTCGCGTAGGCCGTACACGATGTCGACCCCCGAGAGCCAGCGGTCGACGAAGCGCGGGATCATCTCCGGCGGGTCCTCGCAGTCGACGTCGATGTTGGCGATGGCATCGCCGCGCGCGTTCTGCATGCCGCACGTAATCGCCGCCTGGTAGCCATAATTGCGGCTCAACGTGAGGTAGCGCACCCGCGGATCCTTGGCGGCAATGCCGCGCACGATCTCGAGGGTCGAATCGACGCTGCGGTTGTTGATGAAGAGCAGCTCGATGCGAACCTTCTCCTCGAGCGGTGCCACCGCTTTGACGAGGCGCTCGTAGAAGAGAGGAACGCTCTTCTCCTCGTTCATCACGGGGCAGACGATGGTTAGGAGCTTCCTCCCGTCATTCATCGTGATTTTTCCAGGTGCGCCAGGGCGCGCGCGGGCCGGCCCAAAGGTCGTTGAGCATGTTGTATTCGCGCATCGTATCCATCGGCTGCCAGAAGCCGGTGTGTGCGTAAGCCATCAATTCGCCATCGCGCGCGAGCCGCTGCATCGGCTCGCGTTCGAGCACCATGCCCGGGCCGCCTTCGAGGTAGTCCCAAATGCGACGCGCATCGCAGACGAAGAAGCCGGCGTTGATGAAGCCCTCGCTGGCCTGCGGCTTCTCGTTGAACTCGCGCACGCTGCCCCCATCGAGCACCATCTCGCCGAAGCGCCCCGGCGGCCTCGCCGCGGTGACCGTACAGACTTTGCCGTGCTGCCGGTGAAATTCAATGAGCTTGCCGATGTCGATGTCACTCACGCCATCGCCGTACGTGAGAAGAAAGAACTCGTCCGCATCGAGGTACCGACGCACCGCCGCGACGCGCCCGCCCGTCATCGTGTGCTCGCCGGTTTCCGCAAGCGTCACATTCCACGCCTCCGACACATGCCGCCCGTGAAACTGGACATCGTGTCGCTCGCCCAGGCGAACGGTGAGGTCCGTGGTCATGGCGCGGTAGTTGAGGAAGAACTCCTTGATGAGCCAGCCTTTGTATCCCAGGCAAAGGACGAAGTCGTTCACGCCATGCGCGGCGTAGCTCTTCATGATGTGCCAGACGATGGGCTTACCCCCGATGGGAAGCATCGGTTTGGGCAGGACCTCGCTCGCCTCGCGAATTCGCGTTCCCTGGCCGCCGCAAAGAATGACCGCTTTCATGGATGGGCACTTATTACGCCAGGTCGGGAGGGAGGTACAGCAAGTGCAAATTACGCAACGACTCGCCCTGGCTGGCCGAATAGCCAGGTATGAAGGTCCTCCATTCCCGGTACGCCGAGGTTACTTACGCCTGTGTCATTTCCACTCTGGCGGTATTCGCTGCCTATGCCGGGGGTTGCTCGTCCGACTCGGGCGGAGAGCCGGTCGACGCGGGGACCGATCGCGGGAGCATCGTTCCACTGCCAGACGCCTCGGGGCCTTGCGACCTGACAAAGCCGTTCGGGGCGCCGATTTTGCTGGACGGCGTCAATCTCCCGGCGACGGAGTCGGGCACGCTCTCGCCCGACGAACTGACCTTCTACAGCATGAGCAAGAGCTCCGGCCGGTGGCACATCTACGCGGCGACGCGCCAAAGCTTGGATGGCGCGTTTGGTCCACCCAAGCTCTTCGAGGGGATCCGGCCCAGCGGCGAATTGCCCGAGGACTTCGATCCGTTCCTCAGCTTCGATGGGAACCAGTTCTTCTTTTCCTCGATCCGCGAAGGCGCCGGAACGCCCGGCGACTTCGACATCATGGTGGCGACGCGGCCTTCGCCGGGCGCTCCGTTCGACCCGCCGATCGGCATCGGCACGATCAACACGGCAACAGGTGTCGAGCGCTCCCCAGTTCCCAACGCCAACAACAGCGTTCTGTACTTTTCGGGGATGGTTCCAAACAACACGGCCCCATCGCGCGTCTACAAGTCCGTCCGCACCGGGGCGGAATTCGGCTCACCGGAAGTGATCGACCTCGGGGCGACGACGGGCGATGGGTCGCCCGTCCTGGATCAGAGCGATCTCACGATGTTTTTTGGCTCTTCGCGCACCGGCAGCCAACAGGGCGACGTCTGGGTCGCCAAGCGCCAAAACGTCACGGGCAAGTTCACGGGATCCACGAACGCGGCCGACGTGGCGGCGCTCAACAGTGATTCGAACGATACGCCTCGATGGCTCAGCGTCGACGGGTGCCGCATTTATCTCGCGAGCGATCGCCCCGTCCCCAACGATGCGGGCACGGGGCGCTTCAACATGTACGTCGCCACACGGCCTAAGTAGAGACGGCTGCGAGCCACTCGGCTTCGGCGCGTAGCCCCTCGGCCAACGTGACCTTGGGGGCGAAGCCGAGAAGGGTGCGCGCGCGCGTGGTGTCGGCCCACGTGTGGTTCACGTCGCCCAATTGCTTGTTGCCGTGTTCGACCTTCAGCGGGCCGACCACCTCGCCGAGCGTGGCGAGCACTTGGTTCACCGTGACGCGGGAGCCGCCGCCGATGTTGAACACACCGCCCTCGGTCGCGTTCATCGCCGCGATGTTGGCGTCGACGATGTCGGCCACGAAGGTGAAATCGCGGGTCTGCTCACCGTCGCCGAACAGCGGGATCTTCTCACCGCGCCGGGCTGCCTGAATGAACTTGTGAAACGCCATGTCAGGCCGCTGGCGCGGTCCGTACACGGTGAAATATCGCAGCGACGTCGTGGGGATGCCGTGGTTCATGCGATAGAGCTCGCACAGGTGCTCGGCGGCAAGCTTCGTCACGCCGTACGGTGAAAAAGGTCGCGTGGGGCTCGACTCGCGCATGGGCAACTCGTCGATGTTGCCGTAGACCGACGACGACGACGCGTACACCACGCGCCGCACCGGACTACCGCGTCGAGACTTCACCGCCTCGAGCACCCGCTGCGTGGCGAGCACGTTGTCGCGAAGGTACGCATCGAAGGTGCGCCCCCAGCTCGCACGCACGCCGGGCTGCGCCGCTTGATGGAAGATGACCTCGGCGCCATCGAACACCGGCTCGAGATCCGCCGTGGCAAGGTCCACCTCGGAGAGAGAGAACCGGCCTTCGTCGCGCAGGCGCTCGAGGTTCTTCTCCTTCGCATCACGCGAATAGTAATCGGTGAAGCGATCGATACCGACGACCTCGTGACCAAGCGCCACGAGCTTCTCGGACAAGTGCGACCCCACGAACCCTGCTGCTCCAGTGACGACGATGCGCATCTTCGCGCAAGCCTACTCGGGCAGCCGTCGAAGCGAAAGCCGTGCTAGTTTCCCGGGCCCGAATCATGCGACGCCGTTCGAAAGCTCGTTCTTTGCTGATTCCGGCCATCGTCGCCGTGTCGTTGGGCACGCTTTCGTCGTATGGCTGCTCCAGCGATGGCGCGCAACCTCCCGCCGATGCCGGCCAAGACCGTGGGACCATCATTCCACCCCCCGCCGAATGCACGACCATCCCCAACTTGGTGGCCTGGTGGAAGGGCGACGGAAGCAGCACGGATCAAACGGGCAAACACGATGGGCAGTGGGGTGCCGTCGACGCGGGCAGCGCCGGGGGCGGCCCCGCCTATGCCCCCGCCGAGGTCGGACTCGGCTTCCTCTTCAACGGGGCGACCTACGTGGACGTGCCCCCGGACCGCGCACTCGACTTCACGACCGACGTGAGCGTCGATGCGTGGATCAAGATCAACCCGGGGACGCTCAACGAAAAGGGAGGGCGCATCATCGACAAAGTGGGCAACCGGCTTGGATACGCCTTCGACGTTCACGGTGGAGGATTGAGGTTCTTCGTCGGCAACGCCACGGGAGCCGGCGGTGACGTCATCACCGAAAAACCCCTTCCGCAAGGCGAGCTCATTCACGTTGCCGCCGTCATGGGCGCTGGACTCGCCACGGTCTACGTGAACGGCGCCGTGGGCGCGGCCAAGTCGATCCCTCAGGCCTCCCCGAGCGACGCCGCCCTACGCATCGGAGCCGCCTCCACCGAGAACGCTCCGTTCAACGGCATCATCGACGAAGTGGCCTTGTATTCCAGAGCTCTGACGGCAACGGAGATCGCAACGTTGTTCGCCCGAGGCCCGAACGGACGCTGCCCTTGAACGCTGAAACCGAGCAAGTCCGCGGGCCTCGGCCCTTGCGAGAGCGCATCCACCATCGCGTGAGCGCGTTTCGTGCCCAGCTCGACGATCGCGGGGCGCGATTCCGATTCGCGGCGTGGATGGCCATGGTGCTCATCGTCGGAATCGCGACGTGGCAACTCATCGGTCCGATGTTCAAGGACCTCGGTGCCTACGGCCTGCATGATTGGGAAGCGCATCTCGCGTACCGAGCCATCGTTCCCGTCTCCATGCGCTATCTCGAGGGCCCGTGGTGGCATCCGTGGTTCTGCGGCGGCGCACCCGCATGGGGGTATTCGGAGTCGGCGCCCTCATTGGTCTCTCCGTATCTCCCGTTTTATCTTTCCCTGCCCGTCCACGTCGCAGCCAGGTTCGAGGTACTTGGCCAAACGTGTTTTGCCTTCATCGCGTCGTACCTCCTGGCGGGCCGTTTTACGCGCACAATCGCGGTGCGCGCACTCGTTGGCATTCTGTACGGCCTCAATGGCCGCTGGGCGCTGCAGGCAACCACGGGTCACACGTGGCATTTGCAATATGCGCTCTTGCCGCTTGCGCTGTACTTGTTCGACACGGCGCTCGAGGACAAGAAACTTCGCTACGCTATTTACGCCGGAATGTGCCCCGCCCTGGCGATCTATTGGGGCGGGGTCTATCCGGCACCGCACATCGCGCTGATTCTCAGCTTGTACGCCGTGGGAATGGCATTGGCGCGACTCAAACTCCGGCCATTGTTGGCCCTCGCCATCACGGGCAGCACGGCCTTTGGCTTTGCGGCGCCCAAGCTTCTTCCGGTCGCAGACTTCATGTCGCGCTATCCGCGAAAAACGGAAACCGGCATATGGGAATCGACCAATCTTTCCCAAACCTGGGAATTTCTCACCAACCACGGGCAATCTTGGACGAAATTCCCATTCAACACGCCCACGTGGGCTTGGCACGAATACGGATTTTACATCGGGTACGCCGGTGTGGCGGTGATGGCGCTCGGTGCGTTGTTGGGCCTCGAACGGCGCGCCATCGTCCTCAAGATCATTGGGATCTTTCTCTTTGGTTGCGCGTTCGGTGGATTCCACGCGCGGGCGCCGTGGACATTGCTCCACGAGATGCCGGTCTTTTCATCGCAACGGGTCCCTTCCCGTTTCATGGAGCCCGCCGTTCTTCTTCTTGCCGTGGCATTTGCATCCTTCGTCGGACGCCGCTTCGACGCACTCGTCACGCGCCGGCCTTGGCTCGAACTCGCGCTCCTCGTTCCCGTTCTTGTCATGGCGATCGACATCTCGGGCGTGGGTGCGAAATCGACCGATGGATCATTTTCGAAGCAGATGGTCGACGTCCGTCCTCCGAGCCGAGAATTTCATCAAGAGAAGAAGCCCCACGGACGATACGTCCCTTACGACTGGGACAGCTCGGTGCTCATCGCCATGCGCGAAAACACGGGTACCGTCGATTGCTACGGTATCGGTGATATCGACAAAGGCGCCATTGCCAAAGGTACGCCGGGCTACAAGGGCGAAGCTTTCTTCCGCAACGCAGCCTCGGCCGTCGTGACCGAGTGGTCACCGAACCACGCCGTCGTCGAATACGACCACGCTACCCCGGGCGATCTCCTCTTCTACAACATGAATTGGGATTCCAGCTGGAAGGCCAACGGCGTCCCTGCGCTGCGCGTGGACAACCTCGTTGCAACGCGCGTCGAGCAAGAGCACGGGCGCGTGCTCTTTCGCTACTACCCGCGGACCCTACCCCTAGGCCTCGCGCTGTTCTTGCTCACCGTGCTCGCCTGTTGGTGGCGTCCTCTCTGGGGTCTCGTCCTTCACGCGCGCAGCCTCATGACGCGCGCGGACGGTACACTGCAACCCCACAGTACGGGTCCTCGCTGATCGTTCGAAAGCGCACGAACCCGCGGTCGCGGAGCAATGCCTCCACTTCGTCCTGCGACGCGATCCACTTGTGCCACTCGACGACGACGGATGACGTCTTGTCGAGAAGCGCACCACACGTGCGCAGAACTTCGCGCTCGAAGCCTTCGACATCGATCTTGAGCACGTCCACCCGAACATCCCCGGCGTGCTGCATCCAAGCGCTAGCCACGTCGACGGTCGGCACCGTCACTTCCTTGATGCGTCCCTTCGAGGGCACGTCGGGGTTGAGGACGGGCTGGGCCGAGCACGAGACATTCGACGGATTCAAGTAGAACGTCGCCTCTTTGACGTCGCTGGGATACCCGACGATTCCCCAGAGCGGCTTTACGTTCGCGAGATGGTTATGGTCGACGTGCCACCGAGTCTCGTCGGTCATCGAACGATTGCCATCGACGGCAATTCCCACGAGATCACGCCGGCCGGTGAGTTCCACCGCGAAAAGAGGGAAGTATCCGACGTTGGACCCGAGATCCACGAAGCTTCTCACGTCCAAACCTTCGAAAGCCTCACGATAGATCTTTCGTTGGAAGATCTCGTCGGCCATGAGAAAGCTCTCCAAATAGCGGACGCGATACTCGATTCCCGACTTGGGAAGACGCCGCTTGATAGGGCGGACTTTCAGCGCAGCACTCGTTAGTTCCTGCAAGCGAAACGTACGAATCGCACGGTGAACCGCGGGCTGGGCGGCAAGTCGGCTGATCCAAGTGGGCTTCTCGTCCTTGGGCACTCCAAGCATGTGCTCACCCTTATCACGGTCTTGCTCGGCGCGTTCGCCTCGTCCGAATGGAAGGCCCGCTTCTCACCCGACAGCGCAAGCGTTAAAATTTCCACATAGCAAGCAACTCAGTGCACGGTGGGCCGATCCTCGTCCACGCCGTTCGAGTGTTGCGCGGGTTCCAAGAGAGCTCGCACCTTCTGCATGACGTCCTCGACCGACACGGTTTGCGCAGGCACATTGGCGATGGTCTCGGCGGGCCGTCCGGCAAATACGTCTTTGCCGTTGTACACCGTGAACATGGGAATGCTGTAGAGGGAGGGCGCGACCACCTCCACGCGCGACGCCACCGGTGCGAAGAGGGTTGGGGTATCGCCGAAAAATAGGCCGACGATGGGCGTGTCCGTCAGGCAGGCGAGGTGCATGGGACCGCTGTCGTTGGTCACGAGTAGCGAGGCAATCGAAAAGAGCGCCGTCAGCTCCCGCAAGGAGAGCTTGCCCGCAAGCGAGAGCACTCGCCCATTGCGTGCATGTGAGCGCACTCGGTTCACATAGTGCTCCTCGGATTTTGCACCGATGAGAATCACGTGCGCGTCGGGGTTTTCCGCAAGGATGCGATCGGCCAATTCGCCGTAGCGCTCTTCGGGCCACTTTCGCACCTCAGGAGCGAGGTCGACGGACGAATTGGGGTTGAGCACGATGATGTCGCCATCGACGGAGTTCTCTCGCAACAACGCCTGCACGCGCTCCAGCTCCTGCGAGCGAATTTCGATTTGCGGATACTTGTACCGCTTTCGAAACTCGTCGAATCCCACGTAATAGAGATCCCCGGTCCGAAGCAGATAAACCAACGAGAGGAAGATATCCTTCGTGTGAAAATAGTGGTTGTACGAGCCAGGAATGTCGAGGAGCGTGCGGCGCCAGTGCTCCTGAGTGAGATAATAACCGGCACTTTGCTTGATGCCGGCCAGATTGGCGAGCACGAGGGGGAACTTCGCGAAGAACTCGAGGTCGAGGGCGAGATCCACCTTCTCGCGGCGCAGCGTCGCTGCGACCTGGAGGGTCGACGTCGTGAACGCCTGCAAACTCGAGGTGTCGATGAAAAGGGCGCGGTCGGCCACGCGCAAGATCTCGAGAATATCCTTGTTCGACTTGAACGTGACGAAGAGGATTTCGGCGTCCGGAAAGCTTTCACGCAGCGCCGCTAGAGCAGGGGACGCGACGACGATCGACCCGAAGCCGAAGAACTTCATCACGGCAATCTTCTTGAAGCTCGGCAGGGCACCGTTGTTCTTGCTTCGCTCGAGAAGAGAGAGGAGCCGCTTCTTGTACGCGAGGGCATTGCACGCGAGGTTGCCCACTCTATCGTCGATCCACCGCATCAAACTGACGTTGAACATGTGCTCCTCGTGGACACCCAGTTGCGCGGGATTATCCCAAGACCTTGCGAAGTTCTTCGGCGAAAACGGCAGCCGTTCCCCTTTTGCTCACGGCGATACCTGCTGCTTCATTGGCCACGGCCACCGCCGTCTCGAGGGAAATGCCAGCAGCCAGCGCCAAGCCGAGGGTACTTACGACCGTATCGCCTGCTCCCGTCACGTCGAAGACCTCGCGCGCCGTGGCCTTCAGGTGGAGAGGCTCCCGTTCCGGCACGATGAGGGTCATGCCCCGTGCACCTCGTGTCACCAGAACCGCCCCACCCGCGAGGGATGCGAGCAACGAACGACCGGCCGCAATGACGTCCTCGTCGCGCGTCGCCGCGATCCCGGTGGCCGCTTCGAGCTCGTTCAGGTTGGGGGTCACGAGCGTCGCCCCACGATATGCGGAAAAGTCGCGTCGTTTGGGGTCCACGACGACGGGTTTGTTGCCCGCTGCCTGGATGACCGCAGCGCACAATGCCGGTGAGATGACGCCTTTGTTGTAGTCCGAAATAATGCAGGCATCGTGATGCGCCATGGCCTGCACACACCGCGCGGTCAGTTCCTCCCGGACGGACTCCGAGAGAGGTTCACGCGATTCATGGTCAATCCGCACGACTTGTTGCCCGCGCGCGATGATGCGCGTCTTGTGCGTGGTCGGCCGCGCGGTGTCGGCCACCGTCGCCGACAAATCGACGTCGCTCGCGAGGAGTTCGCGCCGCAGGATTTCTCCCTCGCGATCCGTCCCCACGACCCCCGCGATCGATGGGCGCCCACCGAGGCTTCCAACATTGGTCGCCGTGTTTGCGGCGCCACCTGCGCGGTAGGTCCTGCCCCGTACCTCGAGCACCGGTACGGGCGCTTCGGGGGAGATACGCAGCACGTCGCCATCGACGAATTCATCGAGCATGAGATCGCCGATGACGAGCACACGACGTCCCGAAAGCTTGGTCAGGTCGACCATGGAGGTAGACACTAGCATCTCTCGCCTGCGCCGCCGGAGCTAGCTTGCAGCCAGAAAAGAGCGTCCTTCCACGTCCCGAGCTGGAACGAGCCGCAGCCCGCAGCTTTGCCCGCCGCCACATCGCTCGGCTTGTCCCCAACGAGGAGCGATCGCGCCAGATCGAGCTGGTGCTCCTCGGCCGCGCGCAAGAGCAGCCCCGGCTGAGGCTTTCTGCAGATGCAGCCGTCATCCGGACCGTGGGTGCAGTAATAAGTTGCGTCGAGCACGACCCCTTCCGCCGCGAGAAGTTCGGCCATTTTGGCATGCACGCTGGCCAGTTGGTCGTTCGAGACGATGCCCCGCGCCACCCCGGATTGATTGCTGACGACGACGAGCACATAGCCCATGTCCCGGGCGGCCTTCATGGCGGGAACCGCCCCCTCCACGAGCTGCACCTCGCGCGGATCGCGAGGGTACCCCGTGTCGACGATGATCGTCCCGTCGCGATCGAGAAAGAGCGCCCTATGAGCCATCGAGGAGGCGGGCGAGTGTGCTGGTCGATGACCTGCCCGGGATGAGCGGGAGAAACTCCACGCGCCCACCATACGCCGCCACGGTCGCCGCTTCCGGAATGGGTGCGCCGTTCGGCGGGGCGTAGTCGGCCCCTTTGCAATGGACGTCCGGTTGAACGAGCGACAGGATCCGCTCGGGCGTTGGTTCGTCGAAGACGAGCACGTAATCCACGACCTCCAGGGCGGTCAGAACCTCGACTCGCTCGGCAACGGGAAACACCGGTCGAGCGTGGACCTTGGCCGCCTTGGCCACGCGAATAGCCTCGTCGGAATTGACCCCCACGACGAGCACGGTGCCAAACTTCCGCGCAGCACGCAGCGATTCGAGGTGGCCGATGTGAAAAACGTCGAAGTTGCCATTCGTCCAAACGACCGTGTGGCCTTCGGCCCGCCAAAGGCGGCGGAGTTCCATCAGCTCGGCCAGATCGACTTCCTTCGCCGAACGCGAAACCTTCGGGCGCGACTCGACTTTCGGCTCGCCACGAGGCGCTTCGAGCGATGCCTCGAGCACCTCGCAGAGGATGTGGCCAATCGTAATGTGCAATTCTTGAATCCGTGCAGTGTCGTTCGACGGTACGACGAGGCACGTGTCGCATAGGGCTGGCATCTGCCCGCCTTTGCGGCCGGAGAGCCCCATCACGCGCATGCCCTTCTCACGAGCGGCATGGATGGCGGCAATGACGTTTGGCGAGGTGCCGCTCGTCGAAATCGCAACGGCGAGGTCGCCCTCCTGCCCCAGGGCACGAACCTGACGAGCAAACACTTGCTCGAACCCGTAGTCGTTTCCGATGGCCGTCAGAGCGGACGTGTCCACCGTGAGCGCAATGGCAGGCAACGCTTCCCGGTCCTTCACGAAGCGGCCAACGAGCTCGGCAGCAATGTGCTGGGCATCCGCCGCGCTACCACCGTTCCCAAACAGGAGCACCTTTTTCCCAGCGCGAAGAACCCCGGCAAAGAGCCGTATCGTCTCGAGCAGCTCCTGGGCCTGGGACTCGAAAAATGCGCGCCGGAGGCGCCCGCCTTCATGCAGGGCACGCGATGCAATGGCTTTCGCGATGACGTCGTCAGGTACCAGAGCTAACTGAGGCATGGATGGGGCTCGGGGCTGTGCCACCGGGTCAAAGGGGAGTCAAGCAGTGTAGGTGGAGTGTCCTCACGTGTCGAATTCGAACGACCATCAGTGGTTCGTAGCCGGGGTTGCCAGATCGACCACGAAGGTGTCCTTCTCGCTGAAGAGCACGCGGCGTGTGGCCGCAAGCTCGTCGTTGAGACGGAACATATCCAGATAGAACGGTGCGGCCATGCGCCATATGAGCTCGGCGCCGACCTTTTGCCTTTCCCAAGTGTCGCGACGATAGAGCGATATCGACGATTTTGCCCCCACGAAGGCATAATACCGTATTCCCTGATTCAATAGATACTCTGCGAGCGCGTCGGGCCCGCGACCGAGGGGCATGCCAGGAGGGGGGCTCACGGCACCGGGCAAATCCACCAGGTAAATCGCATTGCGACCGAAATCCAAGTAGTAAGGGTCATCGAGCATGGCGAGCATCTTCGCGCCAGGGGGCACCGCTTGCTGGAGGCGTTGGTACGCCGAGTTCCGATGATCCGAAAAAGGCTCTCCAAGCGCCGTTCGGATATCGTCCAAGTATTGACCAAATGTCGACTTGGCCCAATCCCGCGTTTCTTGAATCTGAAGTACGGAAGACACGATCACGAGGCCAACGGCGATCCACACGCGAAAATCACCCTGACGAATGGACTGCGGCAACGCAGCGCCCGCGGCCAAACCGGTGGCGAGAACGAATGCGAGCATCGACGCGTAGTAATACCGGCCGATGTTCGGCGGGTCCGAAAGAGGAAACCCGCGCACGATGGCGAAGAAGCCGATGGCTGCGGCGATGAAGAGCGCCCTGCTTCCTTTGCGGGGTGAAGCATCTGGAACGAGAAGTGCCGCCAAGATGAAGAATGGCAGCGTCCGAATGGGTTCGCTGTACGTCGCGTTGTTCCAAAGGAATTTGAGCTGGGCGAGCTTATCCTGCCCGGCACCAAAAGCGCCATATTCGGAATGATAATTCCCCGGCAGGATCGGAAAGAGAAACGTGCGACTGGACCGATACGACAACACGAGCCACGGCAGAAGAAACGCCAGGGTGAGCGCGGCGCACAGCGAGGCCTCTCGAAGTTCGGGTCGCGCTAGAAGCCGTATTCGGTTTTTCCCGCGAAATGAAAACGCAAGATACGTGGCCACCAGAAACACCGCGCAGACCGCCAGGTAATTCTGGCGGAGCGTACACGCCGCCGCGGCGAGCAACGCCAAGGGCAGCGCCGTCTTGATTCCAAGGTGGACTTCGCGACGGTCCACGGTGCGATACATCGCTAGAAACAGAAGCGCGCCGGTGGTTGCGCTGGCCGTGTTGATCCGAGTGGCGGGCAATACGGCGAGCAGGATCGCAAGTAGCGGAACGAGGTGCCACGCGTGCCGGGCACGCTCGCGTACATGTCCCAAAAGGACTGCCGTTATCAGGACGGGGCCCATTCCCATGTCGATCAAATGGAGATGCCGCTCGTCACCAACCACGAGAACGAGCGCGTGCAGATAGGATTGCCCACCGTACGCGCTCAGGCGACGAAGACTGAACGGGTCGATGAGTGACCCGCCGTCAATCAGCGCACGCGCAAGAGCAAAATACGAAACATTGTCATCATTGAGATTGAAATGCGGATATATCGGCGACACACAATATTGAACCGCCAGCAATCCCCACACGGGAATGAGCGCAACGGCATAGACACCGCGGTATCGTAACCATCGACGCAACGCCCCCGAATGGACGGGGAAACGCACGCCAAATCGCGCGAGCTCCACGACGAGGGAAATCAACCCCGACGCAACCCAGGCGAGCAAAACTCCTCTCGATACGAGGGACAAGGCGGCGAGAAGGCCGCCGGCCACGATGGTCCATGCCATGCCCCACGCCGCTCGCAAACCCCAGTCGGCGGCGCGCGCGTGGCCGCCGACACGATCGATGGCAGCCCCCCAACCGGCAAACGACAGCGACAACAGAACGCCCCAGAGCAGGAGTCCCGGCAACTGGTGCGAGGCTCGATGCAAGAGCCCGATGCCGATGAAGGTAACGAAGATGAAACCGACCATCGGCGCTGCGCCGATTCGTCGAACGATGTCTCGATGCAACCAGAGCTTGGAAACGATATTTTGACGGATCTTCGAGAGAACCATGTGGAGGACGGGGTAAGCGGAAAAAGGCGGGCCGACTCTACATGACACGCTTCTAGGTGTCTCATTCGCAAATGGCCAAGCAAACCGCGACAAAAGGACGTAAAACGTGCGCCATGCGTTTTTTCGTCATCGGCGGCGCCGGGTTCATCGGCAGCCACTTGGTAGACCGACTGGTGGAGCGTGGCTCGGTTACGGTTTTCGACAACCTCTCCGTTGGAAAACCGGCATTCATCGAAGGCCCGCTCGCGAGCGGCAAGGCCACCTTGATACAGGGCGACGCCCTCGATCTCGATGCGCTGACGCGCACCATGGCCGGTCACGACGTCGTATTTCATCTCGCAGCCAATCCCGAGGCGCGCTGGGGACTCGAGCGAACCCGTCTCGACCTCGAGCAAGGAACCATCGCGACGTACAATGCGCTGGAAGCGGCACGACTCGCGGGCGTGCCCAAGTTCGTCTTCTCCTCGAGCGGCACCGTTTACGGGAACACGGCGGAGGCCTGCGGGGAGACCGATTTGGGCAACCTGCCCATTTCTCTCTACGGCGCGAGTAAGTTCGCCGGCGAATCGCTCATCGCAGCCTACGTGGAATGTTTCAAACTACGCGGGTACATCTTGCGTTTCGGCAACGTCGTCGGCCCCAGGGGCACACACGGGGCCATCTTGGACTTCTGCAAAAAGCTCCGCGAGCATCCGGACTACCTCGACGTGCTGGGCGATGGGCGGCAGGCCAAGCCGTATCTCCACGTCACGGATTGTGCGGCGGGTATCCTCCACGTCCTCGATCACGGCCCCGACGCAATCAATGTCTACAATCTGGCCCCCCCGGATTGGACCAGCGTGGCCCGCATCGCCGAGCTCTGCGTAGCCGCCTCGCCAAATCCGGCTGCGCGCATCGAATTCGGCGGTGGAAAACAAGGCTGGCCCGGCGACGTCCCGGTCTCCCGCATCAACCCCGAGAAACTCGGCGCACTCGGATTCCGCGTCCGCTACACCTCCGACGCCGCCGTCGAACTGAGCGTGAAGCAGGTGGCCGCAGAAGTCTTCGGATGAACGTCGCGAACGAGCAGGCAGTCATCCTCGCGGGCGGCCTCGCCACCCGCATGCGCCCCTTCACGCTGAAAACGCCGAAGGCCCTGCTCGACGTGGCGGGTCGCCCCTTCATCGACTGGCAGCTCGAGAAGCTCGCGGCGTGCGGTTTTCGCGACGTCGTCTTGTGCATCGCACACCTCGGAGAAGCGATCCGCGAACATGTCGGCGATGGGGCCCGATTTGGACTGAGCGTGCATTACTCCGACGAGGGGCCGACGTTACTCGGTACTCTGGGCGCTCTTCGAAAGGCGTTCGACCTTTTGGCGCCCACATTTCTGGTCACGTACGGGGATAGCTACCTGCCCTTCGATTACCAGGCGCCGCTCCGGCTGCTCGAAACCTACGACGACTGCGACGGCGTCATGAGCGTCTACAAGAACGCGGGCCAATGGGATGCTTCCAACGTCGTCACCGATGGGATCTGGGTGTCGCGGTATGAAAAGGGCGTGAAGGACCCGGCGTTCGATCACATCGACTACGGCGCCATCGCACTGCGTCGAAACGTGGTGGCGGCAACGGCACCGGGCACGCGCGCCGACCTCGCGGTGTTGCAAGAGGAGCTCGCTCGGCAGGGGCGTTTACGCGCCTACCCGGCTGCGGTAAGGTTCTTCGAAATCGGCTCACCCGAAGGGTTGGCCACCTTGACCGACCATCTTCTTTTCCAGAAAAGACCATGATTGTTTCACGCGCGCCGGTTCGTTTCTCCCTTGGCGGCGGTGGGTCCGATTTGCCCAGCTACGCGTCGCAGCACGGTGGCTTCCTCGTGGCCGCAGCCATCGACAAGCACATCTTCGTCGCCATCAATAGCCGATTTTACGACACCATCCGTCTCGCGTATTCACACACGGAAATCGTCGAGCGGGTCGACCAAATCGAGCATCGTCTGTTCCGCGAAGCCCTGCGTTTCACCGGTGTCTCGCGCGGCGTGGAGCTCGTCAGCATCGCCGACTTGCCTGCCAATTCCGGCCTCGGCTCATCCAGCTCGTTCACCGTAGCTTTGCTCAATGCCCTGCACGCGTACAAAGGCGAATTCGTCTCCAGCGAGCAATTGGCGCGCGAAGCCTGCCACATCGAGATGGATATCCTGAAGGAGCCCATCGGAAAGCAGGATCAATATATCGCCGCATACGGTGGCGTAACCGCGTTCACCTTCGAAAAGGACGGAGCCGTGCACGTGGAGCGGCTCCCGGTGAAGCTCGAGGTGCTGGACGAACTCGAACGCAACCTCATCGTCTTTTACTCGGGTGTGGAACGCGCGGCGTCCGACGTGCTCGTTCAGCAGCGCGAGGTCATCAAAAAGAACGAGGACAGCGCCGTTCAGCGCATGCACCGCATCAAGGAACTCGGCTACGAGACCAAACGCCTGCTGCTCGAGGGCGACGTCGACCGATATGGAGATCTCCTCCACGAGCACTGGACGAACAAGCGCAAGCTCGCCGCCAAAATGACCGATTCGACCATCGATGAGCACTATGAGGCGGCGCGCAAGGCAGGCGCCTTGGGAGGCAAGCTCATTGGCGCTGGCGGTGGCGGCTTTTTTATGTTCTACGCGCGGCCGGGTGACCGTCGCGCCGTAACCGACGCGCTGGTTCGCCGCGGCCTCAAGCCGCTGCGGTTTCGTTTCGATTTCGATGGCGCGCGCATCGTTGCGAACTTCCATCGCTCGTGACATAGGAAGCGGGCGATCTCCCATGAAAACATTCACCGAATCTTTTCTCGACGAGAGCATCGAGCTCATTCGCAAATTGGACACGGCGAGCATCGAAGCCCTGGCCGAAGGTCTGGCCGCCGTGCGGGCCGGTGGCGGGCGTCTTTTCATCCTCGGTGTCGGTGGCTCGGCGGGCCACGCGAGCCATGCGGTGAACGATTTTCGTAAGATCTGCGGCCTCGAATCGTACGCACCGACGGACAACGTCTCGGAGCTCACGGCGCGCGTCAACGACGAGGGATGGGACACGAGCTTCTCCGAGTGGCTCAAAGTCTCGCGGCTGAACGAGCGAGACGGCGTATTGGTCTTCTCCGTCGGCGGCGGCAACCGGGTGAAGAACGTGTCCGTGAACCTGGTGCGCTCCCTCGAGCTCGCACGCGAACGCGGCGCGAAGATCTTCGGCATCGTGGGGCGCGATGGCGGCTACACGAAAGAAGTGGCCGACGTGTGCGTGCTCATTCCCACCGTCGCCAGCGAACGCATCACCCCCCATACGGAAGGCTTTTGCGCCGTCGTCTGGCACTTGCTGGTCAGCCATCCCAAGCTTCAAGCACAGACCACGAAATGGGAGTCGGTGAAGTAACACTACGGCGAGGCGTCATCCTCGACCGCGATGGCACCCTGATCGACGTCGTGCGCGATGAGGAAACGGGGGTCATCACCACCGCGTTTCATCCGAACCAGTTGCGACTTCTCGCCGGTGTCGAAGAAGGGCTGCGCCTTCTCCACGACGCAGGATACGTGCTGGCCATCGCCACCAATCAACCCGGCCCGGCCAAGGGCCATTTCGGGCGCGAAGCCGTGCAGCGAACGAATGACGCTCTCGTGGCATTGCTCGCCCATCGCGGCATTCCCATCGCAAAGGTTGCAACCTGCATGCATCATCCCGAAGGTGGCGCGGGAGGCGACTCGTCGCTGGTCGGACCTTGCGAGTGCCGCAAGCCGAAACCCGGCCTCCTCCTGGACCTCGTCCGAGACCTCGGACTGAACCCAGCGCATTCATGGATGCTGGGGGACACTTCGTCCGACGTGGAGGCCGGTCACGCGGCAGGCTTGCGCACCGGGCTTATTTTTGCGCCGAACCGATGCGAGCTTTGCCCCTTGCGACCCCAACAGGGGACCACTGCGCCCACGCGCCGGTTGCCAGATTTAGCGGGGGCAACCGTACGAGATCTCGCCTCGAAGATTGCAAATACGGCGGAATAGCTTCTTTTCTGCGGATTGCCTTTCTGCGGCGAAAATGTGATCGGAAACGGAGGTGCGGTGGCACTCATGGCGGCCCCCTGCCGGGGATTGCCACTCAGCTTGTGCTAGAGTGCGCCTTCTTTACGTTGGAGCAAAGTGCATGGCCATTTTCATCGACAGCTCGGACCCCAAGGAAATCCAGGAACTCTATGGCTGGGGTGTGCTGTCAGGCGTCACCACCAATCCGCTTATCATTGCTCGAGAGGCCCCCGATGCGGATCTCGGTGAGCGCATTCGCGAAGTTCTCAAGGTGAGCTGGGGCGACGTCTCCGTCGAACTCACGACCGAGACGGAAAAAGAACAACTCGAGGAGGCCCTCGCCTACCACACGTGGGATCGCGAGCGAATCTGTATCAAGGTGCCCATGAGCGAGCACGGTCTACGCGTCGTTCACGCGCTGACCAAAAAGGGCATCAAGACCAACGTGACGTGCATGATGGCCATGAACCAGGCCTACCTTGCCGCGCTCGCAGGGGCCACGTACGTGAGCATTTTCTCGGGCCGCGTGAAGGATCTGGGCTACGACGTCCGCCCGGTCATTTCCTCGACGCGTACCATCTTGGAGCGGGAAGGCCTGCCCGCGAAGATCATCGTGGGTTCGATGCGATCCATGTTCGACGTGAACGAGGCGCTGGAGGCCGGGGCGCACATTCCGACCATTACACCGCCGCTTCTGCGCAAAATGGTCCATCACCCCCGAACCGAATCCACCATCGCGGAGTTCAACAATGCCTGGCGCAACCGCGGAAGCAAAAAGTAGACGACGTCACACGTGGTATAGCGGCTCGAACATGCCCAGCGAGAACAAGGTCCCCAAGTACGTCGTCGAAGAGGTCAACTACGCCCTGACGGACGCCATTGGTCGCCCCCGGACCGTGCTGGACGTGGGGTGTGGCATCGGCACGAACGGCAAGGTCGCACGCGATCATGGCGCGCACGTGGTGGGCATCGAGATCGTCCCCGAATCGGCAGCCCGCGCGCGGGAAGTGCTCGACGAGGTCTACTCGGTCAACATCGAGACCGACGAAGTGCTCGAGACGCTGAAGGACCGCAAGTTCGACCTCATTCTTTTCGCGGACGTGCTCGAGCACACGGTGAATCCGGGCGCCGTGCTCGCGCGCATGTGCAATCTGCTCGAGGACGGCGGGCACGTCATCGTCTCGCTTCCCAACGTGGCGGCTTGGACGGTCCGCCTCGGGCTGCTCGCGGGCAACTTCACCTACGAACCAAGCGGCATCCTCGACGACAGCCATCTGCGCTTCTTCACGCGCGAGACGGCCATGCGCCTCGTGGAGGAGTCTGGCCTCGAGATCATGCGGGTCGATCTCAACCCGATGCTCGTCCGCGCGGCCAAGCCGCTCATCCGCAAACAGCTCCTCGAGAAGCAGTCCAACGGAGAGGTCGACCCGCTTGCGCTGAGCAAATCGCCCCTTTACCAGGCGTACATGCAGTTCGTGCGTCCCGTGGAAGGGTTGGTCGCCAAGAGTGCCCCTGGCCTGCTCGCCTTCCAATGCGTCATCGTGGCGCGCAAACCGCCGCGTGCGAGGAAGCTCTCGCTTACGGTCGGCATGCTCACGCTCAACGAGGAGGAAAGCGTCGAGAAGATGATCGACGAGATCCGCGAGGTCGCTCCCGACGCGGAGATCCTGCTCGTGGACGGTTCGAGCGACCGCACCCCCGAGCTGGCCGCGGCCAAAGGCGCACGCGTCATCCGGCAGCTTCCACCGCGCGGTCATGGCCCGGCGATGGAGCTCCTGATGTACGAGGCGGCGAAGCAGAGCGATGCACTCGTCTACCTCGACTGCGACTTCACCTATCCCGCGCAGATGATTCCGCGCATTCGCGGCCTGCTCGAGCAGGGCGCGGACGTGGTGAACGCGAGCCGCACCTATCATTACCCCAAGGCGATGCCGGTCCCGAACTTCATGGCCAATCGCTTCTTCGCCGCCACGGCGTACGCGGTGCACGGGGTGCCTACGACGGACGTGCACAGCGGCATGCGCGGCTATCGCTCGTCGGTCATTCGCGCGTTCAATTTCGACGGCTCGGGCGACGCCCTTCCGCTGGATACGCTGATTTTGCCGGCGAAATCGAACTACAACATCGTGGAAGTGCCCATCGACTACAACGAGCGGGTCGGCGTCTCCAAGCTGGCCAAGCTGCGCGGCACGGTGTGGACCTTCATCCGCATCGCCACCGCGGTCGGCAAAGGCGAGCGCGTGCGAAGCGGTCGCCGTTACCGCCACGTCGCGGGCTGAAGCCTCACGCGACGGGGCGAACCCGCATCAGGAACTGGTACTCGCTGCGCGTGACGATGCGCCACGGCAGCGAGTGCACCTCGAATGGCCAGACGAGCTCGTCGACGCGTCCTTGCGCCTTGGCAATGAGGGCGACCCACTCCGGAGGCGAAAGGTACTTGCCGCGCACGAGGACACCCGCGGCGTAGTTGCCGACGATGTCCATCGCCAACAGCGTGGCGTTGCTCACGGGGCCGAATCGAAAATGGTCCTTGATGATGAGCGCCCCTCCGGGACGAAGCACCCGCATGGCCTCGCCAACGACGGCCTCGGGCGATTCGGCGTGATGGAGCACGTCCGCGATGGTGACCAGGTCGAATGTTGCATTGGGGAACGGGAGCACGCGTCCGTCGTACTGTTTGACGTCGATGGCCACTTCGTCGCGCACCTTCACGTCCACACCGACGAGCTCCTCCGCACCGATGCGCCGCGCAACATCGCGCGCCAAGGTGCCATCACCGCATCCCACATCGAGCATCGATCGCACCCCGTCGGGGGAAAGCTCGGTGATCGCGCGCGAAAGGCGCTCCACGCGCGGAACGTGAATTTGCGCGGTATGCCATCGGAAAATCGGAAGATTGCTCAGGCGCACCGCTAGTGAGTTACCCGCGCACCGTGCCGAAGGCAAGACGGTTGCCGCAGGCTTCCCGTACGAAGTCACGCAACCAGCGATGCGCCGCGGACGATGGTTCCTGCATGATGAGAGAAAGCCTTCGACTGGGCCGTGGCATGTGGGTCGCCGGCCTCACCGCCTTCGCGGCGACATGCATGTTCATGAGCCCCGTAGGCTGCTCATCGAGCGACTCCGGAGAGTCCTCCACCCCCGATGCCGGGCGAGATGGGAGCATCATTCCACCGCCGCCCGGCCCGTGTGACCTGTCGAAAGATTTCGGTCGTCCCACGCTCGTTCCCGGGCTACCGACAGGGAGCGGGAAGAGCAGCGGGGCCAGGCTGAGCGCCGACGAGCTGACCGTCGTCTACGACGACGGGAAAGACCTCGTCCTCGCCACGCGAAGTGACGTCGCCAGTGGCTTTCAGACGAAGCCATGGCTTGCGGCCACCAACAGCACGGCGGAGGACTACTTGCCGTGGATCAGCACCAACGGCAAAGACCTGTATTTCATGAGCAATCGCGAGGTAACCACCACCTACGATCTCTATCACGCTCGTCGAGATGACACTGGGAGCGCGTTCGGCGCTGCACAAAAGGTCTTTCATCTGCCATCGGGAAACATCGCATCGCCCTACTTGCTCGAGGGTCGCGAACTTTGGCTCACTCGCCTCGATGGCGACAAGCAGGAGATTTTTCGCGCGCCCATCACGGGCGACGCCACCTTTGGCGCGGCCACCCCCGTCAGTGAGTTGAACGATCCCGCGTCGAAAAACGCCGGTGCAGCCGTCACCCAGGACGGACTCACCGTTTACTTCGTTTCAACCCGCAGCGGAGCCGGAGATCAGGACATCTGGGTGGCCACTCGAACCACCGACTCGGGAACGTTCGGGACGCCCACGCGGCTCCCCGGTGTAAACAGCAGCTTCAACGACAGCCCTGGCTGGATCTCGCCGGATGGATGCCGCCTGTATCTCAGCTCCGACCGCGACGAGGGCAACGATGCCGGCGCGCGCGAAACGCACACCTTCGTCGCCCAGCGACCGAAGTGACGGGCTCTCACGCACCGCTCTGTCGGGCATGGCGACCAGAACCTGCATTCAGCGAGAATGCACGCCGATCTAGCCGTATTCCGGGAGGAATTTTCTCGTGACTTCGTCGCCGTCATAACCGCACTCATCGGATGCGTCGACATGGGCGTATGCGAGCCCTGCACGCGCCCTCACGCGGGAGTTTTCCACTGCAATCGTGGATGGTAGTCGTACGCCCGTGATGAACCGCCGCCGCCGTGCGCTCGTAGGTTGGTCGTGTGCTGCTTCCGTATTCGGTGCGCTGGCCACGACCGCCGCCGCGTGCTCGTCGACCGATGCATCGACGGCAAGTGACGCGGGACCGGATCGAGGCTCCATCATTCCGCAGCCGGACGCCCCCTCCTGGACGCCTGCCAATCTTTTTCCTGACCTCTGGCTCGACGGGGACGACGTCGTCGTCGCGGGGGGCGCCGTAACGCAATGGAATGACCGCTCAGGGAAGGAGAATCACGCGGTCACCGCCGTGACCGATTCCGGGGCACGTCGACCGACTGTGGTCGAGATCCATGGCCACAAAATCGTCTCGTTCGACGGGCAATCGCGGCTGGCCGTCGCCGACACCCCGTCGCTGCAGTGGGGTACCGACGACTTCACCTTTTTCGTCGCCCTACGCTCGATCGGCCTCGACGATCCCAATTTCGGCACAATTTACGCGCGAACGACGTCCACCGTACCCAATCCGGGCGTACAGCTCTTCATGACTCGCTCACCGAGCACGTACCTGGTGGGGGCAGAAGCCAATCATCGCATCACGTCACTGCGCAGTGGCTACGACGACGGGCTGCTTCACCTCGTGATGCTTCGACGCTCGGGCCCGAGTCTCGAGCTACGGGTCGACGGGGTACTGGCGGGCAGGGTTACGACCGATCCCGTAAGCGTGAATGCGAGCGACGGCAACGGTACGATCGGGGGCGCACGCGAGGGCGACAAGTTCCTACGAGCCGATATCGCGATCATTCTCGGCGTCCGCGCAAGCTTGGCCGAGGCGGACATCGCGAAGGTAGAGGCCTACGTGCGCGAGCGCTACGGATTCTGAGAAAGTCCGTGCCCCGAACGAAAAGGACTCAACCGATGTTGCTCGATGTCTACAGTCCGTAGCGATCCTTCAAGTACGTCTCCACACGGGTGACGTCTCCGTCGGAAACCGTCGCATGGACGCCAATGAGCTCGGCGATGTCGCCGATGAGAAACTGCGACGAGGTGTTCCCACCAATGCGAACGTCCTGACCGCCGGCGCTGACGTTCACCTGGGAAACGGTCATGCTCCCAGAGGGGCGAAAATCAACGCGCATCGTGAGCTCGGTGCCCACCCGCCGAAACGACGTTACGTGCGGCTTGCCGTCGGCGTAGCCCCTGTCGTCCGCGGATTTAATTCGGCTCACATCGCCTGTGCCCATCAAGAATTCGCCCGGCAATCCGGTACCACCGTCCCTGTTTTTCGGCGTGGTTGCGAAGATCTGGACCCCGCTGTACGGCTCCGGCCCTATGTCCTTGACGAAGATGTCACCGACCAAGGGATCGAGGGCGTCCGTGTACCGGAGGACCGTGAAGAACGCGAAGTCGTCCGTCCCCCAGCGAAGCGAGGGCGCGTCCCGGACGACCAACTGCGTGGCCCCATTGAAGGAGGCACCCTTGTGACCATTGAAGACGACAGCCCTCGGCTGCAGCGAGGCGGTGTCCTGTCTCGCATCATTGCGGTTGCCCGACTTATCGGTCCATTGGACCACGCTGCCGTTCGTCTCTTGGATGTCGTCCCCGTCGAGCCAGATGGCCGGGAATAGATTGACAGGCGTCCACGGCAACACGTCCGGCACCGGAACGATGGGCGGGCGATCTTGCCCTGCATCCGTCGTCATCGGAGCCGCCGCGCCCTCATCGGCGGAAGAACATCCGCCGCTGTGCAGAGACAAAGTGCCCATGGTGGTGAGCGTGAAGGCGGAAAGAAAAATCGCAGAACGATGCGTCATCACCGTGGTCTTCTTTAGGCGATCTCGCGTCCTTTGACACGGCCTCCACGTAGTGGATCCGCTAACGAAAAATGCCGCCCTCGCCAAGCGAACGCGAGGCTTTCTCGCCCACGCTTTGCATCGCACGAATCGGGGAAATCGATCCCTCGATCAACAACCGCTTGACTCGAGCGCTCGTGCCGGATAGACAGCGTCTTCTCTGAGAGCGGGCTATTAGCTCAATTGGTAGAGCAGCGGACTCTTAATCCGTTGGCTGAAGGTTCGAGTCCTTCATAGCCCACCCGTCCTCAAACCTCGCCGGTCCCCCGGCCCCCCCCAAAGGGGTCACGCGCGGAGCGAGGTGCCGTCGATGACGAAGCGGTAACGGACGTCGTTCTTCAACAGGCGTTCGTACGCTTCGTTCACCTGGTGGACGTCGATGGTCTCGATGTCGGAGACGATGCCGTGGGCGGCGCAGTAGTCGAGCATCTCCTGGGTTTCCTTGATGCCGCCGATGTTCGAGCCGGCGAAGCGGCGGTTGCCGCTCACCAGGGCGAAGGGCTCGACGCGCAAGGCTTCGGGGGGCAACCCGACCAGCGCCAAAGTACCGTAATGGTGCAAGGTCTCGAAGTAGTCGTTCAAGTCGTGCGGGGCCGACACGGTGTCCACGATCAAGTGGAAGCGGTTGGCCAGCTTGGGGAAGACGCCCTTGTCGCTCGTGACTTCGAAGGCGTGTGCCCCTAGGCGCTTGGCGTCGGCCTCCTTGGCGCGCGAGGTGCTCAGGACAGTGACCTCGGCGCCCATGGACGCGGCGAACTTCACCGCCATGTGCCCCAGGCCGCCCAGGCCCACGACGGCCACGCGGTCGCCCTTCTTGCAGTTGAACTGCCGCAGCGGCGAGTACGTGGTGATGCCCGCGCAGAGCAGCGGCGCGGTGGCGGCCAAATCCAGCCCTGCGGGAACCTTGAGGGTATAGTGCTCGCGCACGACGATTTGCGAGGAATACCCCCCATACGTGGGCGTCTTCCGGTCCATTTCCGTGCTGTTGTAGGTGTACGCGCACCCCGCCTCGCAGAAGTTCTCCAGGTGCTCTTTGCACGACGCGCACGTGCCGCACGAGTCGACGAAGCAGCCCACGGCGCCGATGTCGCCGACCTTGAACTTCGTCACGTCCTTGCCCACTTGGGTCACGCGGCCGACGATCTCGTGGCCCGGAACCATCGGGAAGATGGCCCCTCCCCACTCGTCGCGCGCTTGATGAAGATCGCTGTGGCAAATGCCCGAGTACAGGATCTCCAAGAGAACGTCCTTGGGACCGGGATCGCGCCGCTCGATGATCGTTGGTGCCAGTTTTGCCCCCGCCCTTGCCGCTGCGTATGCCGGTGTTTTCAACATGTGATGAACTCCTTGTTCGAGGCGGAAGCATGCCCCCGAAGGCCGATGTGGAAAAGGCTCACCCGGCGGACGTGCTATGTAGAAAATCTTACGAATGGCCTTCACGCCGCTTAACGCGCTGAACTCGTTCCTCGCCGTTGCTCGCAGGCAAAGCTTTGCTGCGGCCGCATCGGAGCTAGGTGTTTCGCCTTCGTCGCTGAGTCAGTCGGTGCGCCAGCTCGAGACGCGGCTGGGCGTCACGTTGCTTTCTCGAACCACGAGAAGCGTATCACTCACCGATGCAGGGCGCCGCCTGCTCGAGCAAGCAGGGCCCGCGATCCAGCAGGCTCTGGATGCTCTGAAGGGCTCTTCTGCGCGCCCTGGCGAGGTCACGGGCCGGGTGCGGCTCACCGTGCTTCCTCTCGCGTGGGATCGGGTCATCGCGCCCATCCTTCCGCGCTTCGGGACGCGCTTTCCTGCCGTCGAGGTCGAGGTGCAAATCGAAAACCGCCGCGCGAACATCGTGGCCGAGGGACTCGACGGCGGCATCACCCTGGAAGAATTCGTGGCCCGCGACATGGTGCACGTGCGCCTCACGGGCTCGGCGCGCTTCGTGGTGGCGGCCTCGCCACGCTACGTGAAGAAGCACGGCGTCCCCAAGACGCCGCGCGATCTCGCCGCGCACAACTGCATCTGCTACCGCTCGCCCAACACGGGGCGGATCTGGCCCTGGGATCTCGAGCGCGGCAAGCGCACCTGGCGCGTGCCCGTGCGCGGCACGTTCGTCACCAACGACGAACGTGCCGTCCTCTCGTTGACCGAGGCGGGGCTCGGGCTCGGTTACGTCTTCGAGCCGGACATCACGGCACAACTCAAGAGCGGAAGCCTGCAGATCGTCCTCGAGGACTTCGCGGCCTCCGTTCCGGGCTTCTACCTCTATTTTCCGAGCCGCGCGCAGGTCTCGCCGGCCTTCCGCGCCTTCATCGACGTCGCCCGCGAGACCACTGCACGTCGCGCAGCTGGCGCTAGTTAGAGTGCTTCTCGATCATCTTGCCGAGGCGCGGGACCGCGGCCTCGACGTTCTTCTTCGCGCTACCGCGAAGTTTGTCGTAGGTGCCCTTCACCACGCCGCTCTTCGACTTCTGCGCCTTGGCATCGGTGATGGCCAGAAGGGCGTCGGCCACCTTGCTCGTGTTGTTCTCGAAGAACGTTGCGACCGGCTTGTTCTCGGTCTGGGCCTGTTGGTACAGCGGGTCGAGCGCATCGGCGAACTCGGGCAGGAGATCCGCCACGACTTGCTTGATGAAGCCCGGCTTGACCCCTTTCACCGCCGCATAGCCCGCCTTGATGGCGAGCCCCGAGATGCCGGACTTATCCGCGACTTCGGCGTCGATGAGCGCGAGGCAATCGTCGACGACGGCGGGCTTCTTGGCTTCGCTGGTGAGTACTTCCGGGAGCTTCGGCATCGGGCTTTCCACCTTTCGTGGGGTTAGGTCGTAAGAAGAATGGATCGGCGATAGCACACCTTGTCGGCATGTGCATGCGCCTGCAAGGCTGTGCTTGACTCGTCGCGTTAGTGGTGGTCCACCTTGGTGACTGAATCGTCATTCACTAAGGAGACGTCATGGCCACCGGCAACGGAAACGGAAATGGCAAGGGGCGTAGCGAGCGCATCGCCATCGTCGCAGGGCTGCGTACCCCCTTTGCGAAATCGCAGACCGCCTACCGCGATCTGAGCGCACTCGACCTCGGCAAAATCGTCGTCGCGGAGCTGCTCGCGCGCTCCGAGTTGTCCCCCAAGGAAGTGGGCCTCTGCGTCTACGGCCAGGTGCTGCCCTCCATCGCCGCGCCCAACATCGCGCGCGAAATCGTGCTCGGCACGGCCATGCCCAAGGACATCGAGGCCTTCTCGGTCAGCCGTGCGTGTGCGACGTCGTTCCAATCGCTCACCAGCGCCGCCGAATCGCTGCTCGCCGGCCAGCACGACGTGGCCATCACCGGCGGTGCCGACAGCGCGAGCGACGTGCCCATCACCGTCTCCAAAAAGCTAGCCGAGGCGCTCATGAACGCCAACAAGGCGAAGACGTTCGGCGAGAAGCTCAGCGCCTTCCGCAAGCTCTCCGCGCGCGATTTCCTCCCCGTGCCGCCCTCGCTGAAGGAGCCCACGACGGGCCTCACCATGGGCGAAAGCGCGGAAAAGATGGCCAAGGAGGCCCACATCTCGCGCGAGGCGCAGGACGAGTTCGCGCACCGGAGCCACTCGCGCGCCGCCAAGGCGTGGAGCGATGGAGTCTTCGACCAAGAGGTGATGCACGTCGTTCCGGGCCCGCGCTACGACAAGCCCATCGCGCGCGACAACACCGTGCGCGACGATTCGAGCCTCGAGGGCTACGGCAAATTGAAGCCGGCCTTCGATCGCAAATTCGGCAGCATCACCGCGGGCAATTCCTCGCCCCTCACGGACGGCGCCAGCGCGCTGATCGTGATGACCGAGCAAAAGGCGAAGGCCCTCGGCTATCGCCCGCTGGGGTATCTCCGCTCTTGGGCCTACGCCGCGCTCGATCCCGGCGATTGGATGCTCATGGGCCCGAGCTACGCGACGCCCATCGCGCTCGAGCGCGCGGGGCTCACGCTCAAGGACATGGACCTGGTCGATATGCACGAGGCCTTCGCCGCACAGATCTTGTGCAACACGCAGGCCTTCGCCTCGAAGAAGTTTGCCGAGGAGAAACTCGGACGCAGCGAAGCCATCGGCGAGATCGACGATGCGAAATTCAACGTGCACGGCGGCTCGATTTCCATCGGGCACCCGTTTGCGGCCACCGGGGCGCGCATGGTCACCACGGTGCTCCACGAATTGAAGCGGCGCGGGAAACAATTCGGTCTCGCGACGGCATGCGCTGCCGGCGGGCTCGGGGCGGCGGTGGTGTTGGAGGTGGGCGAATGAGCACGCAAACAGTGGCAACGACGCAGACGTCGCAAGACGGGACGGCTTCCATCGTGCGCATCGACGTGCGCCCGGATGGCGTCGCGGTGATCACGCTCGATGCACCGGGTGAGTCGGTGAACACGCTCACCGAGCGCTTCGGCACCGACTTGCGCGCAGCGTTCGATCTCGTCACGCAGGACGCGAACGTCACCGCGGCGGTCCTCACCAGCGGCAAGAAGGACTTCGTGGTCGGTGCGAACATCGACATGCTCAAGGCCATCACGCTCGCGGCCGATGCCGAGCGCCTCTCGCGCGACGGCGCACTGGCGTTCCGGGCCATCAAAGCCTCGAAAAAGCCCGTCGTCGCCGCCGTGCACGGGCAGGCCCTGGGCGGCGGCTTCGAGCTCGCGCTCGCGTGCCACGCCATCGTGGCCAGCGACGACAAAAAGACGCTGTTCGGCCTTCCCGAGGTGCAGCTCGGCCTTCTGCCCGGGGCCAATGGCCTCATGCGCGTCGCCGAGCGCGCGGGCCTCCAGGTGGCGCTCGATCTGGGCCTCACGGGGAAGAACACGCGCGCCGCCAAGGCGAAGAAGCTCGGCCTCGTCGACGAAGTCGCCCCGGCGTCGATCCTGCTCGAAGTCGCCGTGAAAATCGCCAAGGAGCTGGCCGAAGGAAAGCCGCGCGCACGCCCCGGTTTCAAGTTCGACGGCCCACACCTCACCTTGCTCGCGCTGGAGAAGAACCCCGCCGGCCGCGCCCTGCTCTTCCGCAAGGCGCGCGAGGCCACGCGCAAGAAGACCCACGGTCATTACCCCGCAACGGAGCGCATCATCGACGTGCTCGAACGCTACGGCGACAAAGGCTTCGACGCGGCGGCGGAGCTCGAGGCGCGCGCCTTCGGGGAGCTCGTGGTCAGCGAAACGGCGCACCGCCTGGAGGAGATCTTCTTCGCCACCACCGCGCTGAAGAAGGACACCGGCGTGGACGATCCGCAGGTGAAAGGCGAAGTCCCGAGCAAAATCGGCATGCTGGGCGGTGGCCTCATGGGTGGCGGCATCGCCTACGTGTCCATCAACGCCGGCGTGCAGGTTCGCCTCAAGGACAAGGACGACGAGGGCGTCGGGCGCGGTCTGCACTACGTGCGCGGCATCCTCGACGAGCGCGTGAAGAAGCGCCAGCTCTCGCGCGAGGAGCGCGATCAACTCTTCGCGCGCCTCACCGCCACCACGGATTACAGCGGCTTGCGCGATGCCGGGATCGTCATCGAGGCCGTCTTCGAGGATCTCGCGCTCAAGCACCGCGTCCTGCGCGAGGTCGAGGCGGTGACCAAAGAAGATACGATCTTCGCCTCGAACACGTCGTCCATCCCCATCGGCAAGATCGCGGAAGCCTCCAAGCGCCCGCACACCGTGGTGGGGATGCACTACTTCAGCCCCGTGCACAAGATGCCGCTGCTCGAGGTGATCCGCACCAAAGCGACGTCACCGCAGGTGGTGGCCAGCGCGGTGGCGCTCGGGAAAAAGCAGGGCAAAACCGTCATCGTGGTGAACGATGGCGTCGGCTTCTACACGAGCCGAATCCTTGCACCGTACATGAACGAGGCGGCGTACTTGCTCTCCGAGGGCGTGCCCATCGAGACGTTGGATCGCGCGCTCGTCGATTGGGGATGGCCGGTCGGCCCCGTGACCTTGCTCGACGAGGTGGGCATCGATGTGGCGGCGCACGTCGGGCCCATCATGCTGGAAGCGTTCGGCGAACGCCTCACGCCGCCCGACACCATGTCGAAGCTCGTCGCGGACGACCGCAAGGGGCGCAAGAACGAGCGCGGCTTCTACCTCTATGGCAAAAACGCCAAGGGAAAGAAGAAGGCCGTCGATCCTTCGGTGTACACCACGCTCGGCATCGAGCCGAAGGTGGGCGCGCCCGTCTTGGCCGAGGAGCTGCAGATGCGCTGCTCGCTCCAATTCGTGAACGAGGCCCTGCGCTGCTACGGCGAGGGCATCTTGCGCACGCCGCGCGACGGCGACATCGGCGCCATCTTCGGCCTGGGCTTCCCGCCCTTCCGCGGCGGGCCGTTCCGCTACGTCGATACCATTGGCGCGGCCGAGATCCTTCGGCGCACGCAGAGCTACTACGACCGATTCGGCAAACGCTGGGAGCCCGCACCCTTGTTGGTCGAGATGGCCAAGAAGGGCTCGCGCTTTTACTGAGGGTTTAGGGTGTAGGGGATAGGGTTTAGGTGAGAAGAAAGCTTTCTGTTCCCTAAACCCTAAACCCTTAACCCTTACCCCTAGGTGGGCGCGAGTTTCGCCGCTCGCGTCCTCCACCTCCGCCTCCGCCACCCGCGCCTTCGCGTGGCCGCGCTTCGTTCACCGTCAAGGTGCGGCCGCCGAAGACGAAACCGTGCAGGGCATCGATGGCCCGTTTGGCGTCGTCGTCGGAGGCCATTTGGACGAAGGCGAAGCCGCGCGGCTGGCCGGTCATGCGATCGTGAATGATGGCGACGTCGGCCACGTTGCGGCCATCGGCCGCGAAGAGGTCACGAAGCTGCGATTCGTCGCACGTGTAAGGAAGGTTTCCCACGTAGACCTTGGTCCCCATGCTCCTCACTCCCAAATACGAGCGTACGGGGCTCAGTGCGCTTTGCAAGCGTCGCCTGCCGCCGGGATGGCCGAATTCCCGCGCGATTGCGACCGACTGGCCACCTTTGGCGCCCGGAAATGGCTATAAGAGCCCACATGATTCCGCGCTATACGCCTGCCGATTTCCAGGAGCTCTGGTCGCCTGAACGCAAACTTTCCACCTGGCTCGAGGTCGAATTGGCCGCCTGCGCCGCCATGGAAGAAGCCGGATCGGTGCCAGCCGGCACGGCGGCAGGCCTGCGCGCCAAAGGAATTGTGCTCGATGCCGCGCGCGTCGATGCCATCGAGAAGGTCACCAAGCACGACGTCATCGCCTTTCTGACGCATGTCGAGGAAAAGGCCGGCATCGAGGCCCGTTGGCTTCACCGTGGGATGACCTCGAGCGATGTGCTCGATTCGTCGTTCGCCATTCTATTGCGCGATGCGGCGGGCCTCCTGCTCACGCGCGCCGAGCGCCTATTGCGCGCCCTCGAAAAGCGCGCCCGCGAGTTTGCCAAGACGCCATTGATTGGCCGGAGCCACGGCATTTTTGCCGAGCCCACCACCTTTGGCCTGGCCCTCGCCGGACATTATGCGGAAATTGCACGAGGTGTAGGCCGGCTGCAGGCTGCGAAGAAGGAGATCGCGGTCGGGAAGATCGCAGGCGCGGTCGGCACCTACGCGCACCTCTCGCCCGAAATCGAGAAGAAGGCGCTCGGGGCGCTGGGCCTGGAGCCCGAGACGGTGGCCACCCAGATTGTCGCGCGCGATCGGCATGCGGCGTTCTTCTCGGCGCTGGCCCTGCTCGCGGCGGGCATCGAGCGCTTCGCCACCAACGTGCGAAGCTGGCAGCGCTCCGACGTCGGCGAAGCCGAGGAGCCGTTCACCGTGGGCCAAAAAGGCTCGAGTGCGATGCCGCACAAGCGCAACCCGGTGGTGAGCGAAAACCTGTGTGGCCTCGCGCGCATCGTTCGCGCCGCGGTCACGCCGGCCCTGGAGAATGTCGCCCTTTGGCACGAGCGCGACATTTCGCACTCCTCGGTGGAGCGCATGATTGCGCCCGATGCGACGGCGACGCTGGGGTATATGCTGGATCGCTGCGCGGCGCTGGTGGAAGGCCTCGTGGTGTACCCGGAGAACCTGCAGCGCAATTTGGATCGCGCGGGCTCGCTCTACTTCTCCGAGGCCGTGCTCCTGGCCCTGGTCGATTCGGGCATGGCGCGGCAGGAGGCGTACGTGCTCGTGCAGCGCAATGCGATGCGCGCGTGGTCGGGCGAGGGCAAGTTCTACGACAATCTGGCTGCCGACGCGGACATCAGCGCGCGCCTGCCCGCGGGCAAGCTCGCCGAGTGCTTCGATCTGGAGCACGCGCTGGCCCACGTGCCGGCCATCCTGGAACGCGCCTTCGCGCGATGATGCGGACATGGGCCATTGCGGTGGGCGGGTTCGCCGCGCTCGGCGGGGTCACCTTCTTCTTCTGGAAGATCGGGAGCCCGCCCGCGCAGACCGCCGCCGCCGTGGCCAACGTGGCCGAGAGCGAGGCCGGCGCGGATGCCTGCACCGCTCTGCACGACGCCAACGAGGCCGTGCTGGAGAAGCTTCAGCAGGGAAAGAAAGACTGCCACATCGTGCGGCCCGATCTCGGGTGCGTGACGACCCGCACGGGCGTCACCTGGGGCTACCGCATCGCGCGCACCCGCACCGAGCCGGCGGAGATGCCTGCAGAGCACAACGAAATCCAGGACTGCGCCACGGATCACGACGTGGAGCTCGTGCGCCGCGATTCGGCCGGGACGAAGGTGCTCGCCGGCGGGCACGAGACGCTGTCCTACACGTGGTCGACCAAGCAGAACGATCTCTCGCTGGAGGCCCTGGCCGACTACGACGGCGATGGTGAGATCGAGATCTTGCGCCTTCACGATGCGCTCGCCCACGAAGGCTCGCCCGAACACGACGTGGCGGTGTTGACCTTCAAGGATGGCGACGTGAAGCCGTATCCGCCCGCCGCGGCGCTGAAGATCGACGCGCAACGCGACATCGATGGCGATGGCCGGCCCGATCTGCTTTCACGCGGTCCGTACGCCAGCGTGACGGTGAGCGACGCGCTCGGAAACGAGTGGAACGTCGGGTCGGCGATGTTCGCGTACCACGCGCTCCCGAACGGCGCGTTCGAGCTTGGCGACGCGGCATCCATCGCGTACACGCGCAGCCGCTGCCCGTCGGCGCCAAAGGACGTGCCCATCACCTTGGACGATACGACGGGCGCCACCGGACACGAGGCACTCGCCGATTCGCTCGTTTGCGCGCGGCTCTGGGGCATGCCCCAGGAAAAAATCGACCGCGCGTGGGGCAGCGTATGCCGCGGCTTCGACGCCACCGAAAACCCGTTCGGGTGCCAAACGTGGCCCACGGCCCTGGCGTCCATCGCGCCCCCCTTCACGTTGCGCTGATCGCGGCGGCTTACTTCTTTTTCCCTTTTTTGGCGCCCGCCTTGGCACCACCCCTGGACGGTGCCGGTGGCGTGAACGGCGCCGGCTCGGTGTAGGCGCCGCCCACCCCCGCGGCAAGCTTCGGAGGCGTGATCCACGGACGGCCGAGGAACGCCTGCCGCTCGATGGCGGTGCGGTTGAACGGCGCGTCGACGCCGGCAGGGATGTCGACATCGGTCAGAAACGTCGTCCGCGACGCAAAGGCCCCCGGACGCGGCGGCGTTTGCTCGGGGCCCGCCACGATGCCGAGCTTCGGATCGAGCTGGAAGCGCAACGTGCGCAGCACCTTGGCCTTGAAGATCATCTGGCATTCGTAGCGGCCCGGCTTCCACCTGCCGCTCTCGCGCGACACGTAAATGCCGCCATCGAGCTGCGTCCACTGCACCTTCTTGTTGCGCGCCCCGTCGCTGTAGGAAAACGAGTCCTGCCCGAAGTTCACGTCCCCATCGGTCCCGAAGGGTTGCCCGTTCATCGTGCAGCGGAGTTTGCCCGGGTCGTTGAAGTCGCCCTCTTGCTTGGTAATCGCCCGCACGTGGAGCGAACCCCCGTCCCAATCCCAATAGGCGACATTTTCGATCAATTTGTAATCACGATCGACGTAATAATCGATCTGGGCATACTCCGAATCGTTCGATCCATAATTGCGCACGGTAAAATTGATCTTACGCAGCAATTGATCCGACTTACCCGCTGCGCGATACGCGATTTCGGCATCGTAGGTACCGATTTTGGAATAGTTGATGGCGCCATCCTTGATGTCGCAAAGGACCTCGCCCTGATCTTGCCAATTCGGGAACGTGGCACCATCGGGCTTTGCCTCCGTGATTTGGGGAACGGCGCATTGGGTCGTGCCCACGGTCTTCGTGCCGTCTTTCCACGTGACCACGATGGCCGCCGCGTCGTCGGCCTTGCCCCAAAGCTCGAATTTCAGGCGCGTCGGCTGCCACCCGCTCCTCTTGGTACCACCCTTGGGATCGGCCACCCAGCCGCTGCCAACCTGCAGATTTATCGTGGTGTCGACGACGAGCAAGCCGGCGCCGGGCTTGAGCGCACGCCGCTCGGCGACGACCTGCGCGCTGTCCGCCTTCGCGGGCGATGCGGCGAACATCGATGTTGCCGCCAAGGAAAGTACGCAAAGAACCCCTCTCGTTGCCAATCGCATGAAGTAACCTCCAGCGAGAGGATGCGCGGCAGAGTTCCAAGTTGCGCCCGCTGACTCATTTTAATTCGCGCGTTACGAAACGACTTCGCGCGTATGTTCACTGGTCCTTTTCGCGTCCTTGGTCACACGCGCGACGAGCGCACGGTCCATGCGCTCTTGGCGATGATGCGGACGATGCGCGGCAGATGCCATAGACGCAGCTTGCTCTCCTCGTCGGCATAAATCGGGCGCACGGGGACCTCCGCGATGGTGATGCGGCGGGCGGCGAGTTGCGCGAGCAGATCGTTCGGGTAGCCGTAACGCGGCCAGAGCGCATCGAGCGCTCCGTCGCGCGCGAGCCTCTCGCATGCAGCGCGCGACAACGCTGTGTAGCCGCACTGGCTGTCGTGAATGGGTAAACCGATGGCCCACGAGGTGAGGCGCGAGAACACGACCCCACCGAGGCGGCGTGCCTTGGGCATCACGGCGCCCACGTCGGGCGCGGAGAAGCGCTCTCCTTTGACGTAACCGGCTTCGCCCCGCGCGATGGGAGCGACCACGGCGGGCAGATCGGCGGGATCCATTTGGCCGTCTCCGGCCATCACGACGAGAACGTCGCGCTCGCCGTCGGTTCGGGTCAGCGCGTGCCGGTAACCGCTCACGATAGCGGCGCCGACCCCGCGATTCTCGGGGTGGCGAAGCACGACCACGCGCGGATCGCCCACGTTTTCTGCGGCCTCGGCGGTTCGGTCGCGACTGTTGTCGTCCACCACGACGACGTGGTCGACCCAACCGGGAAGCGTGTGCAAGACACGCGCGATCCGCGCCTCTTCCTCGAAAGCTGGAACCACAACGACAACGTGGGCATCGGCGAACATGGGTCGCGTGTAGTATCACCCCGGACGTGCGCAAACGAGTCGCGCTCGGAGTGGCATTGCTGGTGGTGGGCGTTCTCGCCTTCTCGGTCTTGTACCGTCCGTTTCCCTCGGACCGTACGCCGGAAGGCGCGTACATGCGCATCGCGCGGGCGGTGACCGACGACCGGCTGACCGACATGTTCCCGTACCTCGAGACCGACGCGCAGTGGGCGAGCTACACCATCCGCGACATGCGCGCGAAGGCCTGCACGCGCATCCGAGGTAGCTACCCCGAGCCCGAGCGCAGTCGCATGCTCGCCGCCTACGAGCCCCAGGCCAACGTGCCCGACGGCGCCGACGTCTTCGCCTTGCTCGCGCGCCAGCGTGGCTGGGTGGCCCGCCTGCGCAAAGATCTCTCGGGCGTCGTCCGCACCGAGATCGACGGCGACCGCGCGAGCGTCGTCACCGCGCGCGGCACACGCTACCCCTTCCACCGCCGCGACAACGGCATCTGGGGCCTCACCATCTTCACCCCCGAGCTCATCGCGGAAAGCGAACGCGCCTCCCGCGATCTCGCCGTGGTCACCTCCGCCGCCGACGACTACGGCCGCGCCGGCGACGCGCGGCGCCACTAGGTCGGCCAGAGAAGAATTACAGGGAGGCGGGGAGGCGGGGAGTTTTTTGGTTTTCACTTCGCCCCGTGGGCCAACTGGAAACCCTAACAAAAGCGTTCCGCGCTGCGCGTGCAGGTTCCCTCCCCGCCTCCCCGCCTCCCTGTAAAATCTTCGGGGTTTCAACGCCGAGAATGCTCAGGGTTCCGTCGGGAGGCCGGCGCGGGACCAGCCCGGCTCGGTGAGTTGGCCGAAGGGATCGCGTGCACCGTCCCAGCCGGCACGTTGGTCCACCACGTCGGTGAAGCCCGCCTCGAGCAGCGCACGGGCCGCACGCAGGGAGCGACCGCCCGACTTGCAGCCCACGACGAGCTTCGCATCCTTGGCGTAGCGCGCGCTCACGTCGGCGACGAAGTTGGGGTTCGGCACCATGCCGCCGCCACTCAAGACGGCAAAGGGAATGTTCACCGAGTGGGCCGGACGGCCCTCGGCGAATTCCTCTTCGGTGCGGACGTCCAGATAGATGTAGCCGCGCGTGACATACTCGGCGGCTTCCTGTGGGGAAATGCGGGTGGGTTCAGCGGCCATGTGCATGTTTTCCATGCTCTTTTCGGAAATGGCAAGACGCGGAAGCAATCTCAGGCATGCCGCGCTATGATGTCAGGATGAAGCGGCACCGCGGGCTGATGGATCAACGCGGCGCATCTCTTACGGAGTATGTGCTGATTTTGGCGGCGGTGCTGTGCGCCGTTGGCGTGGCGTACAAGCTGTTGGGCAAGAAGGTCGGCCACCAAGCGGCGCATGAGTCGAACACCACGTTCCATGGTGAGACGGCAGAGCCTACCGCGAGTTCGAGTCCGGAAAACGGCGGCCTACCGATCGCTGGGAAGAGCAGCATCGCCTCGAAGGCGTCCATCGACAACGGTGCGGTCACGCGCGCGCGGGCGCTCGCCACGGACGTGAAGACGAAGGTCAACGAGAAGATCCACGAAGCCGCCAACGCGGACTTGGAAGACTTCAGCCTGAAGAAGATGGCGCGTTGGCTCGCCATCGTGATCGCGGCCCTGGGCCTGGGGGTCGGCTACACCGTGTACCGGCGCGGCCGCGCCGAAGCCACGACGGCCGACAACGATCCCGATGCAACGGGTCCGCAGACGGTGCGACCACCGACTGCCGTTCGCGCTGCACCGCCGAACGCGGCACCGACGAAGTACACGGACTGACGTCCCCTCGTCACTCCGAGTGGCTGCGCGTGCGTTGCACGAGGGGCCGCATCGGCACACCGCGGCGCTTCGCTTCGGTGCGCATGCGCACGTACTCGACCTTGCGCGCTTCCTCGAGCGCCGCGCGGTTGGGGAACGGCTGCGGGCGCTGCGACGTGGCGCGCAGGTACTCCGCGAGATCCACGATGCGGTAGCCCGGCGTCTCGGGGTGCGCGGGATCGTACTTGCGCTCGTCGAGCCACGCGAGAAGGCGTGGAAGCGCGGCGACCGTCGAAGGCTTCACATCGTGCAGCAAGATGATGCCGCCGCCGTTGTATTCGAGCTGACCTTCCAGGCTCGCGGCCAGCTGAATGGGGTCATTGGCAAGCATGTCCTGCGACTCGACGCTCCAGAGAACGAGCTCCCACGCACGCTCCGCGATCGCCTGCTGCGTGAACGGATCGAGGCTGCCGTACGGCGGGCGGAAGAACACGGGACGACGCCCGGTGACGCGCTCGATCGAGGCGGCGCCGTCATCCATCTGCGCGAGCGCGCGCGTGTGCGGCACCGCGGTGAGCTGCTCGTGATCGTGCGTGTGGTTGCCCACCGCATGCCCCGCGCGCACGATCTGGCGAACCACCTCGCGCGCGGCCTCGGCGTGCTCGGTGTCGCCGTCGAGGTAGCGGCCGATGAGAAAGAAGGTCGCGCGGACGCCGTACTTCTCGAGCAGACGCAAGATCGCCGGCGTGGTCGCGGGCGAGGGACCATCGTCGAAGGTGAACGTGACCAGGCGCTCACCGACTTGCGGATCGGGATCGGGCCCCTCGGCCAAAAGCCAGGCGCGGTTGAGGCCCGCGTCGGGGTTGAGCCTCGGCCAGGGAAGCAGATCCGGCAACCCGCTGAAGATGGGCGAGAGCGGCTGGAGCGGTGGCGAGGGCGGGAGCGAAGGCGCCGGCCCGGCGGCACGGCGCTGCTGCGGCTGCCCTGCCCGATCGATGGCGTCCCGCGCCACCTTGGTCGCATCGCGCGCCGCGGAGCGGGCCGTGCTCTCGAGCTGCTCTATTTTGTCTGAATTTTCATCAAGATACCGACGCACCCGGGGGATGTCGGGGCGGCCCAGACCCATCCAGGTCCCGGCAGCCAGGGCAAGCAGCGGGATCCATCCTCGGAAGCTCGTCACGAGCCGATCCTAGGAAGCGCAACGCTGGGCGGCCAAGTTCTAGACCGACAGAAACCTACTTATCCCACACCTTGTCCAGCACACCGGGGATGCGTGCGCGGCGCGTTCCGAACGGCTCGGCTCGGACAGGATCCGCGGCCCAGGGCGCGGCGAAGGCATCGCGCATGACCAGCTCGGCGACCTTGCCGCGCGGGGAGAAGCCCCACTCGGCCTCCTGCGAGACATCCTCGGGATCGGCGTAGTAGCGCCAGACGAAGAACCCCGCGAAGTCGGGTTCGTCGAGGAGGGGCGCCAGGAGCGCGTGGTACGCGAGGGCCTGCGCATCCTCGTCGACCTTCACGTGGGCCATGGTGTCGGGCCACTCCCACGGGCGGACGGCGGGATCGGGGCGCGTGGTGTAGCCGATCTCGGTGAAGAGCACCGGCTTGTGCCACGTCTCCGCGAGCGCGTGCACCTTGTCGCGAACCTTGCGCGCGCCCTCGAGTTGCGCGGCGTACCCGTCCCCATCGCGTTGGGCAAGCGGATAGAAGGCGTTGATGCCGATGACGTCGAGATCGCCCAGGATGACGGTGCGCTCGACGTCGTCCCAGTTGGCGGAGTACGTCAGGGTGCCGTGGTAGATGCGGCGAAGGTCGCGCACGATCGCACCGAAGCTGGGGGCGCGGGCGGTGGTGACCCAAGAGCGCAGCTCGACGCCGGCAGAGAGCATTTCGACGCCGGTTTCCTCGGCGAGCTTGGCCCAGGTGCGCACGAAGTCGCCATAACTTTTGGCCCACGCCTCCCAGCCCGCGTCGGTCTTGGGGTCGATTTCGGCGCGCCATCCGCCGGATTCGACCCAGATGTGCGGCACGAGCATCACCTTGAGGCCGCGCTCGTGGGCCATCTCGATGGCACGGCGGACGGCCGCACGGTTTTCTTCGAAGGGCATTTCGAAGGTGAGATCGATGCCGCGGCCCGAGAGATCGGCGGTGCGACCGAACGGCGTGATGGCGATCCATTCGGCGCCGGCGCGCTGGCATTCGGCGAGGGTGCGCTCGTAGGGCTCGGACCCGTAACCTTTGCCGGGGTGGTAGCCGTTTTCGATGGGGCCGATGGTGATGCCGCGGACTCCGCGCGCGCCAGCGTCGTGCCAGCCTCGGGCGGAGGGGAGAGGCTTGTCGCCCCGGGCGGAGACGGCCACGAGCATGGCCCAGCAGAGATTACGAAGGATCGGGGGAATCACTTTGCGTCGAAGGCGAAGCCGAGGGTGGCGCCGAGCCGCCACCATAGCCCGCTTGCATCGACGGTGGACGGCGGGTTTTCGCGGGCGCCCTTCCAGGCCGGGTGCGCTTCGAAGACCAGCGGCGAGAAAAGAAGCCTCCAACCCGGCGTGAGCGAAAGCGAACCCTCGAGGGCCGCACGGCCGAGAAACGTCAACCCGTACGAGCTCGCGCACGAGGCCTTGGAGGCGTCGGCGCCCGAAGAGTCCGCGACCAGGCCGGCCACACCGAGTCCGACGGCCGCGCCCACGCGGAGCCGAGGAAGTGCGCGCACGGCGAAGGCACCCGTGGCGAGGCCGCCCAGCTCGACGGAGGATTCATCGTCGGCTTGCTGGCAAAGGGCCGACGGCTTGGAGCCGCCGTAGGTCATGGCGATGAAACGCAGCCCTCCGGTCACGAGAACGCGGGAGGCAGGGTTGAACACGTAGCGTGCTTCCACGGCGCCGGCCGGGCGCAACTTGCCGTCCACGTCCCCGAGACGCGGAAAGAACGCGCCGATCTCCGCGGAGAAAAGGAACCGCCGCGCGAGGCCGTGCGTGGCCATGGTGGACGGCAGCTCCGTCGGCGGCGGCTCCTCGGTGGCCACGGGGTTCGAGTCCGATACGAGCTTCGCCGTGACGAGGATGGCCCGACCGAAGCGCGCCTCCACGTCGGTCTCGTACACGCGGTAGCCCGGGTGCTCGACGCGCACGCGGTGCGGTCCCGGCGGCACGTCCAAACCGGCGGGCGTCGACGAGCCGGCCGGCTTTCCATCGACGGTCACGCTTGCGCCCGCGGGATCCGAGTCGATGGCCAGCTGCGAGGGACGGCGTCGCAGCTCGTTGAGCTCGCGGCTCGCCTCCGCGCGCTCGGAGGGCATGAGGTCCGTTTGCTCGAGGTAGCTCGCGAGCGCGCGCGCTGCATCCTCGGGCTCGTCGAGCCGCTGATGGCACCGCGCGATGTTCCAAATCTCGCTCGCGGGCCCGCCCAACCGACGCGCCTCGGTGAAGAAGCGAATCGCATCGCGAAAGCGGCCCTCCCGAAACGCGCGCACCCCCTGCTGGTCCAGCCCGCGCGCGCGCACGACTCCCTCCCCACTGGGGATCTGCGCAAACACGAGAAGCGCCAACGCGAAAGCGTGCATCGCGGTCTACCTTTGGTAGACGAGCGGCGACAGGAAATCACTTTTATGGCGTGTCTATGCGGAGACGAGGATGATCTTCGTGACTTCGGGGGGCGCGCCCACACGCGAGGGCGGGCCGGCGACGCCGAATCCGCGATTGACCCACAACGTGGAGCCCTCTTCCTCGTACCGACCGGCGAGGTAGTGCATGAAGAGCGAGGCGGGGCGGAAGCCCGGGTTGATCTGCCCGCCGTGCGTGTGGCCCGATAGCTGAAGCGCAACGCGACCGCGGGCGGTGGGGAAATACTGGGGTTGGTGCGCGAGCAGGATGCGCGGTCGATCGGGCGGGACCATCGCGAGCGCGCGCTCGAGCGACGGCGGCTCCTCGCGGGCGCCCGAGGCGAAGACGTCCGCCACGCCGAGCAGCGAGAAGCCGCCCTGATCGCGCCCGCGCAGGACGAGCCCCTCGTTGACCAAGGTGCGAACGCCGGCGGCATGCAGGCCCGCGAGGACGTCCTGCGCGCCCGTATAGTAATCGTGGTTGCCGAGGATGGCGGTCACGCCATCGCGCGTGTGGCCGCGGAGCGAGGCGAGCGCCCTCGCCATCTGCGGGATGTAGTGCTCGTCGTGATCGACCAGGTCGCCCGTGGCCACGATGAGATCGGGCTTCGTCTGCAGCACGCGCTCGAAGCCTTCCGCAAGCTCGCGATCGCCGACGAACAGGCCGACGTGAATGTCGGAGATCTGCGCGATGGTGTAGCCGTCGAGCGCGCGCGGAAGCCCTGCGATGCGCACCGGCACTTCCTCGATCTCGAAGGCATGCCGCCCGCGGACGATGCCCCAACCGAGCGCCGTTCCGGTCCCGGCCAACACCGCCGCACCGCCCACGCCCTCGATCACCTGCCGCCGGGTCAGGCCCTCGGGCTCCTCTTCCTGGGGGGCCGAAGCCTCTTCCTTCTTCCCCCAACGCTTGCGCAAGCCGAAGCTCAGATCCAGCCCGATGTGGATCAGAAACAGCGGGATCATGCTCAGCGCCACGGCCGACGCTTCGATCATGCCCGCGGCAAACAGCTGCTGGCTCTTGCTGCCGTGCCATGCCGATTGCATCATCCGCGCGGCCGGCGTGATGACCACGAGGCATGCCACGACGGCCCAAACCCAGCGACGCCGTGCGGCGAGCCAGGGGGATACACGCATGGCCCACATCGCGAGCAACGAATGGGTGCACGCCGTGATGCCGAACAGAAACGCCGAAAATACGAGCGTGCGAACCATGCTTGGAGGATCGAACGGCTACGGTAGCACGCGCATTCCGGCCGGCCATGCGCCGGACACGACGCGCTCGATCCCTCCGTAATCGCGGGCTATTTTCACATCCTGGAAGCCACGCTGTTCGAAGAGCTGTGCGATGTCGGGCGCCTCGCCTGCCCCCACCTCGACGGCAAGCACACCGCCTTCGACCAAGAAAGCGGGCGCTTCCTCGACGATGCGGCGGAGGAGATCCAGCCCGTCCGGTCCGCCATCGAGGGCGAGGCGCGGCTCGAAGCTGCGGATGTCCTCCGCCAAGGTCGCGATCTCCTCGCTCGGGATGTACGGGGGGTTCGCTGTGACCACATCGAACCGCTGCCCTTCGCGCAGGGCGCCGAACAGATCGCCCGAGGCCCAGCCAACGTTGTACGCGCCAAGGCGCTGCGCATTGTCGCGCGCCACCGCCAGCGCGCCCTCGCTGATGTCGCTCGCGATGACGTAGCCCGTCGGGCGCTCGCGGCCCAAGGAGATGGCCACGCACCCGCTGCCCGTGCACAGGTCGAGCGCGCGCATGCACATGGAAACGTGGCGCGAGCGCTCGAGGGCGACTTGGACGAGCACCTCCGTGTCGGGGCGCGGGATGAGCACGCGCGCGTCGACGCGAAAGGGGCGACCGTAGAATTCGCGCTCGCCGCGCAAAAAGGCGACCGGCTCGTGCTTTCGCCGCCGTTTCACCAGCTCGCGAAAGCGCCCGAGCTCGTCCGCCTCGAGCGGGCGGCGTGCATCGACGATGAGGCGCACGCGGTCCGTGTTCAGCGCGAACGCGAGCAACACCTCCGCGTCGAGGCGCGGCGATTCGATGCCGCGCGCGCGAAAGTCGTCGGTCGCCCAGCGGACGACGGCCTCGATGGTCCAGGTTTCTTTCACGGGGCCGTCGTGCGGCGCGCCTCGAGCACGGCAGCTTCGACTTCCGCGCGGATGCGATCGCGCTCTTCGGCGGTGGTTGCCTCGAAGCGCATCACCAGCACGGGACCCGTGTTGGACGCGCGCACGAGACCCCACGCGGGCTTGCCCGGTTGACCGAATTGAATGCGCGCGCCATCGATGTCGATGACCTCGCGCCCGCTCTTTTTGTAGTGCTCCGTGACCGCGCGCACGACGTCGAACTTGATGGCATCGGGGCAGTCGACCCGCAACTCCGGCGTCGAGAACGTGGTGGGCACGTCGGCAAGCATCTCGCCGAGGGAGCGCCCGTCGTTGGCCAGGATCTCCAGCAAACGCAGCGACGCGTAGATGGCATCGTCGAAGCCGAAATAGCGGTCGGCGAAGAACAGGTGCCCGCTCATTTCACCGGCGAGGAGCGCGCCCGTTTCCTTCATCTTGGTCTTGATGAGCGAGTGCCCCGTCTTCCACAAGACGGGCTTCCCACCGTGCGCCGCGATGTCGTCGTACAGGGTCTGCGAGCATTTCACCTCGCCCAGGATCGCCGCACCGGGGTGCTCCTTCAGCAGGGCGCGCGAGAAGAGGATCATGAGCTTGTCGCCCCAGATCACGTCACCGTTGGCGTCGATGGCGCCGAGTCGATCCGCGTCGCCGTCGTAGGCGATGCCCACCCGCGCGCCGGTCTTCTTCACGCGATCGATGAGCTCGGCGACGTTGTCGAGCACCGTGGGATCGGGGTGGTGGTTGGGGAAATTCCCGTCCATTTCGCAGTAAAGCGCATCGGGCGAGAGGCCGAGTGCTTTCATGACGGCAAGCGCCGTGGGGCCACCGGCACCGTTTCCGGCATCGACGACGAAGGGCAGAGGGCGCGGGGGAAGCTTGATGCGTTCCTTCACCGCCTCGATGTACGCGGGGAGCACGTCCACGACCTGGTGCGAGCCCTTGGCGTCCGGGGCAAAGCGCTTCTCTTCGATGAGGTTGAAGAGATTCACGATGTCCGGGCCGAAGAAGCTGGCCTTGCCCTTCATGATCTTGAAGCCATTGTCCTCGCCCGGGTTGTGGCTTCCCGTGATCTGGATGCCGCCATCGGTGCCAAGGTGGTGCACGGCGAAGTACAGGAGCGGCGTGGGCACGACGCCGATGTCGACGACGTCGATCCCGACCTGCGTGAGCCCGGCGACGAGCGCGGCGTGCAGCCGCGGGCTCGACAGTCGACAGTCGCGACCGACGGCCAATCGCGTGCGCCCGCCCTCCACGTTGGGCTTGGCCAGCATCGTCCCGATACCGCGGCCGAGGGCATTGGCCAGGGCATCCGTCAAATCCCGATCGGCGACCCCCCGGATGTCGTACTCGCGAAAAATGTGGCGCAGGGAAGCGAAACTCATGGCCCGTCCTTATACGCCAGGCCCCGCCCGGGCGCGAAGCGATAGGAACTTGGCCCGGACAGTACTATGGTCGCCGCCCGTCGATGGACGCTCCGCCGCCCCCGCCTCGAGATCCGCCCGCGTACGTGTATGCCGCCGGTGACATTCACCCGCTCACGGAGCGCGAAGAGACGCTGTGCAAGCGCGCGAGCACGGTGGACTGGGTCTACCTGTCCGCGCTGGCCCTGGCGGACGTGGGGACGGTGCTGCTCGATGGGCAATTCTTCAAGGACAAGCAACAGCCAGGGGTCCGCCTGATCGGGCCGTCCTTGATTGGCTTGACCTGGGGCGCCACGCTCGGGGCGATCTATCCGGCACTGCCCAAGTGCGATCCCAACTGGGTCCGCTACGCACCGCCCGAGGGGGACATTCGCACGTCGGTGCCCTATGCGCTCTCGATGGCGATTCTCGCAGGGGCCACCGCACCCATTTTGGTTGGGGTGGAGACCGGACCGCTCCGCGACGAGTGGCAGACGAGCGAGCGCGCCATGCGCGTGATCCTCGCCGGGGTGACCGGCTTCGCGGGCGCGCTCCTGCCGTATTGGACGCTCATTTCGCCGAAGACGTGGCGCGCGGGGAAAGAGCTGGTGAAGCTGCGCGCCTGGGGCGATTCCCAAGGCGCGTTCATCGGCTACGGGTTCCGCTTCTAGGCCGGGCGCAGGAAGCGCGCGAGCACCTTTTTCTCGCCCCAGCCCGGGAAAAACGCGATGACCGCGGGCTCGCCGGCGTTGACCACGCTGCGTACTTCCCCTTCGCCGAAGCGCTGATGGTGCACGCGCGAGCCGCGGCGAATGGGCGCCGCGCTCTCGCCGCCGCCGTGGTCGTCTTGGAAGAACTCGCGGTCGACGTAGCGCTGTCCAGGCGGCGCGCTCGGGGCGGGGCGGGCCGGGCCCCCTCCCGATGAAGCCGGTGCAAGACCGCTGGTGCGGCGTGACCACGGCATAGGCTGAAGGTCCCGATCCGGGCGATCGATGAAGCGCTGCGGGGTGCTCTTCGCCCCGCGCGTCTGCTTGTGGACCACGCCTTCGCGCGGCAAATTGGCGATGAAACGGCTCGGGGCGCCCCAGCGCGTCTTGCCGAAAATCTGCCGGGCCGACGTGTGCGTGATGAGCAGATGGCGCCGCGCACGCGTGATGGCCACGTAGGCGAGGCGGCGCTCTTCCTCCATGTCCTCGTCGCCGCGGTCCTCCATGCTCTTGTACGGGAACATGTCCTCTTCCATGCCCGTGAGAAAGACGTGCTGGAACTCGAGGCCCTTCGCACCGTGCACGGTCATCAACGTGACGCGTGGCTCGTCGCGCATGGCATCGATGTCGGCCTGCAGCGACACGCGCTCGAGGAAGCCCTCGAGCGTGGGCTTTTCGCCCGCAGCAATCGCCTCCGTCTCGTAGTCGCGGATCGTGCCCACGAGCTCCGCGAGGTTCTCCAGGCGCGCATCGGCCTCCGCGGTGTTGTCGGCGCGCAGGGCCTCGCGGTAACCGGTGCGCTCGAGGGTCTCGAGCAGCACGTCGCTCGGCGAATCCGTGGCCGTGCGCGCACGCAGCTCGGCGAGCAGGTTGCGCAGGCCCCCGAGCCGTTTTTGCGCAGCTGCAGCGATGTCGCGCGCCTCGTCGATGCACTCCAGGGCATCGTTCAGCGACTCCGAGCGCGAGCCTGCAAAGGCCACCAGGCGGTCGATGGTCGTGGTGCCGATACCGCGCGCCGGCGTGTTGATGATGCGCAGCATGTCGACGTCGCTGCGCGGGTTGATCAAGAGGCGCAAGTACGCGAGGGCATCTTTGACTTCCGCACGCTCGTAGAACTTCGTGCCGCCCACGATCTGGTACGGAAGGTTCGCCGCGCGAAGCGCTTCTTCCAAGACGCGCGACTGCGCGTGCACGCGGTAGAACACGGCCATCTCGCCCAGGCTCGTGCCCTGCTCGCGCGCGTCGAGAATGCGGCGGGTGACGAAGGCGGCTTCGTCGCGTTCGTCCGCGCAGCCGAGAACCTCGATGGGCGGGCCATCTTCGTTCTCGGTCCACAGCTCCTTCGGCTCGCGGTGGGGCGAAGGGGCGATGACGCCGAGCGCCCCGCGCACGATGTGACCCGTCGAGCGGTAGTTCTGCTCGAGTTTGACCACGGTGGCGCCGGGGAAATCGCGACGGAAGTAGCGGATGTTGCGCACGTCGGCGCCGCGCCAGCGGTAAATCGACTGGTCGTCGTCGCCAACGACGCACACGTTCTGGTGATCGCGCACGAGCGCACGCACCAGGCGGTACTGCATGGCGTTGGTATCTTGGAACTCGTCGACCAACACGTGCGTGAAACGGCGGCGGATGGCATCGCCCTCGGTCTCGCGCTCGAGCAGGCGGACCATGTGGCCGATGAGGTCCTCGAAGTCGACCGCGTTGGCCTCGCGCATGTGCGCTTCGTAGCGGCGAAAGACCTTGATGACGGCATCGTCGACGTACGACTCGGCGGTCATCTCGTCGGGGCCGCGGCCTTCCTGCTTTTCCTTGTGGATCTGGTAGAGGACGCTGCGCGGAGGGTAGCGGCGCTCGTCGAGATCGAGCTCGCGCAGGGCGCGCGTGACGACGGCCTTTTGGTCCTGCGTGTCGTAAATGAGAAAGTTGCGCTGCAGGCCGATGGCCTCGCCATGACGCCGGAGCAGGCGCGCGCACGTCGCGTGGAAGGTGCCGACCCAGAGATCGCGCACCACGTCGGCACCGGCCAGGCCTTCGAGGCGGTGCTTCATCTCACCGGCGGCCTTGTTGGTGAAGGTGACCGCGAGGATGCGGTAGGGCGCGACGCCTTCGCGGGCGATGAGGTTGGCCACGCGGTAGGTGATGACCCTCGTTTTTCCGCTTCCGGCGCCTGCAAAGACGAGGAGCGGCCCGTTTACGTGGGCGACGGCCTCGGCTTGCGGCGTGTTGAGTTCGACATCGACAGAGGACACGGGCGCAGCTTAGTCCAGGATAGGCACGGAGATCACTTGCGTCGATAGACGCTCACGATGGGAACTCCGTCGTGGGTCAGAACATAGGCCGGCGCCGTGCTGCCGTAGACGACCCAGATCTGATGGTCGACCTCGTTCATGTGCAGCTCGTGCTGCACCAGGGAAAACATGGCATCGCCGGGGCTCCAGGTCGCGCGCAGATCGCGGCGCATGCGCCCTTCGTCGAGCATGCGCGCCCAGGCATCGCCCGTCGTGTCGTGGATGAAGACGCTCGCGCCCCGCGGCGCATTGGCCTGCAGGTACGGCGCAACGCTCTGGGTGGTGAAGCCCCAAAATTGGCGATTGAGCCCCAAATCGGCTCCGCCGGCGGTGCCACCGACCAGCGGGACGTACGCCGACAGCCCGAACGGATGCGAGTGCACCGTGATGGCCAACGGCGCCGCGATGCAAAGCGCGCCGAGCGCCCACGTGAGCTCGCGCTGCCGTTTGGCGAGGGCACCCGGCAAGGCCGAGACCGCACGCCCCAACGCGTCGGCCACCAGGTCGAATCCACGCCCGGCGAAAATCGCCAAAAGCGGGTACGCGGGCATCCAATGCTTCGTCCCGCCGAAAATGGGCGTCTTCGGCAGGAAGAACACGGCCAGCGGCGCCGCGAACGCGAGCAGGAGCAGCAAATCGGGCTCGTCCGAGGTGCCGAGCAGCTTTTCCCGGAGCCGCTTCCAAAGCGCCGCCAGCCGCTCGCCTGCGCCGAGGCCGAACAAGAGCAACGTGATGCTCGGCACCGTGGCCAAGATCATCACGGGGGCATAACTCGGCGGCGACGGCGGCCCGAAGTAATTCTTACCGAGGTATTCGATATTGTAATATTCGTGATGAACGTGGAATTCGACGTATTCGCGAATGCGATTGGCCGTATCGCTCCACAGCCAAGGCCATAGTGCGTAAAAGACGAATGGCCCCACGATGGCGATCGAAATGAGCTCCATCGGCAGACGCAACTTTTCGCGCTTCTCACCTTTGTCCCCGAAGAACGCGCGTCCGTACACCACCAGGGTGTGCGGGACGAACACGGCCGGCAAAATCCAGGCATTGTGCTTCGTCTCCAGGGTCAATCCGTAGACGATGCCCGCGGCCAGTGCCCACCCCAGCGTCTTCTCCTGAACGGATCGGTAATACACATAAACCGAGAGAATCCACATCGCCGCAATGGGCATATCGAAGCAGGCCAGGTGCGCGTGAAAGAAGATATGCGGCATGAGTGCCAAAAGCACCGCCGCCATCAGCCCCGCACGACGCGAATACACGCGCGCGCCGAACAGGTACGTCACCCAGAGAGAAAGCCCGCCCGTGGCCATGCCGGGCAGACGGAACGCCGTGCTGGCGTCGGCGATGATCTTCCACTTTTGGTGGAGCACCAGCCACGAGATCCCGAAGAGGCTCTTCATGAGCGACGGGTGCTCGTGGTTGTAGCCCCAGGCTCCGTCGATGGCCCCGCGCTCCATGGCGGCCTTGGGGTGCGCGACCAGCTGATCGAACCAGCGCGCGTAGCTCTGGCCGGCGTGGAAGTAGAAGCTCTCGTCGCGCGGAAAGCCGAGGGAGCGTGCGGTGATCAGCAGCCAGATCACGTACGCGACGAACAACGCCGCCCCGACCGCGTGATCGCGCCAGCCGATGCTCTCGGGGAATTTCGCCCAGGAAAACCGTTTCGGCTCATTCATCGGGTGATCGCCTCGAAGCAGTAGATCCGGCGGTCGGCGTTGGCGCTGGTGATTTCCACGGTGAGATCGGCAGTCTTTCCGGCCAAATCCGGTGTGGGAAGGTCGAAGCTCTTCCACCCGTCGCCGTCGGAGTGGGTCACCTTGGCGATGTGGCTATCGCCCACCCAGAAACCGAGATGCACGGGCGCGCGGAGCCGCTCGCGCTCGGCCTCGACGTAGAGGCCGTGATGGCCATGGAGCGATTCGCCGAACGTGACGCCGTGGAACACGATGCGAAGCGCCTGGCCGCCGCCGGGTGGGGGCGCGAAAATGCATTTGTGCGGCATGTAGTCCAAATCGGACACCACGCTGATACCGGCAAAGGTGCCCGGGCAGGTGAACTTCTCCGCCGGAATGGCGGGACCGAAACCGAGATTGCCCGATTGCGCCGAGCCCTTGCCCCAGCCGCACGGACGTGCCGCGGTGTCTTGCAGCGGGCGGACCGACACGTCCGCCTCGGGCGGGTGAACGAGCTTGAGCAAATCCGTGATGGTCGGCCGGTACGAGGGATTTTCCAGCGTGGTGAGCGTGATGCCGTCGACCTTTTTCGTCGCCACGGGCTTCCACTCGGAAAGCTCGGGCGCGTGCTCGCCGCGGATGGAGACCTCGATGGCGCGCGGGAATCTCTCCACGTCCGCCCAGGCTTCTCGCTCCAGCGTGGCCAGCTCGTCGCCGAAAACTTGGCGCCCCACGGGATCGGCCCAGCGGGGCGCGAAGATGACGAGGTCATCGGGCTTGGCCAGCGCGCGGGTTTCCTCGCGGGCGCGCGCCCAGCTCTCGTCTCCGATGACGCTGCGCACCTGCACCACGTGCGCGACCAGCTCGAAAATCGCAATGGCGGGCACCAACGCGAAGCCCCACGTCTTTAACTGAGCGCGAAGGTCCAAGGCCAAGATGGGCGGGGAGCTTACACCGTGCGCGGGTCCTCGTGTAACGTGGGCGCGCCGACATGCGGCGTTTACCTTCCCTTCTCTCCTTCGTACGCCTTCCGAAAGAGCCGAGCACGTGGCTGTGGCTGGCCGTCGCCGTCGTGGCCAGCGCACCGGCGTGGATCGTGCGGTACCCGCCGATACAGGATCTGCCCTTCCACCTCGCGGCGATTCGGGTCATCCACGACTTCCACGACGCGCGCTACGGCTTCGATCAGGACTTCGTGCTGACCTTGGGGCGCACGCAGTACGTCTTCTATTACTTGCTGGCCAGCGCGCTCGCGTACGGGCTCGGCGTGGTGAAGGCCAACATCGCGCTGATGTGCGTCTACCTCGGCGGCACACCGCTGGCGATCCGCGCGCTGCTCAAGGCCTTGGGCAAGGACGAGCGGCTCGCGCTCTTCGCGGTGCCGCTGCTCGCGAACGTGATGTTCATGTTCGGGCTCTTGCCGTTCTTGCTTGGCATTCCACTGCTCTTTTATGGGCTCGCGCTGGCGATCCGCTATTTCGAGCACCCCACGCCGGCGCGGGGCGCGGGCCTGGCGTTTTTGGTGCTGGCCCTCTTCTATTCGCACTTTTTTCCCTTCGCGCTTTTCGGCTTGGGCTTTGCGCTCATGTTCCCATGGCAACAGCCGAAACGCTGGCTCATCGCGGGCGCGCCCACCGTACCTGCGCTCCTCATGGTGGCGCGTTGGACCTTGTTCACCGATGCCGGGAAGCTCACCACCGGCGTCCTGCACCCCACCGAGGCCGATCACGTTGCACCGCTCAATGCGGCCATTCCCGGCGCCTACCAATGGCTCACGGACGTGTGGCACGACACCAGCGACGAATTCATCCTCGTGTTGGTCGTGTGCGCCGCCATTTTGATCACCGGCCTCGCCCAGGGCGATCGTGATCGCTCCAAACCGGTGGCGCGGGCCTATACGCTTTTACCCATATTGTGCATTTTCTTCTATTTCACATTGGGCGAACGGCACGGTTACATCTGGCTCATTTCGCAGCGATTCCCCATCTTGTGCCTTTTTGCGGCCATTCCCCTTTTGCGCATGCCCCAGGGTTTGCGCGGCTGGGTGGGGACCTCGCTCGCCGCGGGCCTGGCGCTGGCGGCCACGATCAACACGTGCAAGCACTTCGTCAAATTCCAGCTCGAGGAAGTCGGGGACATCAACGAGGCCCTCGGCGCCATGGAGCCGAAGAAACGCGTGGCGGCGCTGATTTACGACAAGGGCTCCCAAGTGACCAATTGGGTCCCTTTTCTGCATTTCGGCTCGTATTACCAAGTCGAAAAAGGCGGCGTCGTTCAATTCACCTATGCGGGCTATTATCATTGGCCCTTCGACTTCAAATCAGGCCATTACCCGCCGCCCGGCGGCCCCGCCCGCGAACGCTGGGAGTGGACCCCCGAACAAGTGCCCGTCCGTGGCGAGCTTTATCCGTATTACGATTACGTCCTCACCCGCGGCCAGGGATTCCATCCCCCGCCGGGCACCTTCCACGTGAAGTGGCGGGGCGACCGCTGGATGGTCTGGGAACGCGATCGCTGACGTATCACGCTACGCCGGCGAGCGCAGCGTCACGAAGAGAAGAAGAAACCGCCAGGACGCCAAAAGAGAGGCGCCAGGATCGCCAGGTGAACCAACAATAGACCCTTATTTTTTTAGGATTTATTGTTGGTTCCGTTGGCGATCCTGGCGTCCTGGCGGTTTCCTTCTTCCTGTTCGAGAATCGTGCTCGCCAGTGCTCGCCCATTTATGAGGCGCGCAGGCTGTGGCCGAGCCAGTGGGCGCTGGCGCCGAGGAAGGACAAGGCCATGTCGCGCGGGGAGTGACGGTGGGCGGCGAAGTGGCGGATGCCCGTGCGCAGGGGCGAGCCCTGGCTGCCCACGATGAAGCGCTCGGCGGGGGCGCGGAGATCGCCGAAAAACAGGGGCAGCATGCGTGTGCGCTTGCGTAGATCCCAACCGAGGCGCGAGCGGCGCACGACATGGGTCCAGTTGGTGAGGAGCGCGCGGCCGGCGAGAACGTCGGCAACGAATGGGCCGGCCAAGGCTCCGTATTCGATGGCCTGGGCAATGCCTTCGCCGGTGACGGGATCGATGCCCGCGGCCTCGCCCACGAGCATCATATGGCGCGTGGCGAGCGGAAGGTCCGGATCGTAACCGCGCTCCGCAAAGCGCTTTTGGCGATAGCGCGACAAGTCGAGGCCCATCCCGGCGAGACGCGCCCCAAAACGCGCCCCCAGATCCACCGGTCTGTCGTCGAGTAAAATACGGTAAATGCCGCGGCACTGGAGTGGCTTGCCGTCGACCAAGGTGGGAAAGTCCCAATAGTATCCGGTGAACGAATGATCGGTGAGGTCGAAGTGAATCACCGAGCGCTCGAGATCGCTCGCGACGGACTCCGTATCGATTTCGAGAACTTGCGCGCGGTACCGCCCCGCCCCATGGCCCATGGCCTTGCGCACGGTGCTTCCGACGCCATCGGCGCCGATGACGACGCGCGCGCGGTAATCGCCACGAGAAGTCGCCACGCGCACACCGTGATTTTCGCCGGCGTGAATCGCATCGACGCGCGCATTCTCGACGATGGTGACCCCGCGCTCGGCCGCGATGTTGGCGAGGGCGTGGTCGAATTCGAAACGACGAACCACCCGACCAATGGGGCCGACGCATTCTTTGCGGCCGCCGCCCGCCCCCGTGAACGAGATGCCCTCCAGCGGCACCGATGGGACGTTCGGCATGGCGTCGAGTTCGCCAAGGAGCTTCTCCCCGCGCCCGCCGAGCGCCCCGGCACAGTATTTTTCACGCGGGTAAGAAGCCTTTTCCAACAGCGCGATCGAGCGGGAGGGATCCGCCTTGGCGAGGGCGATCGCCGTGGTGGTGCCGGCGGGCCCACCTCCCACGATGACCACATCGAATTCGGCGCGCATGCCGCTCTCTTACAACAAGTCCAGGCACAATCGCGCGCAGGTGGTGGTTAAACTCTGGATGCAATGGCTCGCGCGGGTAGATAAGCGTGGGTGGGGCGAGGGATGTGCCATGGCGCCGGTGCAACGGGTGGGGGATCGCGAAGCTCTCGGTTTGACCTCGCGCTACAGCGTGTTGGTCCTCGCGTCGTTCGCCATCGTGGTGGCCTGTTTTGGCGCCTCGACCTTGTATTCGGATCTGCGGCTGCAGAACGTGGCCCTTCAATCCGAGGATCTCTCGCACAATTCCCTGCCGAGCATCGTCCACCTGGCCGAAATTCGCACCACGCTTCACGACCTCGACGAGGTAACGGAAGACGCGCTTTCGCCGCCGTACCGCGGCTCGGTGCCCATCGAGCGCACCTTGGCGTCGCTGCGCAAATCGCGCGCGCTCTACGAGGCCATCCCGTCGTACAAGGGTGAGCGGCTCATGTGGCAGCCCATTCGCGCGGGGCTCGATGCCGTCGAGAAGCATGCCGATGCCCTCGCCACCAAGGTCCACGCCAGCGACACCGATGCGTCACTCTTGCGAACGGCGCGTTCCGATTTGCGGGAGGAAGTGGGCCGGGTCGATGCAGCACTGCGCCAACTCGTCGAGTTCAATGCGGTGCAGGGAAGCCTGGTCACCTCGCAACTCGACGAGGAACGGCGGCGCATTCGCCTGGTGGGCTTCACCTTGGACGGGGTCAGCCTGCTGGTCTCGATTGCGCTGGCCGTGCTCGCGGCGCGGGCGGTGCGGAAATATACCGGGCTGGTCGAGCGGCGCGCCGAAGAGTTGGAAAGCTTTGCCAATCGCGTCGCACACGATGTGCGCGGGCCGCTTACGCCGGCGTTGGGCGCGCTGGAAATCGCGCGCAAAAAGCTGACCGACGAGCACGAACTGGCCCCGGTGCTCGATCGCGGTGTGCGCAGCGTGCGGCTCGTGGAGAGCATCGTGGACGGCCTTCTTGCCTTCGCGCGAGCAGGTGCGCAGCCGGAGCCGGGTACCTACGCGGATTTCCGCGGCGCCGTGGAGGAGGTCATCAGCGAGTGCCAGGCGTACGCCGCCGCGCGCAAGGTCGATCTGCGCGCCGAGCCGGTGCCGGACGTCGCCGTGCGCTGCGCGCCAGGCCTGCTCGCCAGCGTGCTCTCGAACCTCGTGCGCAACGCCATCAAGTACATCGGCGACGGAAAAGACGGGAATCTGGACCCGGCGGAAGTCTTCGTCCAGGTCATCATGCAGGGTGACATCGTCCGCTGCGAGGTGGTCGACACCGGCCCGGGCATCCCGCCGGCCATGCAACGGGCGATTTTCCTTCCGCACGTGCGCCTCGATCGGCGTGCCAACGGACTTGGCCTCGGCCTTGCCACCGTCGATCGCGTGGTGCGCGCGCACGGCGGGCAGGTGGGGGTTTTGCCCAACCCCAAAGGGCAGGGCTCCGTCTTTTGGTTCGAGCTCCCCCAAGCCACCGATCTGGCGATGGCCCGTTGACGCGATGGTCCGATGACAAGTCGGGCAAGCTGTATTAGGAAGCGTCACCACGTATGGCTCGATCCACGACACGCAATAGCTCGGATCTACAAGGCGAGGCACGCATCGGCAGCAGCGCGAAGGTGCATGGCCGCATCGCGGGCGAGGGCGATCTCACCGTCGAAGGACGTGTCGAAGGCGACATCGTCCTGCGCGGGCAACTGACCATCGCAGAAGGCGGCACCGTCGCCGCCGAAACGGTGGAGGCGGAAGAGATCACGGTCTCCGGCGTTCTCGAGGGCGAGTTGCGCGTCCGCGGCCCCGTGCGGGCGCTCGCAGGCTCGCGCGTGCGCGGCAACGTGACGGGCGGCAGCCTGGCGTTGGAAGAAGGGGCCGAGTTCGCGGGAAGGGTCGAAATCGAATTCGAACTTCCGGCCGAGCTCGAATCGGCACCGGTCGCCCGAGGCGGCCGCCGCTAAGGCAAAGACTTTTTGGGGAACGAAGAGGACGACATGGCGAGCACGATCATCGGCGCAGGGATCACGATCGAGGGAGAGATCACCACGGACGACGACGTCGTCGTTCAGGGCACCGTTCGCGGCAAGCTTACGGCGAAAGACGCCGTCACCGTCGAATCGGGCGCGGTGGTCGAGGCCGACATCACGGGCGGCCCGCTGGCGGTGGCCGGCTCCGTCACGGGGAACATCCAGTCGAGCGATCGGGTCGATCTCCAACCGGGTGCACGGGTCGTCGGCAACGTGAAGGCCACCCGCATCACCATCGCCGACGGCGCCCAGTTCAAGGGCAACGTCGACATGGACGTGTGAGGACAGAATGGCTGAAACCACCGTAATTGGACGAAGCTCGTACATCCGCGGACGCATCACCGGCGCTGCGGATCTCGAGATTGCGGGCCACGTCGAGGGCACCATCGAGGTGTCGGGCGAGCTGGTCATCGTGGCCGAGGGCCGCGTCGCCGCCAATGCGAGCGCAGGCCGCATCGTGGTGCGTGGCGCGGTCAAAGGCGATCTCACGGCGACGGAAGCGATCGTGCTCGAAGACGGCGCCCGCGTCGTCGGCGACGTGCGTGCCCCGCGCATCGCCATCGCGCAGGGAGCCCTGCTCCGCGGCTACGTGCAGACGTCGGCAACCGCCGCTGCCCCGGCCCGCGCGAAGGCGCAACCGGCAGCCGCCGCGACGCCCGCCCCCCGTGCGACGAACCACGTGCGCGCCCAAGCGACGCCGGCCCCGCAGCAAGGCGCGGCCACGCCCCGCGTGCAGTCGGCACCGCGCGCGCAAGCGACACCTCCGGCACGTGCCGCAACCCCCACACCTGCACCGGTCCGCGCGACGGATGGTCGTGGCGCAGCCCCGGCGCCTGCACGTGCCCCGGCGAACCACGCGCCGGCTGGGCGCAATCATACGGCCCCCAAAGCGCCGCCCGCTCCCACCGTTCCCGTGCTGAAGAAGGGCGCGCGGGGCAGCTTGCAAAAGAAGCGCGCGTGATGTCGCCCTGGCAGCGCCTCCTCGAGTTGCTCAAGCAGCACTCCTACCGCAAGCAGCGCGTCGTGCTGGCCTCCGGCAAGGAGAGCGATTTCTTCATCGACTGCAAGCAAACGGTGCTCGGCGCCGAGGGGCACGCGCTCACGGGCGAGCTGCTCTTCGAGGCGGTGCGTCAGCTGCCAGGATGCGACGCCGTCGCCGGTGTCGAACTCGGGGGCTGCCCGCTCGCCAGCGCCGTCGCGCTCACGAGCTTTCAGCGCGGCCAGCCGCTCGATGCCATTTACGTGCGCAAGGAAGTGAAGGACCACGGCAGCCGCCGCACCTTGGAGGGTGACGTTCGCCTTGCCAAAGGCGCGCGCATCGCCCTGCTGGAGGACGTGATCACCACGGGCGGCTCCACGCTGAAGGCCGTGGCCAAGCTCACCGATGCAGGCCACACGGTGGCGGGCGTCATCGTCCTCGTCGACCGCCTCGAGGGCGGCCGCGAGGCCATCGAAGCCGCCGGCCTCTCGGTGCGCAGCATCTTCACGCGCACCGATTTCGAAGCGTAGCTTCTCGGCGAATTCGGCAAGTCACCCGGTCAGGTGAGAATTCCTTTGTGGGCGGCCACGGGCGGCGGCTGCTCCTCGCCAATCAGGCGGCGCAGATTGCGCTCGATGTTCGTCGAGATGGCATTCAGCGACAGATCGTTGATGTCCAGGCCGAAGGGCTGCTCGATCTCTTGGCCGATGGAATCGAGCCCGAAGAACGCGTACGAGATGCCCAGCACCACGAAGGGCGTGGCCCACCCGATGGTCTCGTCCAGACCGAAGGGCAGCATGGTGCAGTAGACCGCAACGATGCGGTGCATGAGCACCGTGTACGAGTACGGGATGGGCGTCGACTTGATGCGCTCGCACGCGCCCTGGATGTCCGTGAGCGAGACCAGCGACTGCTCGAAAATGGTCACGTGGTACGGGTGCACCCAGTTTCGACGGCGAGCGTCGGCCATCATTTCGCCCATGCGCTGCAGGAGGGCGAGCGGCACATTGTCCTCGTCGCTCACGCGCGCGAACTCGCCCTCGGGCAGGGTCTCTTGCAGCACCTCCGCCGAATCCGAATCGCGCAGGTGATGCCGGAGCGCGTGCACGTAGCCGATGAGCATGTGCACGAGACGCCGCGCGAACGCGCTCACCTCCTGCGCCTCTTCCGGCTGCCGCGGCTCGAGCAAGGTGAGCGCCTGCCGCGTGAGGCTGCGCGACGTGTTCACCAGCGCGCCCCAGAGCTTACGGCCTTCCCAGAAGCGGTCGTACGCCGCGCTGTTGCGAAAGCCGAGGAAGATGCTGAGCGCCAACCCTATCAACGTGAACGGGACGGGCGTGATCGGATAGTGGAAGACGTCGACCTCGCGGTGCAGAATCGTCACCGCCACGCTGATCAACGTCACGGTGAGGACACGCCGCCAAATACGAGGCAGCGCGAACCCACCGAAAAGAACGGTACCGACCCAGGAGCTCTTGCGTTCGACCCACATGCGCGGGGCCAGGCTAGCCAGCATGCCCGCGCGGGAGCAACACGGTAAACGTGGTTCCCGTGTCGCGATCGCTGGTGACCTCGAGGGATCCACCGTGGGCGCGCACGATTTCCTGGGCAATGTACAGGCCGAGGCCGAGCCCACGCGGCGCTCGCTCTGCCGCACGCCCCCGACCACCGCGGCGGTACGGACTGAAGATCATGCCGCGGTCGCTCTCCGGAATGGGTGGCCCGTAGTTCGTGATGGACACGTCGAGGTGCGCGCCCTCTTCGACCATCACCACGAAAATGGGCTCGTCACTTTTTCCGTACGTGACGGCGTTTCCGAGCAAATTCTGAAACACTTGTGTGATCCGATCGGGATCCCAGCAGCCGCGGCCATCTCCATCGACGGCCAGCTGGATTTTCCGCCGCGGATTGACCGTGGCAATCTCGTCGACGAGGTGCTGCATCAACTCGTGCAAATCGAGCGGCTTGCGCGCGATGGGGATGCCGCCGCCCTGCCGCCCGCGGGCGAAGTCCAGGAGATCGCGGATCATGCGGTCCATGCGATCCGCCGAGCGCCCGATGCGGCGCACCAGCTCGCCCGAGTCGCGCTGCAAGCCCTGCTTCGACAGCGTCTCCGAGGCGAAGCTCACCACCGAGAGCGGCTGGCGGAGGTCGTGGCCCAGCATCCCCACGAATCGCTCGCGGAAGTCGGCCTCCCGGCGCCGCTCGGTGACGTCGAGCACCGTGCCGATGAAACGCTCCGCGCGGCCGTGCGGGTCGAAGAACACCTTGCCCTGGCAGGCAACCCATTTTTCCTCGCCGCCATCCAGACCGATGGCGCGGTACTCGATGTGGTACGTGCCGCCGTTCCTCGGATCCAACGTGTGCTGGACGATGGCCTCGACCCGCGCGCGATCTTCGGGGTGGATGCCGCAGACGAAGGCCTCGTACGAAGCCTCGAGGTGTTGAGGAAGTCCCCAAAGCTCCTTGCAGCGGGCGTCCCAGGTGAGCTCGCCCGTCTGCGGACGGAACTCCCACGTTCCAACCTTCGCCGCCTCCAGCGCCAGGCGCATGCGGTCTTCGTCTTCTTCGCGGAGCGCCCGTTGCATGCTCGCGACGCGGTGGATCTCGGCGGTGATTTCCGCGATGGCTTGATCGATCTCGTGATGAACGAGTTCGACCATGTGCGAAGACAACTTGATCCCCGCGCGCGCGGCCACGCGCTGCACCGTGCTGCGGAGCAACGAGAGCTCGCGGACGGCCTCGGAGATGGTGCATCCCTCGATGAAGCGGGCGCTGGGGATGAGCACCTCGCCGGAGACTTCCTCGCCCGCGAAGATGATGCGGTCGACGAGGTTCGGGGCGAAGCGCGCGAGGGCGGGCTCGGTGCGAACGAAACCGAGCCCGTTGGCGGCGGACCGAACACGTCGCTTCCATTCCTCGAGGATTTCGCCTTTGACGTCCTGAAGGAGCCTGCCCTCTCCCCACCCGCTCCCAGGCGGAAACGGGAGCTGCCGGGGCCCTGGAAAAGTCATTCCCCGGGAACCTGGCTCCGGCAGACCCCAACCGGAAGCCTTAAAAATTCATTTTCAAGCGAGCAGGAGCTCGAGCAGCGCCTTCGAGGTATGAAGGCGATTTTCGGCCTCCTGGAAGATCGCCGACTGCGGGCTGTCGATGACCTCGCCGGTGATCTCCTCGCCGCGGTGCGCGGGCAAGCAATGGAGGACGATGGCCGACGGGGCCGCTTTGGCGAGCAGGGCCGCGTCCAATTGGTACCCGCCGAGCACGCGAAGGCGCTCCGCGCTCTCCGCCTCTTGGCCCATGCTGGTCCACACGTCGGTGGACACGACGTCGGCGCCCTGCACCGCCTCACGCGGATCGCTCACGACGTGAACGCGTGCACCCGCACCCACCGTCGAGAGGACCGACGCGGGCGGCGCGTACTCTTTGGGCGCGCCGATGCGCAGCTCGAAGCCGAAGATGCGCGCGGCTTCGATCCACGAGAACGCCATGTTCGAGGCGCCATCGCCGACCCAGGCGACCTTGCGGCCTTCGAGCGTGCCAAGGCGCTCGATGACCGTAAACAAGTCGGCCAAAAGCTGCACCGGGTGGCCGCCCGCCGAGAGGCCGTTGATCACCGGCACACTCGACGCGCGCGCCAAGGTCTGAAGGCGATCGTCGCCGAAGGTGCGGAACACGATGCCGTCGGCGTAGCTGGAGGTCACGCGTGCCGTATCGTCGATCGGCTCGCCGCGCGAGAGCTGGCTATCGGCCGTCGCCAAGGTGATCGCGTGCCCGCCCAGCTGATGGATCGCCGCCTCGAAGGAGAGGCGCGTGCGCGTGGAGTTCTTCTCGAGCACGATGGCCAAGGTACGCCCGGCCAAGGTCTGGTGCGTCTTGCGCGCGCGCCGATCGGCCTTGAGCACCGCGGAGCGCGCGAAGAGCTGATCGAGCTCCTGGCGGGTCAGATCGGCAAGCTGGAGGAAATCACGCTTCGTCGTCATAGGGAAGCCTCTCGCAATTGGGCAAATAGGGTCGCAACACGCGGGATCGACTCCACGCGTGCTTTCGTTCGCGTGACGACCTCACGCAAAGACTGCAATTGCTCGCGCACCGAATCGGGCCCCGTTCCGCCGGGGCTGGTCTTGCGCGCGACGGCGCCGCGGATGCGCGCGGCTGCGAGCACCTCGTCGTCGAGGCGCGGATCGACGGCCTGGGCCATCTCGGTGGTGACGTTGGCGAGCGGCACGCGCGCATCCTGGCACGCACGCACCAAGGTGCCGGCGAGCTGGTAGGCGGTGCGGAATGGGAGCCCCTTCTGCACGAGCGCCTCGGCGACGTCGGTCGCCTGGGTGGCGTCTTGCTCCACGGCCTGCAGGCAGCGCATCTTGTCGAAGGTGACGCGCCCGATGCCGAGCTCGAGGATCTCGAGCACGCTGCGAACGAGCGGCCCGGTGGCGAGGATCGGCCCGCGGTCTTCCTGCAAATCGCGGTTGTAGCCGCTGGGCAGGCCCTTCATGTCCACGAGCAACGTGACCAGGTTGCCAATGCCGGCGCCGCTCTTGGCGCGCACCAGCTCGAACAGGTCGGGGTTGCGCTTCTGCGGCATCATGCTCGACCCGCAGGCGATGGCGCCATCGAGGCGAATGAAGCCGAACTCCGGGGAGGCGAAGTCGACGAAGTCCGTGGCGATGCGGCTCGTATGCACGAGCAATCGCGACGATGCGTAGGCATAGTCGAGGGCAAAATCGCGATCGCCCACGGTATCGAGGCCGTTCGCGGTGATGCGCTCGAAGGCGAGCAGCTCGCGCACCAACTGCCGGTCGATGGGAAGCGACGTGCCGGCGATGGCGCCCACGCCGAGCGGCGAGGCGTCCGCCTGCTGCAGCACGAAGGAGAACGCGTCGATGTCACGCGCGAGCATGGCGCCGTACGCGGCGAATAGGTACGACAGCGTGATGGGCATCGCGCGCTGCCGGTGCGTGTACGACGGCAGAATCGTGGACGACTCCACCTCGGCGCGCTCCACGATGGAGCTGAGCAGCTTGACGAGCGAGGTGAAGATCTCCGCACATTGCTCGCGGACGTACAGGTGTAGGTCCAGCGCGACCTGGTCGTTGCGCGAACGCGCCGCATGCAGCGCACCTGCGGTCGGACCGAGCTTGCTGGTCAGCAGCGACTCGACGGCCATGTGCACGTCTTCCTCGTCGGGAAGCTGCAAGGTGCCCGCCTGCACGGCGTCCCAAATGCTCACCAGCCCCTCGCGGATGGCACGCGCCTGCTCCTGCGGCACGATGCCACGGCGCGAGAGCATGGTGAGGTGCGCGAGGCTCCCCAGGAGGTCTTCCCGGATCAGGGCGCGATCGAGCGAGAGTGAACTCGTGAACGCGAGGACTTCCGGCAAGAGCGTGGGCCCGCCGGCGGCGGCCGTTTTGGCAATCATCGCTACTGCATTCCTTTCTTCCAGACCGAAATCAACCCCTTGACCAACTTGGACGGGGCCACGCCGCGTGCGGGCGCGAGAAATATCGTGTCATCCCCGGCGATGGTGCCCAATAGCTCGCTGAGCTTGGCGGCATCCAGCGCGCGCGCCACCGCGGAGGCGGCGCCCGGGAGCGTGTGCACCACCACGAGCCCATCGCCCGCGGCGACATGGGTCACCATGTCGCGCACCCGCTCGAGGTCTCCACCGCGCGGGGCCGCCGCGGGAAAGCCCTCGATCTCGTACACCATGCCCCCCTCGGCCAAGGTCACGCGGCGAGCCCGAAGCCGCGCGAGATCGCGCGAGAGGGTCGCCTGCGTGACGTCGAATCCGAGCTTCGCGACGCGCTCGCGCAGCTCCTCTTGCGTGCCGATTTGCTCCGTCCGGATCAAATGCCGGATCGCTTCACGCCGAGAGAGCGACTCATTTGGACGCACTGGCCCCATGGCTCTCTCCGGCGTCGTCCACGTGCAAAATGGTTCCGACGCCCTTCTCGGTGAAGAGCTCCGCGATGATCGAGTGCGGCGTGCGCCCATCGATCACGTGCACGTTCTTGGTGGCGCCCGACTGGAGCACCTTCAAAATCGACTCGGATTTGACGGCCATGCCGCCCTTCACCGTGCCGCTCTGCATTTTGGCGCGAAGCTCGGATGCCGACAGCTCGCTCAGAAGCTCCCCGTTCTCGAGGATGCCCGCCACGTCGGACAGGTAAATGAGCTTCTCGGCCTTGGTGGCCACCGCCACACCCGCCGCCACGATGTCGGCGTTCAGGTTGTAGCTGTGGCCGTCGTTTCCGAGGCCCACGGGCGAGATGACCGGGATGTAGCCCTGATCGAGCATCAAGTTGAGCAGCCCGGCGTTGACCTCCACGAGCTCGCCCACGTGCCCCAGATCGGGTCCGTTCGGCTTGACGAGCTTCTTCGCCTTGAGCAGCGCCGCGTCCTTGCCCGACAGCCCCACCGCGCTTGCGCCGTTGCGATTGAGCAAGGTCACGAGCTCGGTGTTGATCGAGCCGGTGAGGACCATCTCGACGACCTTGAGATCCGCCGCCGAGGTGACGCGCATGCCATCGATGAACTCGGGCGTGCCCGACCCATGCCGCTCGAGGGCGCGCGTGATGTCCGGCCCGCCGCCGTGCACCACGATGGGTCGCAAGCCGACGGCGCGCAGGAGCAGAATGTCCTGGCAAAACGAGTGCTTCAGCGATTCCTTGGTCATCGCGGCGCCGCCGTATTTCACGACGCAGCGCTGGCCTTTGAAGCTCTCGATGTAGCGGAGCGCCTCGACCAACAGCGACACCTTGAAGGCGGGGCTGTAGTTCGAGAAGCGATCGTCCTTGGCCACGCCGCCCGAGGGCGTCTCCACGATGAGCGAGGTGTAGTCGGCGTTGATCTTCACGTAGTCGTACGAGAGATCGCAGCCCCACGCGACGCCGCTCTCCTTGCCCGCGGCGAGGTCGACCTCGATGAGCACCTCGGGCTCGCGCATCTTCGCCTTGAGGAGCTCGCGCTGCTCGAAGATGTCGCCCGCGCGGTACACGGTCACGCCTTGGATGCGCACCGTCGCGAGATCCGGCTTCACCTCGGTGAGGCCGAGCGTGCCGGTGTGCGCACCCACGGTGGCGAGTACGCGGCCCCAGTTCGGGTCGGCGCCGAAGATGGCCGACTTGACCAGCGGCGAGCCGGCAATCTTCTTCGCGATGTCGCGCGCAAGCTCCACGGTGGGGGACTCGTGGATGCGCACCTCGATGCGCTTCGTCGCGCCCTCGCCGTCGGCGGCGATTTCGCGTGCGAGCTCTTGGCAGATGCTCTCCAGGGCGGCGGCGAAGCGCTCGTACTCGGGGCCGGGCTCTTCGATGGGCCGGTTCTTCGCGGCCCCATTGGCCAGGATGAACACGGCGTCGTTCGTGCTCATGTCGCAGTCGACGGTGAGCTGGTTGAACGATGTGACCGCGGCGCGGCGCAAGGCCGTTTGCAGGAGCTTCGCCTGGATGGCGCAGTCGGTGACGACGACCCCGATCATGGTCGCGAGCGCCGGGGCGATCATGCCCGAGCCTTTGCAGATGGCCGAGATGGTGACCTCGGTGCCGCCCAGATCCAAGGTGCGGCTGGCCATCTTCATGCGCGTGTCGGTGGTGAGGATCGCCTCGGCGGCGGCCTCGGGCTCCTCGCCCAAGGTCTCGACCAGGCGCGGCGCCGCCGCGACGATTTTGTCGACGGGAAGGCGCACGCCGATGACGCCCGTCGATGCCGAGAGCACTGCCGACGCAGGCACACCCAACGCCGCGCCGAGCGTCTCGTTCACCTGCTGCACGGCCTCGAGGCCCGCCGGGCCGGTGAGCGCGTTGGCGTTGCCGCTGTTCACCACCACGGCTTGCACACCGGAGGCGGGCAAACGCGCCTCGGCATCCACCACCGGCGCCGCCTTGGCGGCATTCTGCGTGAAGACGCCCGCGGCTTGCGCCGGCACGGTGCTGAACACCAGTGCGAGGTCCTTCTTCTTCGGCTTGATGCCGGCTCCAAGGCCTGAAAACTTGAACCCGATGGGGCTTTTCACGTGTGAAATCTCCGGAGTTGCGTGAGGCCGGCGTCCTCGTCGCAACCCAGTACGAGGTTGAGATTCTGGACGGCTTGCCCGGCCGCCCCCTTCAGAAGGTTGTCGATCGCGGAGACGACGACGACGCGCCCCATCGACTTCGCTTCGCACGCGACGCCGATGACGCATCGATTCGTTCCCACGACTTGCTTCAGCGACACGTCGTTCGGCGAGCGCGCCACGGTGACGAAGGGCTCGTTCGCGTAGGCCTTGCTCAGCGCCGCGGTCAGATCGGCCGACGAGGCCTGCACCGCCAAGCGCGCATACGCCGTGCTCAAAATGCCGCGCGCGAGCGGCACCAGGTGCGGCGTGAAGGTCAGATCGATGGGCCCGCCCGACGATTCCACGCGCCGCTGGAGCGTCTGCGCGATCTCCGGCGTGTGCTGGTGCGCCAGCACGCGGTAGGCGCGCACGTCTTGGTCGATGGCCACGAAGCCGTATTCTTCGGTGGCTTTGCGCCCGGCGCCGGTGACGCCCGAAACGGCGCTCACCACCAGATCGGTGCGCGCGATGAGTCCCTGCTCGAGCAGCGGCGCCAAGGCCAGCGCGGCGCACGTGGCATAGCAACCGGGGTTGGCGACGAGCTTCGCGTCCACCACCTCGTCGCGGAAAAACTCGGGCAGACCGTAGGCGCCCACGGCCACGTCGGACTTCGAGCTCTCCACGTCCTTGCCGTAGTAGGCGCGCGCGACACCGGCGTCGGTCAGGCGAAACGCACCCGAGAGATCGATGACTTTGCAGCCGGCGGCGAGCAGCCCAGGAGCGACCTTGGCCGATACTTCGGCGGGCGTGGCGAGGAGCACGACGGCGCATTCCTTCGCGCGCTCCGCGGCTTCGTCGAAGGACGCGTAGACGCGCTCGCCGGCTTTGCCCGAGATGGCGAGTTGTTTGGCTACCGAATCGCCGACCCAGCGATCGCTCGATACGACCTCCAGGCGGGCGCGCGGGTGGTGCGCTAACAAATAGGTCAGCTCGATGCCGGCGTAACCGGAGCCTCCGAGAACGGCAATGGGCGCTGTATGCATAGGAGGCGCATGTTTATGCGACCGTTATGCATACCTGTCAAGCAACCAACGCGTTACAAAAGCGAAGAGTTTCTCAGTCTTCGCTCTTGAATGCGCTTCCGAAGCCCTGCATACCCTCGAGCACCTGCTGGAAGCCGGGCGGCAGCGCCATTTCGCCTTCGCCGGCGGCGTTGGGAGCGGCCGCGGCCTTTTTCGAATCGTCGGCCTCGCCCTTCTTCTTTCCCTTGGAATTCCCCGCGCGCTTGCTCGCAGCCGCCGCCGACGGATCGGGCGCGGCCTTGGGCAGCTTGTTCACGTCGACCTCGGGGATGCGCGCCGACTCGGGCGGGCGCGGAAGGATGGCGGAGGCAATGGCCTGCGGGAGCGTCGACGCCGAGGGCATCGCTTGCTGAACCACGTTGGCCGTACCGAACGATGGGTCGTCGTTGGTGAAGGCCACGATGGCCGAAGCGCCAATGATGAGGCCCAGGAGGAGAAAACGAACGCGCGCTCCGTTCAGCGATTCTCGCTTCTGCTCGGCCTGCTCGCGCGATTCCGACATGCCACCACTCCTCGAGGACGATACAGGTAGGTGTCGATCCCGGGCAACCGCCATGGCGAGCTCGCTTCGCTGGGTGCGGCGCACCGAGGGGAGCTGCGAGCGGTGGATGGAAGGATCGGTCTTCCTTTCACGGGATTCGCGGGGGTCGAAGGGATTCATGAGCTGCGGGGACGCCTCCGTCTTCAATCGCCGCTCAGCATGAAGTATACCTATGTAGGACACTGGTCCAGTTTGCTTCGTTTCCGCTCGAAATCGCGCGGATTCATTGGCAAATGAACATCGGATGTTTCACCCCGCCCGAAGCGTCCACCCAGGACAAAATTCGAAGAAGGTGGGGCCTCATGGACCCAGCGGCGGAGCCAGGCTTGACCTCGCTGCGCGCGACGAAACAAGTGCCGCGGCACCGCGATTGAAGTTAGCGGAACGCCACGGAGGTTGATAAACGTACTTCCCGTACTGCCCCTGCAACGCAATCGGAGGCTCGGTTGAGCGACATTCGCACCATCGACGTACTCAGTGATTCCACCGGCGAAACGGCCGAAAAGGTCGTGCGCGCCGCGCTTTTGCAGTTCCCCCATTCGGGTGTCCAGATCCGTCTGCATACGCGCGTTCGAACGAGGGAATCGGCTCGTCCGGTGCTCGAGCGTGCGGCCCAGGAGGGGGCACTCGTCGTCTTCACCGTGGTCAGCCCGGAGCTTCGTGAGTACATCCACGCATCGAGCTACGAGCTGCGGGTCGAGGCGCTCGATCTGATTGGTTCGCTCATCGGCAAGCTGGGCACCTATTTGGATCGGCAACCGATCAACACGCCCAGCGCGATGCTGCCACTGTCGGACGAGTACTTCCGTCGCATCGAGGCGGTGGAGTTCACCGTCAAGAGCGACGACGGCAAAGAGCCGCGCAATTTCAAGAAGGCGGACATCGTGCTCGTGGGCGTGAGCCGCACCTCGAAGACGCCGCTGTCGACATTGCTCGCGCAGCGCGGTCTTCGCGTGGCCAACCTGCCCATCGTGCTCAACTTCGAGGTGCCGCCGGAGTTGGAAGAGGCCCCGCAAGATCGCGTGGTCGGCCTCACCATCGGGCTCGATCAGCTCGTGGAAATCCGCAAGGCACGCCTGAAGCAGCTGGGCATGCCCGTCGATGCGAGCTACGGCCTGCGCGAGCAGGTGAAAGAGGAGCTCGAGTACGCGGCGAAGATTTTCCGCGCGCACCCGCAGTGGCCGGTCATCGACGTGACCGGGCGCGCCATCGAGGAGACCGCGGTCATCATTCTGGAGTCGCTCAAAGAACGCGACGAGCAGACGAAGAACGCGCGGGCGGCCATCGTTTAGGTTCCATCGGCACGACGCTGCAGATGGAGGGGCCGTTCGCACGCGGCTCCTCCAGGGGCTCCGGATCGGCGGTGAGGGTGGCCAGCGATGCGGCGAGCTCGCGGAGGCGCGTGGGCCCGAAGGGGCCTTCGCGCAGGCGGGAGATGCGGCCCCACGGCAAGGACGCGGCGCCGGACAAGGTGCCGATCCAGGCGCCGAGAATGGCCCGGCTGGCGCGAGCCCCAGGCCCGGCTTGGGGGGCCGCTCTTGACGGCGTGCCCACGGCGGGGGCGAATTGTTCCATGGCGATGTCGAGCGAGTCGCCGAAGCGCATGAAGGCGAAGGCGGCGAGCGGCACCGCCTCGGTGACGTCGTTGCCGATGCCGAGCTCGCGCACGGCGAGGTCCATGGTCACCTTTTTCTCGACCAGCTCGAGCGCGAAGTGCAGGGCCACCACGAGCTCGGGCGCGCGCACGACCCAGCGGGCACGCTCGACGATGCTGGACCGGTCGCCATTGGCCGGTGCGAGGACGCAGGCGGCGGCTACCTCGGCCACGAACAATGCCGCGTCGACGGAGCGCGGATCGGCATGGGTGACCTCGGCAAGGGCGCGGCCGACGGCAAGGCGCTCGTCCACGTCGTACGGCATGGCGGCGCCGACGATGGCGGCACGGGCCGCGGCACCGCCGGTGGGTGACAGCGTGCCCGAGCGGCGAAGCCCCAGGGCGATGCAGCCCGCTGCGTGAAGCGTATCGGCATCCGCTGTCCACGGATGTCGCAACGACCAGCCGACCAGGGCTCCACGGAAGGCCGTGGCGATTTGCTCCGGGGAGGAGGCGGTCGCCAGGGCCGCGGCGGCGATGCCCGATTGGACGGTGGCGACACCGTTTCCATCGATCGCGTCGTTGGCGGCCACACCGAGCAAGGTGCCAGCCAGCCGGTCTTGTCGAAAGAGGTCCATGCGCGTGGATTCCGACGTTCGAGCGGCCCTCTGTATTCCACGCGGCCCGGGGTGTACCGTACGGGTCCCATGACCGATCCGGCGACGTTCGCCCTCACGCAACTGGTTCCCGTGCTGGCCGAGGCGGCAATGTTCGCCACCATCGCCGCGCCGGGCGCGACACGCGATGCCGTGGAAGGCATTCTCAAGCGTCGTCATGAGGCACACGTGGCGCTCGCGCAGGGCACGTCCTCGCCGCGCATGCTCGAGTCGGAGGACGCGTGGATCGTCGCGCTCACGCGGGCCATCGCGCCCATTGCGCCGCCGGTGTGGCTGCCCATGGCCGATGTGCTCAAGCAAAAGGTGACCCTGGAGGTCGGCGCGCGGGGCCTGCGGTCGTTCTTTTCATCGAAGCCGAGCGACAAAGAAGTGCAGCGCGTGAAGCGTCTCGGCGCACTCGCGGTGCGATCGCTGCGCGCGGTGCTCTCCGCCGACGGGTTGTTCGACAAGGTGGAGCGGCGCAACATCGCCGCACTGATTGGTGCGCTCGGTCTGCCGGAGGATGACGCGCAATCGCTGCTGGACGAGGATCCGATCAGCGTGGAACGGCTCGATATTTACGGCGATCTCGAGGTGGACGTCGCACGCGCCGTCCTGAGCGGAGCATGGTACGCGGCCGCCGCCGACGGCCTCGATCCCCGCGAGGAGCAAGTGATCCGAGCGCTCGCGGTGAAGCTTCATCGCACGCCGGAGGAAGTGGAAGATGCGCGGAGCGCGGCCAACGCGCGCGCGGAGACGGGGCGGCTCATCGGGCTGGCGTTGGTGGAGGTGGTCCGCACGTTGCTCGCGGATCGCGCGGCGGGCTCCGGGACCGACTTGGTCCCGGCCCTCGGGCGACTGGCGGCGCCGCCGCGCTACCACGAGGAGGTGCTCGCACACCAGCCGGGGCAAGGCGAGATCAAGAAGCGATACGCGGGATTGAGCGCCACCGATCGCGGCGCCGTACTCGCGGCGGCATGGGGCGCGGCGCTGCACGAGGACCCGCCGTTGTCGCGCCGCTCGGCGTTGCGCGCACGTTTCGATCGCATCGCGGCGGAACTCGGCGACGAGGGCGGGCGCATCCGGGCTTCGGTGGAAGGGCCCATCGACGAAGCGCTGGCAACCCTGGCCAGCGGCATGCGGTAGCAAGAGAGAGCAACGACAATGTCCAAAGAGCGAAGAACGGTAGGATTTCTCGGCGCCGGCAACATGGCCGCGGCGCTCATCAAAGGTCTGCTCCACGCCGGCGTCTTTCTGCCGTCCGAGATCTATGCGAGCGATGCCAAGGCTGACCGCCTGAAGCACATTCAGACCACGCACGGCATCCGCGTGACGAGCGACAACCACGAGCTCGCCCGCACCGTCGACGTGCTCGTCCTCGCCGTGAAGCCGCAGGTGCTCGACCGCGTCCTCGACGCCATCGCGGGCGATCTCCGACGCGACACGTTGGTCATTTCCGTCGCCGCCGGCGTTCCGCTCGAGGCCCTCGAGGGCCGCCTGCCTTCGCATGCGCGCGTCGTCCGCTCCATGCCGAACACGCCGGCCACGTCGTTGGCAGGTGCCACGGCCATCTCGCCGGGCTCGCACGCCACGGAGTCCGATCTGGAAATCGCGCGTTCGCTCTTCGAGGCCGTCGGCCGCGTGGTGACCTTGGACGAGCCGCTCCTCGACGCGGTCACCGGCCTCTCGGGCAGCGGCCCCGCGTACATCATGCTCATCATCGAGGCCCTGGCCGACGGCGGCGTCAAAATGGGCCTGCACCGCGACACCGCGCTGCTGTTGGCCGCGCAGACCGTCTACGGCTCGGCGAAACTCCTTCTCGAAACGGGCGAGCACCCAGGTCGCTTGAAGGACATGGTCACGAGCCCCGGCGGCACCGCCATCGCAGGCCTGCACACCCTCGAATCGGGCGCCCTCCGCAAGACGCTCATCGACGCCGTCGAAAGCGCAAGCCTCCGCGCCGCCGAACTGGGCCAACAGATGACGCAGAAGATGCGGAAATGACGCGCGACTGGTATTGACCGCGCGTCGTCCATGTTCGTCCTGCGGGTCGTCGTTCTCTCTATCCTGAGCCTTCTCGCGCTGCTCGCTGCTGCGGCCGTTGCCGCGCGTATGCGCTACGAATCGCGTGCGGAGCGGGCAGCAGCCACGGGCCTGCTCTGCAACGCGATCATCGTTTTTCCCATTTACGCACTCGCGTGCACCCGGCTCCTGACGGCGCGGGCGCTGGGCGTAACCTCGGGCGCTTTCTCGGTGGCCGTCTTCGCGGGTGCAGCATTGGGGCGCCCTCTTTGGCCCTTCCTTCGTCAGGTCTTGCGCGATCTCGGCGAGGAGGCGCTCATGCCATTCCTTGCGCTCCGCGACGCGTGGCGCGCGCGCAGCTTGGTGCTTCTCGGGTTGCTCTTCAGCGCAGGGCTCATCGTGTGGACGGGCATCACGTCGTACTACGCGCCGTCGTGGCGTCAGTGGGACGCGACCTGGTACCACGAGCCTGTCATCGGCTTCACCTTGCAAAACCACGGATTCCTCTTCGATGGAATCCCGCTTCCCCCGGCGTCGGGCGTGCAAAAGGTCAACGGGTACCCCGCCCTTTGCGAGATGACGCAATTGTGGTTCGTCATCTTCACCGATCGACGCCTCATCGAAATCGCGAACAGCTTCCTCGCGCCGCTGTTCATGTTGCTCGTATACCTACTCGTGAAACGGCATGCGAACGACCGCGTGGTCCCCACAGGTTGGGCGGCGGTGATGCTCATCATGCCGGGAACGTCGATCCTGCTGGGCAGCGTCTACGTGGACCTGCACACGTCGCTCCTCGTATTGGGCGCTTTGTATTTCGGTACGCGCGCGCCGTTTCGTCTGCGCGACATGCTGCTTACGGCCATGTGCCTCGCCATGGCCATTGGGGCCAAGGTCCTCGCACTCGCACCCGTGGGCGTCATCAGCCTGATCGTGCTCGCCCGCACAATCTGGAATCACGTGCGAAGCCGCCCCCGGCATACCCTTGGAGCCTTGCTGACAGGCAGCGCCATGATGGCCGTGCCCACCACGTGGACGTACTTTCGCAACTGGAGAAACTTCCACAATCCGTTTTGGCCGGACCTCGTTTACGACAACCCGAGCCTCGGGATCCATTGGCAGGGACACTCGGATGGTGTCGAAGCCGGCCAGCCTCTGGGAACCCTACTCGACAACCTTACGAACATCCCCTATTCGCGCCCGCTCGGACACGCCACCCAACTCAATGAGTACGGGTTCATCTCCGGCTGGTTCTTCTTTCCCCTCGCCGCCGTTTGCCTCGTACCGCTCGTCTTCGTCATCGTCCGCGCCCCCCTCGGGCGTATTTGGCGCGTTCGACGCTGGGGCATGAGCACGAATACCGTCACCATCGCCTACGTGACGGTCGTCCTTTTGGGGAGCATTTACCTCGACCCGGCGCCGTTCTGGAGTGCCCGCTACTACACGGCGCACACGGCCATGGCGGCGGCCCTGGTGACGTGGGCGTGCGGCCGTCGCGGCTTCGAGCGTTTGCATGAGGGTGCCGTTGCCGCGGTTACCGTGGGGATGATCATCGCGTTCTTCTGGACACCGCGGTGGTGGTACAGGCCGTCGGAGCTCCTGGAGCTCGCACGCATCCCGTATCCGGCACGCGAGTTCACGCCGGCCGCCGCGATTTCACCGACGTTGAGCCTCACATCGGGATCGGCGATCCCGCTGGAGACGGGCCTCGCTCGCGAACGGCAACTCGGGCCGGGCGCCGTGCTCGCGACGGGTGACAATGATGGCGCCATCGTTGGCCTCTTTTGGAACAACGACTATTCCAACAAGGTCGTCTACGTCCCCAGCGGCCCGGATTTTCTCGCCCGTGTCGAGGCCACGGGCGCCACTTGGGTCTTCTGCGGAAACGCCGACCCTATTTACTCCACGCTGCGCGCCAAGGACTCCGGTTGGACGGAAGTCGGCGCATCCAATGTCGAGCACTGGGGCACCTTCTTCCGTCGCACCCGTTGGTAGCAGCGGCGATGATTCCGCTTATCGGGAGGCGACGTAGACGAACTGGGCGCCCTCGCGTTTCGAGATGAAGTACAAACGGCAGCCATCGGGAGAGATCCACGTGGGCCACTCGTTCGACTCACTGTTAAGTTCGGTTACTTTGCGAACATAGAAGGACTCGTCGAGGCTTCCCCGCGTGCCGAGCCAAATATCGAAATCGGAACGACCAGACGGGGGACCGCCATCCGTTTCATGGTTCGCGCTGGCCCAAAACGCGAGTAGACCCTCCGGCGTGACAACCGGCGAAATCTCAGGAGTCGCTGCGTAGTTCAATTCCGACACTGGTGTCGCGGGACCCGCCATGCCATTCGTCAGCGTGCTCCAGTAGATATCGCCATTGCCATCCGGCCCTTGGAACCAAAGTTCATTCCCTCGCAAATACGGACTCTGCAGAGAGCCCGGCGGCAGACCCGAGATCTCCTGTGCGGGTCCGAAAGGCACCGATGTGGTGCTTCGCCGCGATAGGAAGATCCGGCTCTTGCCCGGCCGGCCTCTGTCCGACGCAAAGACGAGCGTGAGACTATCAGCGGAGATGAACGGCCACCGGTCCGTCTGGGGCGAGTTGATACCCTCGAGCCAAGTCGCCTTGCCAACGCTCGTGCTGGACGTCCGTTGTCCGACCACCAGGTCCCAAAGTCCTTTGGAAGACTCGTTCTGGTATTGAGTGTCGACGTACATGGTGGCCTCGTCTGGCGTTAGACGGGCGCTGGTCATATCCCCGGGGATCACCCGCGTACCGCCGTCCCTGTGTGGGCCAACGAAAACGCGATTGGGAGCCCCAAACGGTGACCTGGGGTCGCACGCGGCCACACTTTCGAGCAAGGGTTGGCGCTCTGCCGAGACCGCCCGCATCTCGTCCTGAGACTGCGAGGAGCAGCCGGTGTGGAGCGACACTGCCAGCATGGCCGGTAACGTAACGAATTGCAGAGCAATGAGGCGATGGTAGCCGGTGGCATTCATGACAATCAAATCGGCCCTCCGTGCCGCCAAGTTTCGTCAAACAGCGTGCGATTCCGCCTGCCGAGCGAGCTCGTTCGTTCCGCCTTTCAGCGATGACAAGTACGAAGCCGAGTCGCTAGCGAGAATCTTCCGGAGACTCTGGGATCAGCGAGGGCGCTCCGCAACGTAGACCGTGCGGACGCCGTCGCGATCGGAGTTCATGTAAAGACGGCAGTTGTCGGGAGAGATCCACCCGGCCCAATCACCCGCACTGGAGTTCAATGCGGGGACCGGCTTCGGAGCGGAGAACGTGCCGGTGGGACTCGTTCGTTCTGCGGTCCAGATATCTTCCTGTCCCTGCGTATTCGCACCGCTGCGATCGGTCGTAAAGAAAATCGTCAATCCGTCAGGGGTGAGCAGAGGCCCCTCTTCGTGGGACGAGGGGTCATTGAGCTCGGACACCGGCTGCCCCTGCTGGTAATAACCGTTTACCAGAGCACTGCGGTAAATATCGGTGTTGGCCGTATACCAAATATCGACTCCATCGCGTAGGAAGGGGCACGTAATCTGGCCGGTGGAGTTCGGGACGGCCACCTCCGACGGGCTGCCGAATTCGACCAATGTATTCGGCCGAGTCGCAAGGTACATTTTCCAACTGTCTTGAGTACGATTCGATCCGAAGTAAAGGAACGTACCGTCGCTATTCACCCAAGGCCATATTTCGTAACGGTCCGTCGTATTGATGTTCTTGGGCCAAGCCGGATCGCCGAAAGCGCTATTTCGATCCAGCCTGGTGACGTATCCGACGTCATACTGAACCTCCCTCGCCGGAGTGGCCGCAAAGTACATCGTGCGCTCGTCCGGAGAGAGCCTGGGACTGTGCACGTCCTTTCCGGTGATTCCGAATAGCTTCGTCGGCGACCCAAAAGGTCTGCTCGTATCACATGGAGGAATGTTGCCATCCCAGTCAGGGAGCGGAACGATTTCGCGATCCGAGCCGGCATCCCGTACAGTCGCCGCGGACTCATCGCCATTCGAGCATCCGCTGTCGAGCATCGAACCAGCAACCCCCGCCATGAGCATGAGTGCCGGGGCAACGAGGTGTCGCGAGCGTTGTTTCATTGCGAGGCAAATCTACCGAAGCGCATGCAAGATGCCTACGGGAGCTGTGTGTCGCTCGTCGTTGAAGCCGGGCGGTCCTACTTCGGGCGCTCGGCCATGTAGAGCACGCGCTCTCCGGTTCGGTTGGAAGTCAAATAGATGCGGCAACCATCCTCGGACAGCCAGGTCGGCCAGTCGCTGTACTCACTATTGAGCTCACTGACGTTCGTGGGTGTTTCCACGCCGTCGCCTTCTGTATTCCGCTTGGCGACCCAGATGTCGTGCTGCCCGCGCGCACCGTTTCCCGAGCGATTGGATGCGAAAAATACGAGCTTCCCATCCGAGCTCGGAAGGGGATCATCATCGTCCGCCGTTTCGTCGTTGATGCCCTTCACCTTGGAAGCGACATAGCCATCTTCGAGGAGGCTTCGGTAGATCTCGCCGTTGGCGCGAAACCATAATTCGGAGCCTCGCAAGATGAATGGCCCGCCCAAATCCCCCGGGATGTTGAAGGCATCACTCATCCTCTCGAGCTCGCCGAATTGGCCGCCATCGACACGGCGCGCACGAAATAGCCCCCAGTTGTCGAGGGGTCCACCATCTCGGTTGGCGGTGTAGTACAGGGTCGTCGCCTTTGCGTTCACCCATGGCCACTGTTCGTTGTATTTCGTCGTATTGAGCTCGGAAAGGTACGTCGGAGGGCCCGAGAAGGGCACGTTCCGATCCTCACGGGTGATGTAAGCCAAGTCGTACGCGTAAGGTACGGGCGCCATGGCGACGAACACCGTTTTCTCGTCCGCCGTGAACCGCCCACCGAACACGTTGTACTTGGAGCGCCCGTAGACGTATTTCAGTTCCCCAAAGGGTTTGCTCGTATCGCACGGAAAATCGGATGCATCCGCGGCATCGCCCGCATCGGCGGTATCCCCCGCATCTCCTGCATCCCCTGCATCACCGGCATCGCCCAACGGCGGAGGCGGAATGATCCTATCGGGGGGCCCCGCATCGCGCGTAGCCGTTGCGGGGTCGTCGTCCGAACACCCCAGATCGATACCGACCACTGCCACCGACGTCACGACACCAAGAACCGCGAGCAGCCGACCGTATCCGAGCTTCATCCAGATGCACGTGACGTACGCCAAGGCGGGACGCGAGGCAAGAGCACCGTAGTCTCATGCCGAGCCGCGTAAAAAACGAGCGCCCCGCAGGTTCTTCGTGCTTCGAGCCGGACACTTTCCCGTACATGGCGGAGTGAACAAGCCCACCGAGAAACGCGCGGACGCACACGACCGTGTGGTCGTCGAGGAACCGACTCGGGTTGGACTCGCAAAAGGACTGCCGTCATCTCGCGGCAACGTAAACCAACTGAGCTCCCCCTCGCGCGGAGACGAAGTACAAACGGCAACCATCGGAAGAGAGCCACGTGGGCCACTGATCCGCGGAGCTCATAAGCTCGGCGACCAGAGTGGGTAGAGGGAAGCGATCGCTCGTGCTCTTCCGACTGGCCGTCCAAATGCGGAACCTCGGTGGTCCGGCGTCGGTACCGCCGTCCGAGATAGACTGCGACGATCCGAAAAAGGCGACGAGTCCGTCGGCGCTCAACACCGGCGAAATCTCTGAATCTGATGTATTGAACTCGGTCACAGGCGTGACCTGACCGGCCGTGCCGTTCGTCAATGGGGCCCGGTAGATATCGCCGTTCCCGTTCGGCGCCTGGAACCAAAGTTCATTCCCGCGCAAATAGGGACTGTCCAGAGAGCCTGGCGGCAGACCCGAGATCTCCTGCGGGAGCCCGAAGGGCGCCGACGTGCTGCTTCGCTTCGATAAGAAGATCCGGCTCGTACCTGGCTGGTTCCTGTCCGACGCAAAGACGAGCGTGAGATTATCGTCGGAGATGGAGGGCCACCGGTCCGCCTGCGGCGAGTTGAGGCCTTGGAGCCACGTCGCCTGCGCGAAAGTGGTGTTGGATGACCGTTGTCCGGTCACCAGGTCCCAGGCTCCTTTGGAAGACTCGTTCTGGTACTGCGTGTCGATGTAAATGGTGGTCTCGTCCAGCGTCAGACGGGCACTCGTCTTATCGCCAGGGATCGTCCGCGTACCCCCATCCCTGTGTGGGCCAATGGAAACGACGCTAGGCTGGCCAAAGGGCGCTGTCGGGTCGCACGCGAGGACGCCTTCACGCAACGTTCGGCCCTCTGCCGAAACCGTCGCCACCTCGTCCTGGGACTGCGCGGAGCAGCCGGTGTGGAACGATAGCGCCATCATGGCGGGTACCGAGAGAAGCTGCAGAGCGATGAGACGCCGATAGCCGGTAGGATTCATGACAAGCCACTCGACCCTTCCGCACTGCCAGTTTCGCCAAATACGGCAAGGAGCGGCGGCGGATCCCCACCTTGTTTCACATGGGGCTCGCGCCAAGGGGCCAAGAGCCGCTAGAAAGTAGCCCCATGCCGAGCCCGCGCACGAAACGAGCCACCCGCTTGTTCTTCGTGCTTCTGGCCGTCATTTACACGTGCGTTTTCCCGTACATGGCGTGGGTGAACAACCCCAACGAGAACGCGCGGACGTACATGACGATGGCGCTCGTCGAGGACCACACCTTCCAAGCGGACCGGATCGTCGAACGTCAGGGGTGGACCAACGACATGGCGACGGTCCCTTCGCCTGTGCCCAACGAGCCTCCGCACCACTATTCGGTCAAGGCGCCCGCCATCAGCTACGCAGGGATCCCGGTGTATTGGGCGTTCACCAAGATCGCGCCACTCTTTGGCCACCCGGTACCCACGCGGGGGTCGCCTGCCGAGGAGCGCGCCTTTTGGCTGCGCGCGTCCACCTTCACATTGCGACTTTTCGTCGTTCAGATCCCGGCGTTCATCTTCCTCGTATTTTTCGAACGATACCTGCGCCACATCAGCAAGGATTCCATCTATCGCCTCTCGGCGGTTGCCGCAGTCGGCCTGGGGACCAACTACCTCGCGTACTCGTTGATGTACGTGAGCCATGCACTCTGCGGTGCGGCGGCGTTCACTTCGTTTGCCATCACGGAAATGGAACGTGCGCGGTCCTCCAGTTCGCGTGAACGGCGCACCTCGCGTGCCTTCCTGGCGGGATTTTTCGCGGGGCTCACCACACTGTTCGAGTACCACGCGTTCCCCGTTTCATGCCTTCTCGGCCTCTACGCGCTCAGCGCATTCTGGCGGCCGACGCGATTGCTGGCGCTCATCGCGGGCGGCTCCATCGATGTCGCGCTTTTGATGCTGTTCCAATGGCGTGCGTTTGGCAGCCCGTTCACGCCGGGGCACCGCATGGTCGACGACCCGGGGCTCGCCCAGAAGCACCATCAGGGCTTGTACGGCATCGCCGCGCCAGATTGGGACGCCTTCAAGGATCTATCCCTAAGCCACGCGTTCGGATTCTTCGGCACCAGCCCATTCATGTGGCTCGGTTTGCTCGCGATTCCTTTCGGGTTGCTCGTCGTCCACGGGACGAAGCACTTTCGATGGCATCGGCGGCTGTCCACGTTCGTGTGGATGTTCACCATGCTCGTCTTCTTTCTGACGGCGAGTGCCGCGGCCGTGTGGCGAGGAGGTTGGACGATTGGCCCGCGGCTACTCGGTGCGGCGCCTGCATTCTTCGCGTACGGAGCCGTCACCGCGCTCGAGGCCATCGCGCCGCACGGATGGCGGCGCACCGTGGCGCGCGGTGTAGCAGTTGGCCTTGCCCTCGCGAGCGCCATCACCATTGGCCTCGTGGCGCTCGTTTACAATACGCTGCCCGAATCGGTCACGCGACCCCTCGTGCAGATTGCCCTGCCGTTCCTGCGCGCAGGCTTCGTCCCGTACCACGTGGGCCATCTCCTCGGCCTCGAAGGGCCGAACGTTTTCGTCGTGGTGCTCGGCATCGGGTTCGCCGGCCCATTGCTTTTGATTCTGCTCTGGAGGGCGAGCGACACGCTTCGAGCGTACCTCGTTCGATTGGGCATCACGGTGGCGGTCGCCTTCATCGGGCTGCAGGGCGCCTTGAGTGCGCCATCTTCCGACGAAGGCGGCGACGGCGCGCACGACACACGCAACATGTCGCAGTCATGGGAGCCGAAGGGAAACGACCGCATCGCCCACGCGCGGGAAGAGGCTGACCGCTACGGACCACGGGGCCCCTGTCTATGGTACCAGTTGGCCGATCTCGAACGGATCGTGCGCTGGGACCGTGAGGCTGCCCACGATGAAAAACGCGCCACCGAACCGCGCTCCAACTGCCGCTAGGCCCCTCATGGATCCCGAACCGCCCATCCCTTCGCTCCGCTGGCGCATCGTCCTTCTCGGACTGTTGTCCGTCGGGATGAGCATCTTCGCCTGGTACACGATGCTGGGCAATTACCCGCGAACGCAGTTCGGCGATGGCCAGATGTTCCACAAGGGCATCGAGGCCGCGCGGGTGAGCGTCGTTCGCTATCACGAATTGCCGCTTTGGAATCCCTACGAATGTGGCGGCAATCCGCTATGGGACAACCCCGAGCAGCCCACAGCAGCACCGCTGCTCTGGCCCATGCTCTTTCTGGGGACCACGGCGGAGGTCTATTTTTGGCACATCATCCATGGCGCGCTCGGCTTCGTCGCCATGTGGCTTTTCGGCCGGCACGAGCTTCGACTCACGCGCGTGGCCACCTTCCTCGCGGCATCGGTTTGGGCCTTCTGCGGTTTTCATCAGCAGCATGCATCGACCGGCCACCTTTCGTTCGCCTCGTTCGAATACTTGCCGCTGGCGATCCTCTTGTGGCGCCGAGCCGAAATCGATCTACGTGCGGCCGCTGGGCTTGGCGCGCTCGTCGCGTGGATGTTCTACGAGGCCGGCACGTATTCGATACCGCACCTCGCGCTCTTCCTCGCAGCCGAAACCCTGACCCGCGCTTGGCCGGCGAGGCGCCTCGTCCCGATCGGGCGTGCGGCCGCCGTGGTCGTCGTGATCATGTTCATCGTGGGTGCTCCGCGATTGTTTCCACTCATCGCGCAGCTCCGCTCGCATACGCGCGCCCTCGAACCGGAGACGGACTACCTCACGTGGCCGACGTTGCGTGACATGTTCCTCGCGCGCCAGCATGCCTGGGGCGCACCAGGGCAGACGTATGTATGGCCCGAATATTGGTCGTATTTGGGCCCTATCGTTCTTCTACTCGGATTGGTCGGAATCGTACTCGCGGGCGTGGAATACGCTTGGCTTCTCGCGCTTCTCGTTCTCGCCTTCGTACTAATGTGCGGCCACTTCGCGCCGTGGGCTCCCTGGTCCATCTTGAAAGAGCACATTTTCCCGTTCAAGGAGATGCGGGTGCCCGCCCGATTTCGCTGCGAGGTAAGCCTCTTCATCGCAGCCTTCTGCGGCATCGCCATCGATCGACTCCGCCGTCTCGCGCAGAAAAAAATGCCCTCCAACGCGGCGACGCTCGGGGCCTTCATCGTCGCGATGGGTTTCGTAGGTGTCGGCGATTTGATTAGCACCAGCCTCGTCTGGATCGAGACGCGCTGGCCACAAGCACCCGAATCGCACCCGCAGCCGTCCACGAGACTCTATTACGGCGGTCCCAACCTCGCGCCCTTCATCGATCAGCCCCAGCAAAATCGCGGGCGGTTCGACTGTTGGGGCGAGTGGGGCTCCTTTTACAACGGGGCGCCTCTCTGGGAGGGCGATGTGCCGCAGGCGCGTGGGGCTAGTCGCGATGTCGTCGTGGAAGTGGGCAACCGCACGCAGAACACGTTCACCATCGATGCCGTGCTGACACGGCCGGGGCGGGTGTTGGTCAATTCTTCGTACGACCGCGGGTGGCGCACCGACGTGGGGACGCTCATCGAGGTGAACAGGCAACTCGTGCTGGAGCTTCCCGAAGGCCGCCATCACGTGCACCTTCGTTATTGGCCCATCGGTTTGACCGCGGGATTCATCCTTTCCGGATTGGGTACCGCCGCCGTGGTGGCGTATTTCGTTTGGGATGCGCGACGGAAGCGACATCAACGGCTCGCATCACTCTCGTAGAGTTGCTCGGAATTGACACAGTAACGTTGCGCGTCCCCGACATGGGGACTCGATATTGGCGGCGCAGCGTTAACGGAAACCGCGCGACGAAGTGATGTGAAATTAATCCGAAGGCTCGCGCGAACGCAGTGAAAGTACGCCGCACGAAGCGCGGCTGTTTTCCGAGCGCTTCGTCAGGCACCCGAAAGGATTATCAGATGAGCCTCACCATGCAGCGCTTGCTCCCTACCGTTGTACTGCCCATGGTCGCTTTGGCCGGCCTCGGTGCGTTCCTTCGCAAGGACAAGAACGAGGCGCAGTTGCGGAACGTCGAAGACGCACGACCGGCTGCGCAACTCTCGCCCGTGGCGCGCATCGAGATGCTTCCCGGCGAGAACACCGTACGGCTTCACCTTCACGATGTGAGCTGCGCCACCTGTGCGCCGCAGCCGATCTCGGAGCCGAACGAACACATCACCGGCTTCACGGTGACCGCCGATGGCAAGCACGTTCTCTTCGTCGCCGATGCGATGCGCGGCCAGCGCGAGGGCAACTATTCTCTCTACCGCTACGACGTCAGCACGCACCGGCGCGTGGAGTTGACCCCCGACGAGACGCTCGATCGCGATGTACCGCTCTTGCCGCGCAAGCAACCGGATCTGGCGATCTACTCGGCTCGCACGCAGGGCGAAGCCTCGACCAAGGTGTTTGCGCAGTCGCTCTCCGGCCGCGACAAGCCGAAGCTCGTCTACGTCGACCCCGAGCCGGGTGAGCTGGTCGAGGTGAGCGACGACGGTACGCGCGGCGTGTTCCGGCGCTTCATCGCGCCGGAGCAATCCGTGTACATCGCCGTCGATCTGCGCAAGCGCGAATCTTAGGGGTTAGGGAAGAGACGAATCCGAGAGATGAGGGTCAAGGATCAGGAGCGAGAAACCGCTTCTCTCTCCCCAAACCCTAAACCCCAAACCCTAAACCCTAAACCCTCTCTCAGTGCTTCGGCATGATCTCGGTGTAGGTCACCACCGCGATCAACGTCAGCATCATGAGCAAACCCACCGCGTGAATGTGCGCTTCGACCTTGGCGTCGGGCTTGCGGCGGGAGGCAGCTTCGAAGAGCAAGAAGAGCAGCCTCCCGCCGTCGAGCGCCGGAATGGGCAGCAGATTGAAGCCGCCTAGGTACGCGCTCAGAGCGCCGAGAAGCTTGAAGTAGTCGCCCGCGCCATTCTTCGCGGCGCCGCTCACCTGCTTCACGATGCCCACGGGGCCGCTCAGCTCGGGTTTGATCTTCCCGCTGATCCAGAGCGCCAGGCCCTTCACCAAATCATAGACGACCCGAACCGGCTCGGTGACGCTCACCATGGCTGCCTGGCCGTAGGTGAGCACGATGATGGGCGTACCGATCTGGATCTTGCCCTCGTACTTCTCGCCCTTGGGCGCCACCACGGGGCGCTTCGTCTCCTGCTGGCCGTCGCGCTCGACGAGCACATCGATGGCCTCGCCGGGGTGCTTGCCCACGGCCAGGCGAAGCTCGTCCCAGTTGTGAATGGCCTCACCGTTCACGGCGAGCACCTTGTCGCCCTCGCGCATGCCCGAAATGGCGGCCGGGCTGTCCGGCATCACCGTGACCCGCATGCTCACGTCGTCGGCGTGCGTGCGGCCGCTGACCAGGAGGCCAATGAAGATGAGCACCGAGGCAAACAGGTAATTCGCGAGCGGCCCGGCGGCGATGGTGACGATGCGCCCCCAGAGCGACGCGTTCGCGTAGCTTTCCGTGTCCTTCGGATCGTTGTCCTCGTACGGGTTCATCCCCGCGATTTGCACGTACGCGAGGAACGGAATGACCGCGACTTGGAAAACCGTCGGACTTCCCTTGGGGCGATGCTTCCAGATCGTCGGGCCGAAGCCGATCGAGAATCGGATGACGCGCATCCCGTATCGCCGCGCGGCCAGGTAGTGACCGCCCTCGTGGACCACCATGAGGACGGCGAGACCAAGCACAGCAATGACGGTGGTGGCAACAGACATGGGCGTCAGTCTAAAACGTGCCGCTCCTTCACGCCATCCGAGCCGTTTGCAGCTCCTCCCTTAACGAAGCCGCTACATGAAAAACGACACGCCGACGGAAAACGTCGGGTACCCAATGCGCATCGTCAGCGAGGTCTTCTCGTTGAAGTGGTACCGGCCAACCGCGTAAAACGCCGGTTGAACACTGGTTCTCGTGGGGCCATCGCAGCTGAATCCCGTGCCTTTGCAGGGGTCGTCGAAAAAGCCATGGTAGATGTACAATCCGGGCTCGGCCGCAACACTCCAGCGCTCGGCGACGAAGAAGTTCCACTGCATGGCGACGGGGAAGAACAAGAAGTTCGCACTGCAGTCGTACTTGCCGCCGCCAGGAAAGCGGTAGTCGCAGCTGTAATGCACGAAGTCGAGCCCGAACGTGACGCCGACGTTGTTGTTGATGTTCGGGATGAATCCGTTCTGCACGACGGGGATCGTAAAGCGCCCGCCAGCGCCGAAGCCCGTGCTGCTGCCGTCGTAGCCGTTGCCGTAAAGATTCGCGAAGGCAAGCGTCCCGTGGGGCTCGATCTCGACTTTGTAGTCCGGATGATCGCCCGGATGTTTGATGGTGTCGTCCGCCATGGCGGAGGATTCACCGGCGCCGAATACGGCGAGAAGGGCTGCTGCTGACACACTTCCGATGGTGCGGAGCTTGGGCATCCTCATTGACTCCCTTTCAGATCGTCGGGTGGGGTTCCGATCGACGCACGCGGACCAGGAAGCCACCAAATGCCGTCACGGGTGCTACGTGCTCGGCCATCACGTTCGAGCCGCGCAAGTAGGCGGCTGACCGTCTCCGTCGTTGCGTTGACCATGTGTGCGATATCACGTCGGCGCAGAGGAATGGCGATAAAGCGCCCCTGCCCAAGAGGCGTACCGTGTGCGCGGGCTAGACCATCGAGCACGCGAATGATGCGCTCGTCAGCCGACCCCGACACCAATTCGTCGATGCGCTGTACGTACGTACGCGCGTCTTCGGCCGCGCGGGCCAGCCAATAGCGCGCGAGTGCCGGTGAGCGGCCCAGGGTCTCGAGCAATGCCGCATTGCCGATGGTCACGAACTGCGACGAGCGCAGGGTGACCACGCTGGCCACGGCGGGCTCCTCCCCCACCGGCGAGGAGTCCGGAATGCGGCACGGCGCCCGCAGGACACTGAGCACGATGGGGTCGGCGTCCTCGCGATCGGGCTGGCGCACCATTTTCACGGCGCCCCGTAGCAGAAAGATCACGTGGGGCGACGGTGCACCTTGGGCGAGCAAGGTCACGTTGGCGTGCGCGACGCGATGGCTCGCATTCGCGGCCAGCTCCTCGAGGATATCGGCGCCAACTTCCGCCAGACCGGGAACGAGCCGCAGCTCTGCAGCGACGTCGAAGGGGGCCTTCGCCATGAGATAAGCTTTTCAAGAAATATGCTCCGCGGCCCGGCCACAGCAAGCCGGAGCATGAAGAGCTGGTTTTCCTCCCGCCAGAAGAAAATTTCCCCCCTGGGACCCCCCAATCCGGGGTGGCGCATCGAGAGGGCTGGGATCGGTAACCAAAGTTTGTGCCTTGTGGTAGCTTGCCGCCCCATTCCAGAAAGGTCGAGACCATGACCCAGAGCAGCAACGAAGCGGAACAGACGGCGGGCATTGCGCTCAAAGGCGGCGCCGCCATCCTGGCCCCCGTCACCGCGTTTCCGAATGGCATTCCCAGCAACGCCCTCGTTCTCATTCCGCTCGGCCCCAATGGTGCGCCGGTGGAAAAGAAGATCGTGGACGGTCCCGTCGCCCTCACCCAAGACGAGGTGTGGAAGCTGCTCGGGTTGAACGGACCGCCGGTCCAAGTTCAGGACGATCAAGGCCGTCCCATCGTCATCGGCGTGGAAGATCTGCTCACTGGTCTCGAGAAGCACTGGCGCGAGAATCCGAACCCGGACGATCCGTCGCCTGGCCGCATCTACGCGCAAAAGCTCATGGAGTACGGCCGCCACGCGAAGGCCGAGACCGTGCTCGCGAAGATCGTCGCCCTCGGCGGCGAAGGCGAGGATTGGCTCGCCCTCGGCGTTGCGCAGATGCAGCAGGAAAAGTTCGACAAGGCCGAGGCCACCCTTCGCGGCGCGCAGAACCTGTTGAAGGACAGCCCGTTCCCGTCGCTGCACCTCGCCAAGCTCGCGCACGAGAAGAAGGACGCGAAGATGGAGCGCGAGGCGGTGGAGCGCGCGATTCAGATCGACGTGAACTCGGTCGATGCCTGGGCCTACCTGACGAACTTCCTGCGTGAGGCGGAAGGCGAGGAGAAGGCCGTCGCCCAGGTCGAAGAACTGGCGAACGCCCCGGTCAACAGCCGCACCGCCGCCCCGTATGTGGCGCTGCAGGGCTTCTACGCCGGCGACGAGAAGACGCGCGACAAGGCCATCGACTTTGCGAAGAAGGCCGTCAGCCGCTCGCCCGACGACGTGCTCGCGCTCCTCTGTCTGTCGGCCCTCTACGGGCAGGCGGGCAACCTCGCGGAGGTCATCAAGGTGCTCGCCCCGCACGAGGCCAAGATGCAGCGCGACGTGCGCCTCGCGCACAACTACTTCGAGGCCCTCGTGCAAATGCGCGACATGGCCAAGATCACTGCGCTGCTCAACAAGCTCGCGACGTCGCCGAACCGCGAGGTCAAAGACTTCGCCATCCAGCGTTCGCGCGCCCTGCAGCAGATGCTCGCGCAGCAGCAGCAAGCCCTCTCGCAGGCTGGCGGCGGGCAGTAAGCCGCCTAAACGCGGACGCGTTTTCCCAGCAGCAAGAGGAAGAGCGGGCCGCCCAGAAGCGACGTTACGGCGCCGACGGGCGGCTCGGTGTGCAGGAAGCGAAAGAGCACACGGCTCAGTAGATCGCAGAGAACGAGAATTCCCCCGCCTGCGAGCAGCGAGGCGGGGAGGATGACGCGCACGTCGGGGCCGAAGAGGCGGCGCAGCGCGTGCGGGACGATGAGGCCGATGAAGCCGATGAGGCCCGTGACGCTGACGATGCCGCCCACGACCAGCGAGCACGCGAAGAAGGTGCGCCGCTCGAGCGCGCGCACGTCGACGCCGAGGTGCTGCGCGGGTTCGTCCCCCAGCGCGAGAAGATTGAGCCTGCCCGCGTCGATCAAGAGAATCGCGCTGCCCAGCGCCACGTAGCCGGCGACGGAGGCGAGCGCGCCCGGTGAGGGCACGTCGAGAAAGCCCATGAGCCAAAAGAGGAGCTCCTGCGCTTTGGCGGCGCTGATGAGCGTCTTCAAGAAGGTGATCGCCGAGGCCGCGATGGCGTTCACCACGACGCCCGCGAGCAGAATGCTCGTGGCGTGGGCGCCGGGGCTCATGCGCGCCACGCCGTAGACGATGGCCGTCGCCGCGAGGCCTCCGCCCAACGCGGCCAAGGGTACGAGGGAGGCGCCTACGAAGGTGATCGCCGCGATGCCGGACAAGATGGCCACCGTCGCACCGAACGCCGCCCCGCCGGAGACGCCCAGGACGAAGGGCTCCGCCAGCGGGTTGCGCAGCAAGGTCTGAAAAGCGACGCCCACCGCCGCGAGGCCCGCGCCCGAGACCACGCCGAGAAGCACGCGCGGAAGCCGCGCCGAGAGCACGATGGTGCGGTCCAGCGAGTCGGGCTCGGTGACCGCGCGCGCGAGCGAAATGGGCTCGGCCCCGAAGGTGACGGCCAGCACCACCGCGAGAACCAGCAGCGCAAGTCCTGTCGCGAGGGCCTTAAGGCCCACTGTTCCTCTCGTGCAAGAGCCGGAGGCCGACCATGGTCAGGTCGGCGTCGTAGTGCCCAATGGTCCGCGACAGCGGCGCGATGAGCGAGCCGAGTCCGCCGGTGGCGATGACGTCGGCCGGGTAGCCCACCTCGTCGCGGATGCGATCGACCAGGCCGTCGACCATGCACACGTAGCCAAAGACGATGCCCGATTGCATCGAGTGCACGGTGTTGCGGCCCACGACCCGCGGCGGAGCCACGATTTCGACGCGCGGAAGCCGGGCCGCGCGGGCAAACAAAGCCTCGGCGCTCAACTGGATGCCCGTGGCGATGACGCCGCCCAGGTATTCGCCCTTGGGGGTCACGATGTCGAAGGTGGTCGCGGTGCCGAAGTCCACGGCGATGACCGCGCCTTTGAAGCGCTCGTACGCCGCCACGGCATTCACGATGCGGTCGGCGCCGACCTCGCGCGGATTCTCGTAGAGAATGGGCATCCCGGTCTTGATGCCCGGGCCGACCACCAGGGGCTCGGAGCCGAAGGCGCGTTTCACCAGCCGGGCCATGGGCTCGGTGAGGGCCGGCACGACGCTGGCGATGATGGCCGCGTGGATGTCGCCCGGCGCGATGTCGTGCATCGCGAGCAGCTGCCGCAACACGACGGCGTATTCGTCGGCCGTGCGTCCGCGGTCCGATTCGACGCGGAACTGGTGGACCAGCGTTTTGTCCTCGAACAGACCGTAGACGATGTTGGTGTTCCCCACGTCGATGGTCAAAAGCATGTAAGTCCCTCTGCCTTCCTCTCGCGCTACCGCTCCACGCGCGCGTCGTGGATAACATCACCTTGGGCCACCGCCGCCCAGTCCCCCTCGGCACGACCGACCCGCGTGTACTGCCCATCCAGGTGCGGCGTGCGCGACAACGTCACGAAAATCTGGCTCGAGCCCGTATCGCGCCCGGAAAGGGCCATTCCCACGGAGAGCGGCTCGAACGGCACAGGCGATGTTTCGCAGCGAAGCGTTCGACCCGATCCGCCGTAGCCATCGCCTCCAGGGTCGCCGAATTGCGCAACGAAGCCCGGCACCACGCGGTGCACGAGCATCTCCTTGAAAAATCCGTTCTGCGCCAACGCCACCAGCCGCGTCGCGGTCACCGGCGCGAGGGTCGGGTCGAACACGATGGAGAGGTGCCCCGCGTCCGTCTCGAAGACGACCTTCGTCGGCTGCGTGGCCAGATGATCGAGCTCTGGCGCAAGGGAAGGCTCGGCCGCCGGCCCCGAGCACGCGGGAGCCCCCAGCTTGGCCAGCGCCTTCGAGGCACGCTGCCGCAACATCGCATTCGGCTCCTTGCAGGCCGCCTCCACCACGGCGCGCGCCCGCTCCAGGCGAAGCGCAACCGCGGCATCGAGCAGCCCGGCGCGCGTTTCCAGGAGATCCTCGCCCCAGCGCACGTCGAGGGCCTCCGATAGCGCGGGGCCCACCCCCGCCATGCGTTCCGGATGCGCCACGATCGCGTCCGACGCCGTGCCCACGAGGCCCGCCTTGCCGGAGCGAAGGGCGGCCATCACCGCGGTGCGGGCGGCGTCACCCAGCTCGGGGTGGCCTTCCAGCGCTTCCAGCGCAAGCTCGCGCACGCGGAGGTTCTCGCTCTTGGTCAGGGCCAGCCACGCATTCTTGCGCTCGCCCGCGAGCGGCTTGCGCAGCAGCGACGTGAGGCGCGCCTGCTCGTACACCGGCGTCCCCTTCGCATCGCAGCGCGCGAGAAGCTCGTTCTCGTACGCATCCTTGGCCAGCGCCCCCGCCGCGGCGCACCGAAGCACCGCCAGCCTGCGCGCGAGCACCTTGGGCACCTCGCCCGGCGCGTTCAGCGCGGCGAGCGCCTTCAACGCGGGCTCCGCGGCCTTGGGCGCCTCGCCATGCAATGCATCCAGCAGCGTCGTGAGCACGCCGAACTCGTCGCCCGCGAGCGCCATGAGCGCCATCGGATCCGTCAGCGGCCGCCCGAGATCCGCGATGGCCTCGCCCGCGGCCTCCCGGCCCGGTGCGTCCATCAGACCGAAACCACGCGCGGCCTCGGCGCGTTCCGCAGCCGAAAAACTGCGCTCGCGTACGATCTTCGCGAGCTCGCCCGCCGCCGCAGGGCCGGCGTGCGCGAGCGCGCGCACCGTGAAGATCCGCTCCGGTGTGGCATTCGGCAACGAGGCGCGCGCCACCTCCAGCAGCCGCGGCGCGAACGCATCGGGCAGCCTCTTGATGCGCCCCAGCGCAAATAGCGCCGAGGGCACTGACGATGCGGCGTCGAGCAGCGCGCCGATGGCCTCGTCGTTCAACGACGATGCCGCCGATATCGCACCGCCCGGAAGCGATCCCGCGCGACTCGCCACATCGCCCAAGCCCTGCGCCGCGCCCTCGGCCCACGCCCCGCGCGCCTTCACCCATGCCACGAGCTGCGATTCCGCCGCCGCCCCGCCGCACTTCCCGAGCGCCCGCGGAAGCGCGATCCGCACGTCCGCCTCTTCGACGCCCACGGTCGCACGCGTGCCACCGTCCGGGAACGCCCCCGCGCGGGTCAGCAGCGCGTTCACGTGCGCCTCCTCGTGCCCCTTGCACGTGAACCCGAGGCCGTACGCGGCCCACGCGACCACGTCCTCGTCTTGATCCGCCACCGCGCGCAGCAAGCCCGGGAGGCTCGCCTCGTCGGCGATGCGCGCGAGCGCACGGGCCGCACGCCGCCGCACCCGCACATCGGCATGACCGAGCGCCACCGGCGGCACCTCGGACGCGCGCCGTCGATCCGCGGCGCGATCGAGCACGGCAAATTCCGCCGGCGTCTCCAACGCGGCATCGACCGAAGCCTCCATTTGTTGCGCCGGCGCTTCGCTCTTTTTGCAGCCCCCGAGCACCAACGCGAGCGCCAGGGTGCTCCATAGCGCGAGCCACTCCGCCACGCGCTCGCGTCCCCAACGCCAGACGCGATGGCGCACGCCCCGCTCGGGCGACTTCGCCGGCACTTCGCGCACGACGGCGAGCCCCTGGCGTTCGAAAATTCGGCGCGCGCGCGGCAGATGCCAGTCGCACGTCACCAGCGAAACCTCACGAATTTCTCGCCGCGCCAAGAGCACGGAGGAAAAGCGCGCATTGTCGACCGTATGAAACGAGCAGCGTTCCCGCACGATGTATTCCTTTGGCACACCACGTTCGACCAGCGCTGTTGCCAGCGCATCCGCCTCCACCACCCCATTCCACATCCGCCCGCCGCTCACGACAACGACCACGGGTGGCCTCCACGCCTGCGCTGCCGCATTTGCGCGGCGTCCTGCCGCGCCCGTGAGCTTGCCGCCGCCATCGAAAACGACCTTGCAACCAAGGACGACCATCGCGGGCTCCGTCACGACGCCCAGCGTCCATGTAGCGATTGACGAGCTGCGCGTAAGGGGCTTATCTCCTTAGATTGCATGCGGATCACGTTCTGGGGAGTCCGCGGGAGCATCCCGACGCCCGGTCCCGACACCGTTGAAATCGGGGGCAACACGAGCTGCCTCGAGGTCCGCGCGGGCAAGGCCATCGTCATCTTCGACGGCGGCACGGGGCTGCGGCTTCTTGGGCAAAAGTTGCTCAAAGAGATGCCGATCACGGCCCACATCTTTTTCAGCCACGTGCACTGGGACCACATTCAAGGCTTTCCGTTCTTCGCGCCGGCGTTCGTACCAGGCAATCACATTCACCTCTACGGCGGAAACAACGTCTCGCGCACCCTCGAAGAGACGCTCGCCGGCCAGATGGACTACCCGAGCTTCCCCGTCCACCTTTCGGAGATGGGCGCGAAGATGACCTTCGCGGATCTTTACGAGGGGCAGACCCTGGAAATCGACTCCGGCGACGGCAGTGCGTTTCGCATCACGACCTGCCGGGGCAACCACCCCAACGGGGTTTGGGCCTACCGCTTCGAGCACAAGGGCCGCTCCGCCGTCTACGCCACGGATACCGAACACTATTCGGTGGTGGACCCCAAGCTTTGCAGGCTCGCAAAAGACGTTGACGTCCTCATCTACGACGCGATGTACACGCCGGAAGAGTACGCTGGGACGGCAGGCACAGGCGGACCCAAGGTGGGTTGGGGTCACAGCACGATAGATGAGGCAGCCAAGCTGGCGAAGGCGGCGAACGCGAAGAAATTGGTGCTCTTTCATCACGATCCCGGTCAGAGCGACGCGGCGGTCCGCGACAAAGAGCGGCGATGCCGCGAGTGGTTCGCCAATACGGTGGCGGCCTACGAAGGCCTTTCCATCGAACCGTAGCGTTCTCCGTCGAACGCTATAACGAGATGGAAGGCAACGCCCGCCGACCTTAACGGCGTGAAAGAACGCGAAACCGCGGCCCTATAGGGTCGTCTCTCTCGGCGTGAAGGGTCCATCGACATGGACCGCGCAACGTTTGCGTCCAGTTTCGTGAACGTCGTCGCGCGTTGCGCGAACACTTCGCTGCACCTTGGACCGATCGCTAGAAACCCGCGTTAATCGCGATGGCATCGCCCGTGCAAAAGGGTCTCGCGGGTCCGGCTCCTCGGGAGATCGCCCCGGACCTCGAAAGTGGAGGAGTCTATGAGCTCCGTGTTCGACGGCGCGTCGTTGCGCGCTTACAGGGAGAGTCTTGCCTCGGTTGCCCCGCTCGATCGTGAGACGGAGCGGGATCTTGCGCGTCGCTGGATTGCGGGCGAGAAGCGTGCGGGGGAGAAGATCGTCGAGGCTTGCCTGCCCTTCGTGATTGCCATTGCCCTTGAATACCGACGGTGGGGAATCCCGCTCGAGGACATCGTTCAACAGGGAAATCTCGGTCTTTTGCGGGCCGCGAAGAAGTTCGACCCCGAGCGCGACGTTCGCCTCGCGACCTATGCGGCGTACTGGATTCGCGCCGAGATTCGCGAGTACGTCGTGCGTGCCTACCGCGTCGTTCGTTTGGGAACGACCAAGGCCGAGCGCCGCGCACTTCGCGCCTACCGCACGCAGGAGCGCGATCCCGAAGAGCTTGCGCGCTTGTCCGGTCTGTCGCCGGAGCGCGTCGAAATGCTCATGCCGCTGCTCGCTGGGCGTGAAATGAGTCTGGACGCCTCGGGCGCCGATACCACGCCGGTGGTGGAGCGCATGGCAGCCAAGGGACCGGATCCCGAAGAAGCTGCAGGCGCGCAAGAGGTTCGCGATCGCGCTGCGGGCGCCGTGCGCGATGCGCTTCGTCATCTGAACGAACGTGAGCTGCTCATCGTAAAGGAGCGGCTGATGAACGACGATCCCGTGACGCTGCAGCGGCTGGGCGAGATGCTCGGCGTGAGCAAAGAGCGCGTTCGTCAGCTGGAAGAGCGCGCCCGCGGCAAGCTTCGCGATCGCCTCGCGAGCATGCGCGAGCACGCGCAAGCGATGTAGTTCGATGGCACTCCCCCACCCCTGCCCTCTCTCTCGCGGATGGATGGATTGAAGATCCTGGCTCGTCGCGGGAGGGTGCTGACGGAACTCAATCCTGAGGCGTCAGCTCCCTCCCACGGCGGGAGAGGAATTCGGGCTCCGATACGAGAAAAAGAGGTTAGGGGTGGGGGCGGGTCTGTTTCTGGAAGGTAGAAAGGCAGCCTGCTAGGCTTCGAAGCAGCTTTTGCATGCTCGGAGGATCGCGGCGCCGAATAGGGGTGGGACTGTTTTTGGCGGTGGCCGCAGGGGCCATCTGGCTGGGGGCACGCCACCCTGTTCCGGCTCCGGTGAACGTAGGGGTGGTCACTTTCGGGGGCCCGGCAGAAGTTGCGGATGCGGGCCCGGGTGCGCAGAGCCCCAGCGGCCTGTTCGAGCAAGACGAGGGACAGGCGACATCCTTTCGCGTTCCATCCGGCGCACCCTCGGAGCTTTCGTGCGAGGAAGCACGAAGTGTCGTTTCGCAGGTTCGCGAAATGCTCGCGTACCGTCCCGCGCCCATCCGCGCGGCGGCGTTCGCCGATGCCGTGATCGACTGGCTCGATCCGCACGGCCTGTGGAGTGCAGCGCCCGATAGCCCGGTGGCGACGGCCATCGAACGGCATGGCCGGGAACTTTTGCGCGAGCTCGAGCATGAGCACGGGGACTGCGCCGCCGCGCGGGAAGTCGGACGCGGGCTGGAGCGCTGGGTTCACGACCTGCAGAGCGAGTTCGAGGCGAAGCGCCAGGCGATGACCGGCGCAGAAATGTCCATCGATACCGCCGTATTCGAGCCCATTGCCGACGGGGCGAGCCCGTCGCCCAAAGCATCGACGTTCGCGGTGCTGCTCGGGGAGCGGGTAGGAGCAGGTGAGCGCCTGCTCGGAACCAGCGGCGCCACATTTGCGCGGGCTGCCCGCGAGCATTTTTTTCCGGATCTGAACGCCGACGCCTGGTCGCGGGTGCTGCTTGCCGCCGGGGTACGTGCATATGTTCCGCTGGTCGACCCCCACGGCGGATGGGCGCCTCTGGAGGAAGAGGCGAGCATCTACGAGTTCGACCTGGATTCGCACCCGCGGGCTTCGCTGTGGGAGAAGATCGGGCGCACGGCTTTGGGGGCGCGCATCGAGTCGGGCGCGCTCCCGCCGATGCGCGATGGCGATGCCGTGCTTGCGTTGGGCGGGGTGCGCACGGCAGGGCTCGCGATGGAGCAGTTGCAACAACTGGCCATCGTGGTGGCGGCGTCGCACCGTCCGACGGAGGCCATCGTGCTGCGCCAGGGCGATGCGACGCCGCAGGCGCTCAAGCTCGATCCGGAGGCCAGCACCGAAACCGGTGGTGGTGAGGAGATGCACGTCGGCTTGCCGGCCGAGCGCATCCCGTATGGCGACGGATCCATCGTGGTGGTGACCATCCGCGAGGTGCGCGACGACTTGGGCGAGCAACTCGCGCATACGATCGTGCGCGAGCGCGCGCAATCGAGTCCGCCCGTGGGCATCGTGCTCGATTTGCGTGGCAATGGCGGCGGCTCCACCGACGGGGCCATCCACGCGCTGAGCGCATTTTTGCCGAATGCGCCGCTCTTTCCGATGAAGCGGCAAGACGGCAGCCTCGAAATGGAGCGCGCGCCCGAGCCTCCTCCGTCGGAGCGCTTCGAGGGGCCGGTGGCCACGTTCGTCGATGGCAACACGGCCAGCGCCGCCGAGATGATCTCGGGCGCACTGACCGCATACCGGCGCGGGCCGAGCGTGGGGCGCCCGACCTACGGCAAAGGCTGCGCGCAGGAGTACTCCGATGACGATGCGCGCGCGGGCGTGCTTCGTCTGACGACCTTGCTCTATGCGCTGCCCGATGGCTCGGCGGTGCAGCGCGTCGGTCTGACGCCGACGTTGCGCTTTCCCTTCGCGCTTTTGCCCGACGAGGATCCCTCGGGCGAGAGCGAGGCGAAGCTCGCTGGTTCGCCCCCGACGTGGCGAGGCCCCGACGTGCGCAACCGCCAGATGGTCGCACGCTTCGAGGCCGCGAAGCTCATGACCTGGCCCTCGCACGGTGGCCATGTGGGGCCCTGCAAGGATCCCGACGTCTGCCGCGCCCTGCACGTTCTCGGCGGCGGCCCCCCGCGCATCTCCGCGGCCTCCAAGCCCGCCGCGCGTTGAAGCCGAGCTAGTGCCGGACGAAGTCCGAGCCGAGCTTCACCACGATGGCAATCACCACGCAGAACACGACGGCGCCCACGAAGCGATCGCCGCGTCGCATGGCCAGCCGAGAGCCGACGAAGGCCCCCGCGGCGCTGGCCGCCGCCATGGGCAGGGCAATGTGCCAGATGACATTGCCGCGCACCGCGAAGAGGGTGAGCGCGGTCAGGTTCGACGCCAGGTTGATCGTCTTGGCGTTGCCCGAGGCCCGGGTGAGCGTGTCGCCGAAGAGCATCGTGAAGCCCACGATGAGCAGGGAGCCCGCACCAGGGCCGAAAAACCCGTCGTAGAAGCCGATGGCCAGGGCAAAGCCCGCGAGCACCGCCTTGGGGTTCTTCCACGCGCGGACCTGCGGGCGCATGCGCCGCGGCATGGCCACGATGATGGCGGCCACCACCAGGAGCGTCATGACCAGCGGCCGCAGAGGCTCGGGGCGCACCGCCATCACCAGGAGCGCGCCCGCGATCGCGCCGAGCATCGAACCTAGAAACGCGACCGGCACGCGATCGCGATCGATGCCGTCGCGCCGCCAAAAGGAGACGAACGACGCCACCACCCCGAACGACGACTGGCCCTTGTTGGTGGCCAGTGCCAGATGCGGCGGCAGCCCCGTGGCCAGCAGCGCCGGTAAGGTGATGAGCCCGCCCCCTCCGGCGATGGAGTCGACGACCCCGGCAAAGAAGGCGGCAAGAACGAGAAAAACGATGCTCGCTTCAGGCGAGCCGATACTTGGGAGAACGGACATCGATGTTTCGCAGGCGCAAAACCACGGAAGAGGAAGGAGTTTTCATTCCCACCGTAACTTTGGACTATGGAAGAGGAAGTTTCGGTCGAGCTGATTCATAGGGCCGCATCGGAAAGTGAGCTGGACTAAAATGGAATCTTCTACATGACGGCGTCCTCTTCTACGCACGTCGCGGTCACGCTCAGCGTCTACCGGCGCGAGCGGTTGGTGAAAACCGTGACGCTTCGCGACCCGGTCTTGCGCATTGGTACCGATCCCCGCAGTCAGTTGAGCATCGACGACACCACGGCGTCGCGCACGCACGCCGTCTTGGAGGTGCGCGAGGACGGGCCTACTTTGATTGATCTCGGCACCAACAGCGGTACGTGGGTGAACGGAGCCCGCGTGAATCGCTGCCGCTTACGCGTGGGCGATGAGATCCGCATTGGCACGACGCACATCCACGTCGAGCGCATCGAAGCCGCCAACTGAGGTCACGGCATCGACCGGCGAGACGAGTACGCCGTCACGGAAGATGCCCAGGCCTGCGCGCACGGCGACGTAGTCGAGCGGGTCGTCCGGCGAGAGGGCCTGGACGACTTCGGCGATTTTGGCGGTGCCATTGGGACGAATGTCCAAGTCGACGAGGACCGGGACGAGATCGCCGACGAAGCCGGCATCGACGGCGGCGCGGGCCGCAATGGGATCGTCGACCGAGAGCGTGCGCAGGAAGGAGCGAACGTCGACCCACTTGCCGATTTTCTCGATGCGGCGAAGAACGCGGCACTCGGTGGAGGCGAGCAGCGCGGCGGCGCGCTCGTGGAGCCACGCTTCTCCGCCACGTGATGCGAGCACCGCGCGCGGGATGCAGACGGCGTAGCGCGCGGCCTCGATGGTGCGCGAGACGGCGGCATCCTTGGGGCCAAGATGCGCGGCCGCGAAGAAGCGAACGCCCTCGGGCGAGCCGGCCGTGAGGGCCTCGAGGTGCTCGCGCGGATCGATGTCGCAGGTGAGCTTGATGTCGACGATCTCCGCGAGGCTCGAAACACCGAGCGAAAGCGCGGGGGCGAACATCATGTCCGGCTTGGGGTGGTAGCCCGAGGAGTAAAATAGCGAGAGATCGCAGCGACGGAAGGCGCGCGGCAGGGCGCGGATCAAGTCGAGGTGCGAGAGGAAGCTGCTCCTGCCGATTTTCGTGTAGGCGAACCGGTAGCGGCGGGCATCGCCTTGCACGATGCGCGGCGGCGGGCCTTTGCCTTTCGCGGGCTTCTTCGGCTCGGCGGCGACGACCGGCTCGGGCGGCGGAGGCGCGACGACGATCGGCAGCACCCGTTTTTCCTTCGCCCCCAACTTCGTCAGGTAGTCGAGGCGCTGATCGCGCATGGCGTCGAGATCGCAGGCAACGCCGCAGTCGTAACAGACGAGGCGGCGATGGTCCTGGTTGGCATCGGCGAGGTTCGTGTGGTGCACGAACATGCCCGCGGCCTTGCCGCACGGCGGGGAAAGGCGGCTCTTGAGCGCCTTGCGGTACTCGCGCGCGAGAAAGCCCTCTTCCAGGCCGACGTCGATGTGGTCCCAAGGCAGGCGCGCCGTGACGGGGATGGTGCCCAGGTACTGCGCGGGATCGATGCCCTCGGCGGCGAGGGCCTCGCGCCATGCGTCGATGTCGAGCTGGTCGTCCCACGAATCGAAGCGTGCGCCGGCGCGGTAGGCGCGCTCGAGCACCGCGGCGAGCTTGCGATCGCCGCGCGCGAAAATCGCTTCGACCCAGGAGCCGTCGGAGCCGTGCACCTTGAGCTCCACCTTGGCCCGCTTGGCCTCCTCCGCGAGCCAGCGCTGCTTCTGCTTCACGCTGTCCGGCGCATCGATGGCGCACCATTGAAACGGCGTGTGCGGCTTCGGTACGTGCGTGGACACGCTCACCGTCACCGACGGCGCCCCCGCGTTCATCTCCTTCTTGATACGCCGCCCCACCTCACGCGCACGCCCGCCAACCCGCGGGATCTCGCGCACATCGCTCTCCTCTTCGGTGGGCAGCCCGATCATGAAGTAAAGCTTCATGCTGGTCCAACCGCGGGAAAAGATGCGCTCCGCGGTGGCCATCAGCTGCTCTTCGGTGACGTTCTTGTTCACCACGTCGCGCATACGCTGGCTGCCCGCCTCCGGCGCGAAGGTGACGCCCGTGGCGCGCACGCGCTGAATGTCATCGAGCACCGACTCCTCGAGCCCGTACGCGCGAAGCGACGAGACACCAAGGCTCACGCGCTCGGGCACCAGCTTGTCGGTCACCTTTTTGATCAGCGGCGCAATGCACGAGTAGTCCGCGGTCGACAGCGAGGTGAGGCTCACCTCGTCATAGCCCGACTTTTTTACGGCGGCGAGCGCGGTGGCCACGATCTGCTCGGGATCGCGCTCGCGCACGGGGCGGTAGATCATGCCCGCCTGGCAAAAGCGGCACCCTTCCGTGCAGCCGCGGGCGATCTCGATCGACATGCGGTCGAAGATCGCTTCCGGCCCGCCGATGGGCCCATCGTCCGGAAAGGGAAATCGGTTCAAGTCGTCGACGAGCGAGCGACGCACCGGGAACGGCAGCTCGGGATCCTTCGGCGGAATCACGGCCGCGAAACCGCCGATGGGATCCACCTCGGTCTCGTACAGGCTGGGCACGTACACGCCTTCGAGCTTCGCCAGCGCGCGCAGCCGCTCCTTGCGCGGCACGCCTTGTTCGCGCAAGTCGACCCACATGAGGGCGACCTCCGTCGTGCGCTCCTCGCCGTCGCCAATGACGACGGCGTCGAGGAACGGAGCCATCGGCTCGGGGTGCGTGGCCGTGGGGCCGCCCGCCAAAATGAGGGGATCGCGGTCGCTGCGATCGCTGGAACGCAGAGGGATGCGCCCCAGATCGAGCATGGTGAGCACGTTGGTGTAGGTCAGCTCGAACTGCAGCGAGAAGCCGACCACGTCGAAGTCACAGAGGGCGTGCGCACTCTCCAGCGACACCAGCGGCAGCGCGCGCTCGCGCAGCTCCTTCTGCATGTCGATCCAGGGCGTATAGCAGCGCTCGGCGAGGGTGCGCGGATCCTCGTTCAAGATCTTGTAGAGGATCTTGAAGCCGAGGTGGCTCATGCCAATGTCGTACAGATCCGGGAACGCGAGGCAGACGCGCGCGCGAACGGCGCTCCAGTCTTTCTTCTGCGCACCGAATTCGCCTCCGAGGTAGCGCGCCGGCTTTTCGACGCCGTGAACGAAGGAGGCATAGGGGTGATCCAGCGGGGCTACGGCCTTCATGCGGTGAATCCAGCAGCGTTAGCACATACCCGGTCCCCATGCGGGGTATGATGGGGACGTGGTCCGCCGCGCGGTTCCGTTCGCTCTGATTCGCGTTTTTCTGCTGTCCGTCGTGGCGGTGGTGGGCTCCGCCTATGCCTTGGTGAGGTATTACACCCGCCCGCACCCGCCCATGGTCGTGCCGAGCCCCTCGGCCACGGTCCCGACTCAAGCGGACCCATCCGATGGTGGGGAGATCCCCGCCCCGGAGCTCATCCCCTATGAAGAGCCGCAGAAGCAGTAGCCCATGAAGGAAGACACGCTGGTCATTCACGAGATTTACGCGAGCATCCAAGGCGAGAGCACGTTCGCCGGGCTGCCCTGCACCTTCGTGCGCACCACGGGCTGCAACCTTCGCTGCACCTGGTGCGACACCACGCAAGCGTTCTACGGCGGCACCCGCATGGCCCGCGCCGACGTGCTCGCCCGCGCCCTCGCCACCGGCACCGATCTGGTCGAGCTCACCGGCGGCGAGCCTCTGCTGCAGCCGGGCGTCTTTCCACTGATGCGCGAGCTCTGCGATCAGGGCCGCACGGTTCTCGTCGAGACCAGCGGCGAGGCCGACGTCGCACGGGTAGACCCGCGCGTGCACAAGATCATGGACCTCAAAGCCCCCGGCTCCGGCGAATCGCACCGAAACCGCTGGTCCAATCTGGAGTTCATCACGGAGCGCGACGAGATCAAGTTCGTCCTGGCGAGCCGCACCGACTACGAGTGGATGCGCGACATCGTGCGCTCCCGCGATCTTTCATCGCGCACGCCAAAGCTGTTGGCCAGCACCGTCTTCGGCAAACTAAGCCCGCGCGACCTCGTCACGTGGGTCCTCGAAGACGCCCTCCGCGTCCGAGTGCAACTGCAAATGCACAAGTACATCTGGGCCCCGGAGACCCAAGGCGTGTGAGAGCGCGGGGCGAAAGAAGAATTGAACAGGGAGGGGGGGAGGCGGGGAGGGAAACAACGCGAATCCCACCGGGTGCCTAGGCTTTTTTTGGGTTTTCCGTTGGCCCAGTGGGCACACTGAAAAACAAAAAAACAGCCTCGGTGCGCGGTGGGATTCGCGCCGTATCCCTCCCCGCCTCCCCCCCTCCCTGTGAATCTTCTAGCCTCTAAACGCGGCGTTCGGAGGCGAAGGATTCGTAGTCGTGGACGTCGGCTTTGGAGCCGATGATGAGGGGGGTGCGTTCGTGGAGCTCGTGGGGGTGGATGTCCAAGATGGGCTTCTCGCCATTCGTGGCGCCGCCGCCGGCTTGCTCGAACAAGAATGAGATGGGATTCGCTTCGTACAAGAGACGGAGCTTGCCCTTGGGGCTTTTGGTATCGGCTGGGTAGGCGAAAATGCCGCCTTTGAGCAAGGTGCGGTGCGCGTCGGCGACCAAGGAGCCCACGTAACGGTGGCCGTAAGGGCGGCCGTCTTCCTTGTCGTCCTCGCGGATCCAGTCGTGCCAGCGGCGCACGCCCTTCGACCAACGCACGTAGTTGCCGTCGTTGGTGGAGAAGCAGTTGCCGCGCTCCGGACAGCGGATGTTCGGGTGCGAGAGGAAAAACTCGCCCACGTTCGGATCCAGCGTGAACGCGTCCACGCCGTGGCCGGTGCTCAGAACGAAAATCGTCGAAGGGCCATAAAGCGCATAGCCCGCCGCGACGATGCGGCGACCTGGTTGGAGCGCGTCCTCGACCGCGGGAACGATCTCGCCGTGGCGGCGACGCAGGATCGCGAAGATGGTCCCGATGGAGACGTTCGTGTCGATGTTGCTCGAGCCATCCAACGGGTCGAACAGCACGACGTACTTGCCCGAGTTGGTCGCGAAGCGGGCCTCGTCGAGCTCCTCGCTTGCCAGCAAACCGCAGTGGCCGCTGCGTTCCAGCACGTTCACCAACACGTCGTTGGCGAAGGCATCGAGCTTTTGCACCTGCTCGCCCTGCACGTTCGTGTCGCCGGTGTAGCCGAGAAGGCCAGCGAGCCCGGCAGCACGCACGCGCGTGGTGATGATGCGGATCCCCAGCGAAATGTGGTTCAGCAGCGACGTGAACTGGCCCGTGGCCCCCGGTGCGGCGTGCATGCCGGCGAGAACGTGCTCGCGCAATGTCGTTCCGACGACGGAGGAGGCACGAAGCGGCAGACTGGTCGGTGCTTCGCTAGGAAAGGAGGAGCGGTCTGTGTTGGTAGGGTCGGGCATGCGGACTCTTCTGCGTTAGGCCGAGTGCAGGTCTCGCCTTCGCCGGCGGGGTCGGATACCCTCCACCGCGAAAAATAAGACCCTCACACGGATCATACCAAGGAGCAGTGCGATGGCACTTACCGATCGCGTCAAACAGATTCTCTCGTGGTACGGCTCGGAGAGCCCCGGCGTCAAAACGAATCTCGTTCGTCTCATGAATACCGGCGCCCTCGCCGGTACGGGAAAGTTCGTTATTCTGCCGGTTGATCAGGGATTCGAGCACGGGCCTGCACGTTCGTTCGCGCCGAACCCGGAAGGCTATGATCCCGACTACCACTTCCAGCTCGCGATCGATTCGGGCTGCAATGCGTACGCGGCGCCCCTCGGCTTCCTCGAAGCAGGAGCGGACAAGTTCGCAGGGCAGATCCCGCTCATCCTGAAGCTGAATAACTCCGACACGCTGGCCAAGGTCGATCAGCCTTGCAGCGCCCTCACCGGCTCGGTGAAGGACGCCGTGCGTCTCGGCTGCACGGCCATCGGCTACACGATTTACCCGGGCTCGGGTCAGCGCAACACGATGTACCAAGACCTGCGCGATCTGATCGCCGAGGCCAAGTCGTACGGCCTGCCGACGGTGCTCTGGGCTTATCCGCGTGGCGCCGGGTTGTCGAAGGAAGGTGAGCTCGCGGTCGACGTGGGCGCATACGCGGCGCAGATCAGCGCGCAGCTCGGCGCGCACATCATCAAGATCAAGCCGCCGAAGGACTTCATCGAGCAGGCCGAGGCGAAGAAGGTCTTCGAGAAGTACAACATCCCGACCAAGACGCTGACCGATCGCGTTCGTCATTGCGTGCAGAGTGCATTCAATGGCAAGCGCATCGTCATCTTCTCGGGCGGCGAGGCCAAGGGCACCGCCGACGTTCTCGCCGAGGTGAAGGAGATCGCCGCCGGTGGTGGCTTCGGCTCCATCATGGGCCGCAACGCCTTCCAGCGTCCGCGCCCGGAGGCGCTCAAGCTCCTCTCCGACGTGATCGCGATCTTCAAGAACGCGTGAGGTATCTCGGGGGTCTCCTTGTCGTTCTCGTGGGATGCGGCGGTGCTTCGGCACCCGCCGCTCCGACGAACGAGCCGGCGGCGAATGCGCCGGCATCGCAAGCGCGCAACGCCGGTCAGGTTGGCGATGCGGGCGACGAGAACGGCAAGCGAGACCCCGCGCAGTCTCATCCGCGGATCAAGATTCGTTACGAGATTGGGGGGCGAGCATTTCCGCTGCCGCTCGTGCGCGGAGCCATCGGCGGCGAGCCGACGTGGATGCTCATCGACACGGGGGCCAACAGCCACGTGATCGCGGGCTGGCTCGCACGCAAGGCGAAGCTCGACACGAAGAATTTCGGCGACCAGGGAACGGACCACGCGGGGCACGCCATCGTGACGTCGCGCGTGGATCGATCGCAGATCACCGTCGACGGTTGGGGAGCGCTCCCGGATGCGCCCACGTTGGTGACGGAGATCCCCGAGGCGGTCGCCCGCATTGGCATTGGTGCATTTCTCTCGCCGCAGCAGCTCGCGTTGCAGGCGGGCGGCGGAACGGCTGTGGTGCTCGACCTGGCCCGCGCGGAAATGTACGCGACGGACTCTGCGCAAGCGCCGGCAGAGCTGGAGGGCAAAGGCGCCGATCTCTTCACGGCGGCCACGCGCACCTGCGAAGATCGGGCGAGCCCCATCCGCGGGCTGGCGTTCGTGGTCCCTGCGAAGATCGAAGGGGCCGACGTTTCGCTGTTGCTCGACACGGGCGCGCACCGTTCGGACCTTCTCGCGGGCACGCCGGCGGCGCGCCGGCTCATGCCGCGCAGCGTTCCAAATCGGGAGCAAGTCTACGCCGCCAGCGGCAAGCTCTCGACGCGCACCGTCCGCGGGGCCAAAGTGCACGTTGGCGCGCACACCTCGGTTGCGGACGTGGACATCATTCCCGGCGAGTCCGATCCGAGCTGCCCGCGCGACGGGGTGCTTGCCATGGATATCTTGAAATCGTGCATCGTGATTTTTGACCGCGGCACCGTGCTGGGTCGCTGCTCGCCATGAAGATGCGCCTCCTCGGAGTGGCCACCGTGCTCGTGGCCACGGGTGTTTCCGCGGCGCCGACGCTGCAGCGCAAGGCAGCCGTTCGCTACGACGTGGCGGGGCTCGCGCCCCTGCCCTTCGTGCGCGGTTCGGTGGGGCGTGAGTCCACGTGGATGCTGCTCGACACGGGCGCGTCCACGCACGTGGCCACAGCGGCGGTCACGCGACGCGGCGGCGTGAAGACGGTGGCCGGCGGCGACAACATCGAGGACCACGCCAGCGCAACGTTGGCCTCCACGCGCGCGGAGGCCGCGCAGGTGTCGCTCGACGGCTGGGGCAAGCTGCCGCAAGGCCAGCTTCTGGTCATCGAGCAGAACGAGGCGAGCCTCGCCAGCAAGGCCAACGTGGGCGTGTTCCTCTCGCCGCAGCGCCTCGAGGAAGGCCGCAGCGTCGTTCTGGATCTGCGCATCGGGGAGCTGCGCACGGCGGCCGACGAGATGGAGATCATGCGCACCCTCGCGACGAGGGCGCGCGACCCACTGCTCCGCGGGGTGCGCGTTTGCAGCGGCGTGTTCGTGGCCCAGGCGCGCGTCGAGGGGCAAACGGCGGATTTGCTCATCGACACCGGCGCGACGCGCTCCACGATTTACGAGACGACGGAGGCCGGGCGACTTCTCGGACCGCGCACGACGAAGAGCAACCTGATGAGCGAAACGCCGTCGGGCAAACTGCAGTCGCGGACGTACCACGGGGCGCAGATCGAAGTCGGCGACTTTCAGGTGAAGACGGACGTCGAGGTCTTTTCGGGCGGGCCGCCCGCGGACTGCAAGACGGACGGCGTTTTGGGATTTCCCGCGCTTCGAAGCTGCGTTCTCGTGTTCGGCCCGCGCCGAGGTCAACTTCGCGCGCGATGCTGATCGCGGATCGCTTCGTCCTCGAAGAAGAAGCCGGTCGCGGTGGGATGGGCGTCGTTCACCGCGCGTTCGATCGCACGACGGGGCGTCGGGTCGCTCTCAAGGTGCTGCGCAACACCGAGTCGTCCGCACTGCGCCGCTTCGCTCGGGAGGCCGAGGTCCTGGGCAAGCTCGAGCACCCGGACATCGTCCGCTGCATTGCGCACGGTGAGGACGAAAACGGTGAACCGTACCTGGCCCTCGAGTGGATCGACGGCGAAAGTCTGCTGATCCGCCTCACCCGCGCCGCGGCGGAGGAGGAACGGCTGCCCGTCGCGGACGTGCTCGAGCTCGGGCAACGCCTCGCGGGGGCGCTCGATGCGGCGCATGCCGTGGGCATCGTTCACCGCGATGTGAAGCCGAGCAACATTTTGCTCGCGGGCGGGAGCCTGCGCGCGCCGAAGCTCGCCGACTTCGGCATCGTGCGCGCGAAATCCGGCTCGGACACCCCCGTGGAGCAGGCGACGACGACGGGCACCGTGCTCGGGACCGTGGGCTACATGGCGCCGGAGCAAGCGCGCGGCGAAGCGGATCTCGACGGGCGCGCCGATCTGTTCTCGCTCGGTTGCGTGCTCTTTCGTTGCCTCACGAACCGCGATGCCTTTGCCGGGACCGATCCCGTGGCGGTGATCTCGCGTCTGCTGATGCACAAGCCGCCGAGCGTGAGCGAATTTCGCCCGGACGTGCCGCACGAGCTCGACACACTGGTCGCGCGCCTGCTCGCCAAGGAGCGTGAGCGGCGCCCTGCCAGCGCCGCGGAGGTGAAACGCGCCCTCGCGCGCATCGATGCAGCCCTACTCGGCGAAACGCAGGATTCGCGTACCGCTCCGCCGCCGACGAAGTCACGGCGCCCGCTTTGGCTCGCAGCGATTGCGATGGCGGTGGGGATCCTGGGCGCCGCAATCGCGCTGCGTACGCGGCGGCCATCACCGACGCCGCCCGTCGTAGGACCGGTGCCCGTGCTCCTTACGGATCACAAGGCAGCACCGTCGTGCGTGCCGCAGGCCGCCGAGGCGTATGCGCGCGCCCTGCGATCGATGCATGAAGGCCGCTGGGACGAAGCAGGCCGATTGTTCGACCAAGCTTGGCAGGCCGACAGCGCGTGCCCCCAAGTTGCATTTCGCCGCTTTCTCTCCGCGTACACGCAAGCGCCCCTCTACGTGCAGCGCGAACGGCTGCGCGACGCCATGCGCCTTCGCGACGCCTTGGTGGTGCGCGACCGCCTTCTCTTGGATGCCCTGGGCATGGCGGTCACCCAAGGCCACACCGATGAAAACGTCACGCACCTCCTGGACGAGCTCGTGCGCCAGTACCCGAACGACGCCGAAGTCCTGGTGCTCTCGGCCGTACACGGGAGGATGGAGGCCCCTCGTGACTCGGCAGACCTCGAGGCCGCGGTCGAAGGCTTGCGGAAAGCCACGCAAATCGATCCGAAGTATTCCGATGCGTGGCAGATGAAGGGGGCTGCCCTCGCGAAACTCGGACGCGAGGACGAGAGTGATGAGGCCTTCGCCCAGTGCCTCCGAGCGTCGCCCGCATCCGTCGACTGCATGGCTGCGCGGATCGACGGGCTCCAGCGACACGCCAAATGCGCAGATGCCGCCGAACTCGCGCGCCAGAAGGCGTCGTGGGAACCGGGCGAATCGAGGCCCTACGAGCACCTGGCCGAAGCGCTCGTCGGAGCCCATGCGGCACGGGAGGCCATCGACGAAGTCCTGATCCTTCGTTGGAACCGGCTGCCACCGTCGTCGCGCGATGAAGTTCGCCTTCTCGAGACCGAACAATTGGAGGCGTGGGATGGGCACTTCGACGTGGCTCTTCGCACGGCGGAGCAGCTCGCTCCTTACCTCGCGAACAGCGCCGATCCGGAGAAGCGCTGGGCCAACGCGTTGCTGACCGTAGACGCGCTCCTCGAAACCGGCAACGTGGCTCGGGCAACGCAGGAGGCCATGATGGTGCTCCGGCGCAAGGACGGGTGGGGTCCAAGCCCGCTGCACGCGTTCAAGATGGCAGCGGCGGAGCCCTGGTTGTTGGCCGCCGCGCTGCGCGGGGGAAAACTCACGGTGTCCGAGTGGCGCAGTGCCACGAAGGCCTGGGAACGAGCCAACGAAGAGGCCATCGGTCCCTTCGATCGATGGGTGCTCGCGTGGGGCGCTGCGGTGGGGCCATCGCTCGCGCCGGCCGAAGCCATGGCCGCCGCTCCCACCGAGCGCTCCGGCAAAATCCTGCGCGATTTTCGCTCGGCGTGGCAAGAAGGCATCGTCGATGGCTACGCAGGCCGAATCATGATGGAGGCCGGCGACGTGACCCGGGCCATGCCGCTTTTGGAGGCCGCGGCACGAGGTTGCCAGGGCATGAGGTACCCGTTCTTCGGCGTGCGCATTCATCTCTGGCTCGGCATGGCCAAAGAGAAGCAAGGCGACACCGCGGGCGCATGCAGCGCGTATCGTACCGTTCTCGATCGATGGGGCAAGGCCACGCCACGCTCCGTCACCGCCATCGAAGCGGAAAAACGCCGTCGCGCGCTCGCGTGCCCGTGAGTTCATCGTACTGATCGCGCCAAATGCGGGCGCGCAAGTGACCTTGTCGTGGCCGATCGCGCATGGCAACGTCGATGTGGATTTATCTCGGAAAGGCGGCAGCTTCCGTGGGCGAAGGACGCGAGTTGACGGAACGAATATCGGTCGATGACTTCTCGTTGACCATCGAGCGCAAGGAAGAAGGTTCGATCATCCGACTGAGCGACGCCACGGGACGCGAGCCACTGCGCATTGCCCTCGGGCCCGATGGGCCGGTACTTTTCCTGGGTAGCGGCTTATCGATTGCCGTCGCCGGGGACCTTTCGTTCGCAGCGAACCGCATTGCCATGCATGCGAAAGAGGGTGTCGCGATCAGCACCGAGGGCGATGCCACGATTCACTGCGAGGGCGATTTGGTGACCGACGCGCGCGAACAGCGGATCCACGCGCGCTTGGGCGAAGTGCGCGTGGAAGCCAACGACGATGTTCGCTTGTTGGGTGAACGCATCAAGTTGAACTGCTAACGCGATGCAACTCGACAATCAGACGCCCGTCTCCGCCATGCTCTGGCGCACCGCCTTCAACGAAGACGACATGGCCGCGGCCGTGGTCGCGCGCATCACCTACCGCATCGTCGACGGTCGCTTGGTGATGGACAGCGAGCAGCCCTGGATCATCGCGCAGGGAGGGCCCTGGGAAAGCCCTGCGGGCGTGACGCTCCCTCCCGACGACTGCTTTCGCCGAGGTGGCATCGACCTTCTCGTCCTGGGCTCGGCGCGCGCACCGTACGATCGGCCTGCACAGAAGGTGGAAGTGCGCGTATGGCTGGGTGACTTCGTCGGCGGGGTCGACGTCTTTGGGGAACGCGCGTGGGTAAGGAGCCTTGGCGGGACTTTGGTCCCGACCAATCCGGTACCATTCGTCCAAATGCCACTCACCGTCGCACTCGCGTACGGCGGCAAGCAGATCTGGGATCAATTGGAGATGGGATTCCCCATGAATCCCGCCGGCAAAGGCTGGTATTTCGAAGAGCGAAACGCACTTCATCAACCCTTGCCGAACATCGAGGATCCGCGCCAGCTGATTCGGCGCTTCGAAGATCAGCCGGATCCGGTGGGCGTGGGATTCGCACCGATGGGATTTGGCCCCACCCTTCGCCGGGCCGTGGAATTCGACGCGCACGGGATGCTGCAGAAGCTTCATGGCACGTTCTTCAACCAGGCTTTTCCCGAGTTGATCGCCCCTTTGGGCGCCAGCGAAGGAACGGCGTGCGGGGTGACCGGGGTTCATCCGCAGGGGCCAATTCGATTCTATCTTCCTGCGTGCCCGCTCGTGACCGATATTCAAATAGGCCCAACCCGTGTGGAACGCTCGTTGGCCGTGGATCAAATCGGCATCGAGCCCGACCTCGGCCGCGTGTTCATCACCTACCGCTATCCGTTTCGTTATTCCGTCACGCGCATGCAGCGCCGCACCTGCGTTCTGCGCTGGGCGAGGAGCCTATCTTGAAGAGCAACGTCCTACGCCGCTGGCATTTCATGATCGGGTGCGATTGGCATATTGCATATCCGCCGCCGGCAGCGACGCCCGTCGGCAGGATGCCTTACTTCGTGGTCAATATCATGACCAACGTTCTGCACATCGAATTCACCGTGCTCTACGCGAAGACGGTGGAGGCCGACTCGCTGCAGAGCAACATGTGCCGGACGACCGATATCGGCATGCTGACACCTCACATCGGGCCACCCAGCGTCCTTTTGCCCATCGAGCTGTTTCTCTCGGCGTCCAAATCGCACTTCGGCCCCATGTCGGTCCAATGCACCGACCAGCATGGCGGCGACCAGTGCCTCGCCTCCGCGTTGTTCTGTGTGGTCAATCCCAATTTGAATTGCGGCACGCCGATCCCAACGCCCTTGGGCTTCGTCATCGCCTTCAACACCACCCAGTGCGAGCTGAGTTTGGCCGATATTCTGACCGGCCTTTTCAGCATGGCCATGGACTTCGTGCTCCAATGGCTGATGGGCAAACTGCCTTTGGGAAAGGCGTTCGATTGGCTCGGCAAGAAGGTCGCGCCGCGCCTTGGAATCAAGCTGTTGAACCGAGCAGCCGCGCGGGCTGCGGGGCGGGAAGCGTGGAAGGCAGCCGGAAAGCAAGGGCCGCTGAAACCCTTCGCCGATGCGGCCATGAAGAATGCAAAGGACCGGCTCTCGCGCTTTTTGCTCCGCTTCGAAAACATCGGGAGCAACATCGCGGGATTTTTCATTGGCTCGCCGCTTGGCACGGACTTCGGTGCCCCCGGCATCGGCGGAACGACCCCCTTCGGCTTGGCGCAAAAAGGTTTGGGGGCCTTGGGCATTTCGGATCAAGGCGTCTACGACAAGGTCAACAACCCGCAACCCGCGTCGCCGTCGCCCGCCCCCGCGTCACCGTCACCGGCGACGACCACCCCCGCGTCGCCGCCGCCGGCCACGAGCACCCCACCGGCGACGACGAACATGCCCCCGCCGGGTCCCGCCCCCACCCCGCCACCGACCACCGGACCACAAGGTGCCGTGAACAATTACTTGACCGATCCCTCCGTGGAACACATTGGCGGCCCGTAACCTCATGAGCGATTCCGATCCGAAGGTCTCGGCCTATCCATTGTCCGCCCCCGATCGCAACGGCGCGCACGCGCTCGGCGTGGTCGCGAAGCGCAGTTATGGTGTGCTCTCGTCCGGACAATGTACGCCGGCGCCCGAGGAGGCACTCCTCAACTTCGCCCCCATCGATGATCCTGACCACCCCGATCTGATCGAGGAGGATTCCGATCTGTGGCCGGACAAGCTGTTGACCGACGTCGTCGTGCGGGGGCATGCGTGGAATCACCCGCGCACGCTCAGCTTTCACGCCGAAGTTTACCTCAATCGGCACTTGATGAAGCGCGTGTTGGTCTCGGGCGAGCGCCGCTGCTTCGTCAATGCGGGGGGACAACTTGCCTTCACGCCGCCGAGCCTCGTCGACCGCGTGAAACTCAGCTACGCGTTGGCCTACGGTGGGGAAGATCGGGCCGCCGAGGAGCGCGTTGGATTTCCCGAGCAGCCGTTCATCGAACTCCTGGCGGAAGATCAACGGGCCGCGGCCACGGTGGCGGCGAGCCCGTACCGGTATGCGCGCAACCACGCCGGGCGCGGATTCATCATCGATGCCACGGCGGAAGCGCTCGAAGCGCTGGCGCTCCCGCAGCTCGAGGATCCCGCCGATCGGCTCACGCCCGAACGCCTCATCGTGCACGATCCTTGGCATTGGCCGCTGCAGCCTTTGCCTGCATCCTTGGATTTTTTGGGCCATGGGATGTTTCCGCGGATCGGGTGGTTCGGGCACACGCCGGATTGGGATCCTCAAGAGATCGGGCACTTGAGCGCCCACTTTCCCGAATTTCGGCTCGGACATGCCACGACGAACATCTTCGATCTGAGCGACGAGGATTTTACGAAGCGCTTCGATCGACTCGCCTTTCAAGGCGCGTCGCTGGGCTTGCGGGTGGGGCCTCTGCAGGGCGGCGAATGGCTGACGCTCGTGAACCTGCATCCGAGCGTGCCCAATTGGACCTTGCAGCTTCCCGTAGAGCGCCCGCGCCTGGCCGTGGACGATCGGCAGGGGGGCCTCACCCCGTTGAAGGCGCGCCTTCAGACCGTGTTGGTCGAGCCGGATCGTTGGCGGGTCACCATGGTCTGGGCCGGCTTCGCACGCGCTCTTCGGCCCTACCTTCCTCAAGAGCTGGCGCGAATGCCCTTCCAGGCGCAATGGTGAACCGTGATCCTCCTGCGAGAACCTACGCGCACCGTCTACGACTTACCCGTGGGCTCCGCGGTGTTGTTCGCGGCCTCGATGGCGGCGACCATTCACCTGTTACCGCTGACGTTCAAGCACGTTGCGTTCGTCGTGGCGGATCTCGCGTTCCTATTCACGATGATCGTGCAATTCCGGGTGACGTCGCGCGTGGGCGACGAGCTCGTGACGCTGTCGTGCGTCGGTCGCAAGCGCTGGCCGGCCCGCAGGCATCGCCTTCGAGGTCGAACCTCGAGCACCAGCAGGGGGACGAAGTACCACGATCTGGAGCTCGTCCCTGGCCAGCAAACCGAGGCGCACGAGGCCCTCGCCACCATCGCCACGGTGTACGCCACAGCGCGCGGCCGGGCGAAGCTCGAAGCCGCCGCCCAGCTGCTCGATATGCCCGTTAGCTGGTGACCAGCGGCAGGCGCACCCGCTTGCGGGCCTGTGACTCTTCCTCCATGCGCAGCGCGGACTCGGGCAGCACCACGGTGCCCAGCGACTCCGGCAGCGGCAAGTGCTGGTTCTTCGCGTAGATGGGGTGCCTCCCCTTTTCGCGGTACCACTCGGCGACGGTGGCGTTGGCCTTCATCTTCTCGATGATGTTTCGCCAGCCCACGCCGGTGTTGTAGGCGCAAAAGCTGATTTCGCCCATTTGCGTGCCGTACGGGATGATGCACATCTCGGTGCGGCGGAAGTCGTAGTTGAACAAATCTTGGAACCACATGCCGGCGACGAAAAGGGCGCGCCATTCGAATTCGTGCGCATCGCTTTCGAATTCGCCGACGCGCTTTCCGCGGTTGCCGGTTTGGCTCATGAATTGTTTGAGCAGATGGAAAAAGGTGAAGCCTTTGGGCGCCTTTTCCGGGTGGAAGTTCTTGAACAGTGCCATGGCCATTTCGGCCATCGTGATCGCGCGGCCCTGGGCGGCGTCGGTGACGTCCTGGATGTCCGAGAGCAGGCCCTCGAGGTCGAGGAACTGCGTGAGCGGGACCATTTGCTTCGTCTTCTTGTGCACGAACAAGATGGTGCCGATGCCGCAGTTCGGGTGGCAGCCGCACTTCATCGAGCCGAACTCGGCGCCCTCGCCCAAAAGAAGATCCGTGAGATCGCTGAACGGGCCCAAGGCCGACAGGGGGAACCAGTCGCGCAGGGGCTCGGTGGCGCCGGTCTGCGCCTTCACATCACGCGCGAGGTGGCTCAAGGTGTAGCGCTGCGCGATGCGGGTTTCGTCGCTGACGTCTTCGTCGCGGCCGGTGAAGCTCACGGGCTGGAAGCTGATGACCGTGACCTTGTCGGCGTTGGCGATGGCAAAATCGACGATGGGGCCCACTTGGTCGTTGTTCACGCCGTTCACCACGGTGACGACGAGCACGACGTCGATGCCCACCGCGTGCAGGTTCTCGATGGCGCGCAGCTTCACGTCGAACAAATTGCCGACCTTGCGGTGCGAATTGGCCTCGTTGGTGACGCCGTCGAACTGCAGGTACGCGATGCGCAGCCCCGCCTCTTTGGCCTGCCGGGCGAACTCCGGATCTTGCGCGAACTTGACGCCGTTGGTGGCCGCCTGCACGCAGAAGTAGCCGACCTCGCGTGCGTAGCGAATGGCCTGGAGGAAATGCGGGCTCAACGTGGGCTCGCCGCCGGAGAATTGCACGCTCATCTGGCGGCGCGGCTGGATGGTCAGCGAGTCGTCGAGGATCTTCTTCGTCTCGTCCCAGGAGAGCTCGTGCACGTAGCCGACCTGGTTCGCGTCCATGAAGCAGGGGTCGCACATCATGTTGCAGCGGTTCGTCAGGTCCACGGTGAGGACGGCGCCGCGGCCATACTTGACGCTGGAGCTCCCGTGCTCGCGCAACTTGCTCAGCGGGGCGAGGTAGTCGCGCCCGGGATAGAGCTTCTCGATGCGGCGGAGGAACGCGGCGTCGATGGCCATGACGTCCTCGAAGCGGCCGTGCTCGGGGCACTCTTTGACCATGAGGACTTGGCCGTCGCGCTCGATGATGCGGGCCTTGATCTCGCCCGGCTTGCCGTCGATGAGCGTGCGCAGATCGCGCTCGCCGGAGAGGATCTCCGTGCGCACGGCCTTGACGCATTTCGGGCAGAGGGAGTCGGTCTCGCGCGGGAAACCGAGCTGGGGAAACGTGCGCTCACGCCGCTTGAGCAGCGGGGCGGGGGCCCACTTGGGGTGCTTGCCCGGGCGCTCGATGGCACGATTGAGCTTCTGCACGAGGGGCCAGGCCGAACGCGCAGCGCGCGAGAGACCGCTCTCGGCGACGCGTACCGTCGACTCGAAAAAACCGGTAGAAAAAGGAGAAGCGACCGAAAACGACCGTGCGTATTTCATGCCGATGGGGCGTGAGGGTAGTACACCTTTCGTGAAGCGGGGAGATCACGATGAAGTCGTTCACCGAGTACATGACCATGCACACACGCAACCGGCGTGAGCTCGTGCATCTAACGCCGACGTTGAAGACGCTCCTCGAGCGGTCCGATATCACCGAGGGCTTCATGCTGGTCAGCGCCATGCACATCACGGCGGGTGTGTTCGTGAACGACAACGAGCCGGGCTTGCACCGGGACATCTGGAAATGGCTGCAGGATCTCGCGCCCGCCGGCCCGGATTACGAGCACCACCGCACGGGCGAGGACAATGGCGACGCGCATCTGAAGTCGTTGCTCATCCACCACGAGGTGACCTTGCCCATCACCAAGGGCAAATTGGACCTGGGGCCATGGCAGGAGGTCTTTTACGCGGAGTTCGACGGCCAGCGGGACAAGCGGGTCATCGTGAAGGTGCTGGGCTTTTGAGGCCTTCCCGAGGAGCGGCGCTTCTTCCCACGGCTCTTTTGGCCGCGCTCTGGATGGGGGGCCTGGGGGGCTGCGCGTCCAAGGCGACGCCGCCGCCCCGCAGTGCGGGTGAGGCAGGCGCCGAGAATGCCGCCCGCTTCGCGCGGGACGAGGATGCGCTGCTCGGCGATTTGGCGGCCGTGGATGCACGCCTCGCACGGCGCGCAGGGGTGGTCGCCAAAGAGGCGGACGTGCGCAAGAACGTGATGGGCGCCATCCTGGCCGAGGATTCCACGCTCGAGGTGGGCGACGAAGGCGCGCTCGACCTTTTTTCCTTCGAGGCCCGCGCGCGGGGTCTCGAGGCGGCCTCCCAGCGTGCCCGCGGTTGGACGTATCCGCTGGCCAAGGACAGCGAGCTCGAACGACGGCTCTTGGTGCGGCTCATCGACGAGGAAAAAGCCCGCGTGGCCGAGGAAAAGGCGCTCCCGCGCTCGGCGAGCGAGTTGGTTCGCGGGATGGTGGCGTGCTGGGTCCCGCCCGCGAATCAGGAGGCCGGCAAGGCCCGCGACAAGTGGCTCGCACGCCGGCTGACGGACGTGCAGGCGAGCCTCAAAGATGGCGCGCTGACGAAGTTCGAGGCGAACGAGCTCGACGACTCGCTGGATGCGCTGGAGCGGCTCACCACGGGCTACGGGGAGAGCTCCGTGGCCATGGCGCGGCTTCGCGTGGCGCTCGATCAGGTGAGGCCGGCGAGCGATCCCACGAACGACGGCGAATCGGTGCGGCGCGGCGTGCGGACGCACCTGGGGCTCGCCACCGACGCGGCCATGTTCACGCGCATGGAGCGCGCGGAGAAGGAGCTGCGCAAAGCGCTTTCAGCGAGCAACGCGGGGCGTTCCGAGGCCGAGATGCGCACCATCGAAGCCGATGCGCTCGCGCGCGTGCTCGTGGAAGGCCGTTGCCAAGGCAATGGTTCGCGCCTTCGCTCGCGCACGCCGCCGCCGGAGCGCGCGTACGTGTGTGGCTCGCTCCGGCGCATGGCCGACGCGACCTCGCCGCAAGCGCGCGCTGCGGCGCTCATGGCGCTGCACACGGAGCTCGTGGTGGCGTTGTGGACGTCGCCGATTCACTTCGGGCAGGACGCCCCGTACCGCGCGGCGAACAAGCTGCGACCGCTCATGCCCATCCCGCCCGAGCGCGAAGTGCGACTCCTTCGCGTGGCCGCCGTGCGGCCGGTGGCGGCGCTGGCCGTGGGGTGGGCAGCGGTACTTCTCACCGAGGCGGGCCCTGACGCCGCCGGCACTCGCGCGAGCCGCTGGCTTGCCTTCGGTGACGCGCCGCTCGATATCGTCGAAGGCGCCCGCCTTTGGTAAATGGGCGAGACCGCTACACGCCGGCCGCGAAATGACGCATAGTTAAGTGGACCCACGTGCCAGCAGCGCCACCCGTCGTGAGTTTTCTCTACGAGTACGTCGGAACGACGTGTGTCATCGTCCACGGCGAATCCGTGCCCGGCGACGATGAGTGGGACGTGTTCCTCGGCGTCTTCGGCAAGCACGCCGCCGCGGGCACGATGCAGAAGGTGCTCGTCTTCAAGGAAGGCAGTGGCCCCAACCCGCGGCAGCGCGCGCGCTTTCTGGAAGTCGCCAAGGAGTACTTCCGCCGCTCGGTCCCCACGGCGGTTCTCTGTCCCCCCGGGCAGCCCGAGGGCGTCTCCACCGCCGTCGGCTGGTTCCACCAGCGCCATGCGACGTACGGCTTGAACGAGCTCACCAAGGCGCTCGACTTCCTCGAGCTCCACGGCAAAGAGCGCGACGAGGTGGCGGATCGACTCGCCTCTCTGCGCGAGAGGCTCTCGAAGATCCGCCGTCCGCCGCCGCGCTAGGCGATCGCGTTACTGCGCGCCGTGCCCGGGCGGCATCATACCGGGCGGCATCCCTGGCATACCGGGCGGCATGGCAGGGGCCTTCGGAGCACCTCCGTCCGCGGCTTGCTGGAACTTCGTCACGTCCGCCGTGACCCAGTCCGATACGGCGCTGGGAAGAACGTAGACGGTCTCGCTGCCGTCCTTCGTGGCATAGCGCTCGCTGCCCGACGAGGTCTTGCCGACCTTGAGCACGAACTTGCCGGCGTTGTCCTTGAGCCCGATGGTGACCGTAGCTTGCGGCTTGTCGAGGCCCGTCACGTCCACGCCCTTACCGTCGCCGAAGTCGTCGGCGTTGAGCGCTTTGAAGATGCGCAGCGCGTCCTTCACTTTTTCTTCGTCGAAGCGCGCAATGGCCTGGCCGTTCCACGTGCCCGCCCACTTCGCGCCCTTGGTGAAGGAAAACGTGCCGCCCGCCTTCTTCGGCGCGCCCGCATCACCGGCCGGCGCGGCCGCCGCGATCTCGTTCGACTTCTCGATGACCAGCGAGGTCACGTTCGCGTCGTCGAACTTGAAGATCTCCGTGTCGCGCCAGGCCTTGACCTCGCGGCCGTACAGGTAGCCGGAGTAGCCGCTGACCGAATAGATACCCGGGTTTCCAGCGGCAATGGCCATCTGGCCGCGGCCGCCCGACTTGCCGAAGTAGTCGTCCGCCTTCTTCTCGCCACCCTTGTACGCGACGACGTGCACCGCGTGCTCGGTGTCGAGCTGGTACGACTTCTTGATGTCCTCCGACGGATTGGCGTCGATGAGGTCCCCCGTCTTGAGCTCCTTCAAGTTGTCGATCAGCGATTTGACGTTGCCCTGATTCGCCGGGAACGACACGGGCTTGGTCAGCTCCCACTTGTCGCCCTTCTTCTCCAGCACGACCTCGCCCTTGTCGGCGTTGGTGATGGAAATCTTGTCGAGGTCCTCGCCCTCCTTGAGATCCACCTTGAGGACGGGTTTCTCGGCCGCCGTCTCCTTGGAGGCGACGCCCATCGACTCGTCCTTCTTCGACTGCGCATACACCGCGTAAACCAACACGACGAGAATGGCCCCGCCGATTGCAATCTTCTGCGTTCCGCTCATGGTCTAACGACTCCTGAACTCGATCGAACTGGCTTCAAGCAAGAGAAACGTTCTCGCGCGATGCGATGCGCGAGCGCCAACGCAAGACGCCGTACAGAGAGAAGAGCAACGGGAGCCCGAGGATGAGCAGCCACTGCACCTTGTTCTGCGTCGACTTGCGGGAGGCCTTCATCTCGTCCTCGCGCTTTTTGAGCTGCTCGTCGGTCTCGTTCTCGAAGTCGATGTTCGGCTTCGAGACCTCGCCGTAGGCGAGCGGCGCCTCGTTCAGGATCTTCGCCGACACGGCAAGCAGGTCGCTGTCGCCACCGAGCCAGTCGAGCGTGTTCTTGAACGAGAGGATCGTGTTCGTCAGGGCTTGCTGCGCGTACGGCTGCGCGAGCTGCTGCAGCTGCTCGTCGCCACCCATCTGCGGCATCATCATGCCCATCTGGCCCATGTCCGGCGCATTGCCGGCGCGAGCGAACGGATTCGCGAGGAACTGCGAGGCCGAGAGCACGAACACGCGTGCCGCCGACTTGCTCTTCTCCGGCGTATCGATGCCCTGCTTGTCGCCCGAGGGGAACGCCGTCTTCAAGGTCCCGTCGACCGTGGCCGCAATGACGTACTGCGCCGGTGCGCTCTTCTTGCGGAGCGTGCTCCAGTTCTGGAACGGCTTCAGGTCGACCGTCTCGCCACCCACCGCCGTGCTGTTCGGCGTGGAGCGCGCCACCGACTTCACCGTGGCCTCGGGCTGGATGTCCGTGTGGAGGAGCAGCGGCGAGGAGAACGGGAAGACCAGGTCGTTCATGCGGAAGAACGCGGGGAACGACGAGTCGAGGAGCTGCTCCTCACCGGAGAAGCGCGAGTCGTCCTGCACCGAGAGGAACGCGGGGAAGCGCGGACGCGCGATGCCGCCCTGCGTGAGCATCTGGACGCCGAAAGAGCGACCGAAGTCGAGCACGGCTTCCTTCTTCAGCTCGATGCCGTAACCCGCGAGGAGCTTGTCCAAGCCGTGCGCGTTGAGCGTCGCGTTCATCGACGCATCGCTCGCCTTGACGTTCACCGCCGAGGCGAAGACCGCGAGCGACTTGCCCTTCATCACGAACTCGTCGATGCGGCGCAGCTCCTTCTCGGAGATGTCCTTGCCCGGCTGCGTGATGATGAGGCCTTCGAGCGCCTCGTCGATCGCGCTGTCGCCGTTCTTCAGGTCCACGTCCTGGAACGTGTAGAACGGGAAGTTCTTCGTGATGATGTCCTGCATCGTGGCCTTGCCAAGCTGCGCGGGCACCAGGTTGGCCTCGGAGAGCTTCATCTCGTCGTGGCCCGTGAGCACACCGATCTTGCGCTTCACGTCGTCCGCCTTGTCGCGGATCTCACGGATCTTGTTGGTCAGCCAGAACTCGAGGCCGCTGGTGTTGCCCGGATCGAGGGAGCGAATCGAGTCCTTCTCCGAGCCGTACTTCAGCACGAGGCCCATGAAGCCCATGGTGACCGCGGCCTTCTCGGACTCCGTGGCGCTCGCCTCGCCGAAGGGCTGCTCGACGAGACCGGCGTCCTTGGCCGTCTTTTTGGTCTCTTCGTCCTTGGCTTCGATGATGTTGTAGTTGAACTTCCCGCCGCTCGCGTCCTTGTACTCCTGGAGGAGATCGCGGAGGTCGCGCACGAAGGCGTCGAGCTTGGGCAGGCCCTTGGTGACGTAAGCGTCCACCTGCATGGACTGCTTCATCTCGCGGACCATGGTGCCGCTGCCTTTGGAGAGCTTGAAGCGCTCGGACTTGGTGGTGTCGAAGCGTTTGTAGACGCCGAGCGCCGAAAGCGCATTCAGCGCAACGAGGATGCCGGCAATGACCAGGAGCAGAACGCCGCTTTCAGCGGCCGCGCGTGCTTTGCGTTCCATGATTCGAAAATCGTTTCTTTTGGATCCGGTTGAACGTTCGGCTCAGGACCACTTGCGGCTTTCCAGAGAACGGAAAGCAGCCAAGAGGCAGATGACCCCGATGGACACGAAGTAGATGATGGCCCGCGTGTCGATCAGGCCTCGCGAGAACGGCGTGAAACGCGTCTGGAAGCTGATGAACGCGATCGCATCGCCCAAGGCACCGGGAAGCGTCTCCACCAGCATGCCGATGATGAGGAGAAGCAGCAGGGTGAACGCCGAGAGGAAGAAGGCGATGATCTGGCTCTCCGTCAGGCTCGAGAAGAGCATGCCCACCGCGACGCCCGCGCCCGAGAAGAGCAGGAGGCCGAGGTAGCCCGTCCACACCGGACCCCAATCGAGGACGCCGAGGCGCCACGGCCACACGAACATGGCGATGGGGTAGATGAGCGTGGCCAGGAGCAGCACGGCGCACATGAAGAACGCGGCGAAGTACTTGCCGAGAATGACCTCGCTGTCGCGCACCGGCAGGGTGATGAGCAGCTCGAGGGTGCCCGAGCGCTTCTCGTCCGCGATGGATCGCATCGTGACCAGCGGGATGACCAGCGCCGCGAGCATCCAGGGCAGGAACTCGAACATACGGGTCATCGACGCGCGGTCGACCTGCCAGAAGCCGCCCTGCTGGATGAGGAAGAAGTAGATGCCGAGCGCCAAGGTGCTGCCACCAATGACGACGTAGGCGATCAGCGAGTCGAAGTATGCGCGTGTCTCGCGCCGGGCGATGGTCAGCGTGTTCTTCACGATGCTCAGACCGGGGCCCTCGGCCGCGACGGCGGAAGGCGCATCGGCATGAAGCGAGGCGCTGCGCTGGTTTGCCTTGGGCGCAGCCTCCTCTTCCTCTTCGTCGTCGTGGGCCTCGTCTTCCTCGGCCTCGGCGGGTTTGGCCTCGCCGTCCTCGTCGACGGTGCTGAGGGGCTTCACGTCCTTTTCCTCGTCTCGCTCTTTTTCCAAAGTGCTCATCGCTTGCCCGCCTTCTTCTTCGGCGCCTCTTCTTCCTCTTCGTCCTCGCCCTCGTCTTCGTCCTCTTCCTCCTCCTCGTATTCCTCTTCCTCGTCTTCGTCCTTGGCGGAGAGGTTGCGGTTGCGGCGGGCATCGCCCACCGTGAGGTTGCGGAAGACGTCTTCCAGGGTTTGCGTGTCGCGGTGCAGTTCGAGGATGACCCAGCCCTTGTCCACGATGAGGCGGAACAGGTCGGGGCGCAGATCGAGATCTTGCTCGCTGGCCAGCTCGAAGGAGTGCGCGCGCTCGTCGGTGGGCAGCTCGGTCACCGCGGTGACGCCGCGGATCTTCGACAGCGCGGCCTCGACCTCGCTCTTCTTCGGCAAGGTGCCGGTGCCGCGGTAGGGCTCTTTGCCCGCCGATTCCTGCACCGACACGACGTAACGAACCTTGCCGCTCTTGGCGCGGATCTCATCGAGGGGCCCGTCGGCCACGATGCGGCCGCGCGAGATGATGATGGCGCGGGCACACGCCGCCTCGACCTCGGACAGGTTGTGGGTCGAGAGAAGAACGGTGCGCTCTTCGCCGATGCGCTTCAAATAATCGAGGAACTCGGCCTTCTCGTTGGGGTCGAGATCGCTCGTGGGCTCGTCCAGGATGAGGATCGGCGGGTCGTGGATGAGGGCCTGCGCGAGGCCGACGCGCTGGCGATAGCCGTGCGACAGGTAGCGAATCTCCTTGCCGAGCACCTTGGCGAGGCCGCACACCTCGACGACCTTGCGCGCGCGGTCCTTGAAGCCGGACTTGTCGAGCTGGCGCAGGTCGGAGGCGAAGTGCAGGTACTCGAGAACGCTCATCTCGAGGTAGAGCGGGGCGCGCTGCGGGAGGTAACCCAGGCTGCGGCGAACCTCGAGCGGGTTTTCGAAGACGTCGAACCCGCGGATCCTCGCGCTCCCCTCGGTGGGCGAGATGAAGCAGGTGAGGATGCGCATGGTCGTGGACTTGCCGGCGCCGTTGGGGCCGAGAAATCCGACGACCTCCCCTTTCCGAACTTCGAAGTTGATCTTATCGACCGCACGGAACGCCCCGTAGCGTTTGCTCAGGTCGTTCGCGTAAATCATCACATCGGTTGCCATCTTTGTTCGCTCGTTCGCTTTTTGGCCGGTCGTAGTCACCAGGAGGCGGAGATCATGGGAGTCTCTCGAAATCCCGCGAAGGTCGCGATTTCACGAGAAAAACCCATATGGCGCCCCCGCGCGGCGCATCCTACTGACCAGGGACGACCTGTCAACTGCTCGGCATCCTGTCATCGGAAGCGCTGCCTGCATGGGCGTGCGCGCCTAAAACCAGCCAGACGCGGCTTCATTCCCGGTCGCGAAGAGGGGATTGAACAGGGAGGCGGGGAGGCGGGGAGGTTTTTTGGGTTGAGCTCCGTTTCAGGGCGCTGAAACGAGTGAAAACCACAAAAACTCCCCGTCTCCCCGTCTCCCTGTGAATCTTCTTACTTTCCGAAGCGGCGGACCGAGTTCGACCGGTTGACGAGCTCGTTGTAGGATTTCACCAATTTGCCGGGTGAGCCTTCGACGGTCCATTCGGAGGAGCCGCCCAGGCGCATCCGCTCGCCGGTCGAGTAGGGCGTCTTGTCTCGGACGCGGCGCATCAATTCTTTGGCGGCGATGAGGAAGTCCTTGGCCTCGCCCACCAGGGAATCGATCATGATGAACTTCGACGCCTCGTCTTTGTGCGCGGCGACGTAGTTGGAAAACTCGTTCACGGCCTTCTCGTATTCATCGACCTTCGCGGTGAATTTCGGCAGATCGACGGCGTCGAGCTTGTGCGAGTCACCCAATTTGACGAGATCCTCGGCGACCAGCATCGTCGTCGCGCGCCAGTAGGCGAGCTTCTTTCCCTCGGATTTTTCGATCTTCGCGAGGGTGCGCTCTTTCACCTGGCGATTCAGCGTGTCGACTTGCGTGCGCATCGCCTTGTCGGCTTTGTCGAAGGCATCGAACGAGGCGACGAGCTTCGGGTGAAGCTCTTTGCCTTTGGCCATCTTGTCGTCTTTGTAGTTCTTCTGATCGTAGTAATCGCTCGCTTCTTTGATCACCGGGTATGCCGCCGTCACCGCTTGCGCGTACGTGCTTCCGGCTTGCTCCAACTCGGGAAGCGACGGCTTCATGCCGTTGGCCTTCTGCACACCCGCCGCGCACTTCGCGGGATCGCTGATCGAATAAAGGCCGTAGACGTTGCGCTCTTTGCCGGTGGGGCCCGTCTTTTCGTTGGCCCAGTCGAAGTAGCGGCGCTCCGCATCGTGGAAGCGATCCGAAAGGCTGTTGATGCAGTCGATGTACGCGTTCAGCTTTTCGCCGACGGCTTCGTCCTCGTCCTCGGGCTCCTCCGCGTTGTTGGCGCCCGATGCGCTCGCTGCATGGACCGAGTCATCGTCTTCGGCGGCCGCGTCCTTTTGGGCGGACTTCGCGGCGGCCTTGCCGAGGGCCCTCACGATGCGCCTGCAACCGGTCAGTCCCGGGAGTGCAATGAGGGATACGGCGAGGGTCAGAACCAGAAGGGGGTTACGCATGGATCCCCCATAGTCGTACGTTTACACCTCAAATGGCAAGATGGCCGACTCATCGAGAACGGCGGCCACGGCCTTCAAGTCGATGTCCGGGCGCTCTTCGCTGTCGAGAGGACGCACGGGTTGGCCAACATTGACCCAACCGAGGAGCCGCTCGTTCGGGCCCATGGCCAGGAGGGAGCGGAGATCGGCTCCATCGTGGTACGGGGACGTCTTCCAGATGGCCCCGAGGCCCAAGGTGTGGGCGGTGAGGAGGATCGCGTAGCCGGTGCACGAAGCCGCGGCGACTTGCTCCCACTCGGGGATGTTGGCGCCGGGACGCGGGGACGCGATCAGCGCGATCAGCGTGGGGGCCACGAAGGCCTTGTTCTTCACCTTGGCCAGCACGCCGGGCGAAAGGTCGGGACGGCTCTCGGCGGCAGCACCGGCCAGCGCAGCACCGAAGCGCTCACGCCCGTTGCCGCGCACCACCACGAAACGATACGGGCGAAGCTGCCCGTGGTCCGGCACGCTCACAGCGGCCCGCAGCAAAATCGTGAGCTCGTCGGGGGTCGGCCCCGGCTCGGTGAGCGCGGAAACGCTCCGGCGCGTCAAAATGACATGGCTTACAAGCTCTTTTTGTTCTTTCGTGTGACGGAGGCCGGACATGTGCTGTCTTAGAAAGTGGTGCACTGAACGGGAACTTCAAGACTGAACATTCAGGTGCAGGCCGTCTCTTTTAGCGAAGCTCCACGACTTTGACGGTCCGCTTCACCATATGTTCACCCGGCGCGAACCCGTGTGACTCACTGCTCGTCCAGAGCGCGGTGTTGGCGCTCTCGAGGGCTCGGCGGGTGTCCTCGCGGCGGGCGGTCACGGCATCGGGGTTCGTCGTCGTGTCCGTTGGCAAGGCAACAATCGCGCGGCGGGCGAGGGCGGCGGCGTCGCGGGCAACGGCGGTGAACCAGGTCGGACGGGCGCTGAAGCTGGCCATGAAGCGCTGAATGTCCGGGTCGGCGGCAGCCCCTGCGTCGGCTTTCCCGTCCAGCAGGCCCCTCACCGGCAACAAGCCCGCCGCGGCGCTGAGCACCTTGGCCGAGGTGGCCCGTTCGTACGCGCCGATGGTCTCCAGGGTGAGCATCACCAGCGCCCCACGAAGCTCGCCCACCTCGCGCAGCACGTCGCGGGCGCAGGGCTCCGGCCCCGAGACGAGCCAACTGCGAATGCCCGCCTTTTCCCAAACGGACAACGGGAACCGATGCTCGCCGGCCCCCTGCCCTTCGAGATCGCACGGCGCCGGCTGAAAGAACGTCAGCTTCTGGCTTACGTTGGGCCGCTCTGCGGCGATGCGTGCCACGTCGGACAAGCTCGTGGCATCGGCGACGGTGGCCACCTTCGTCTCGCGACGCGAGAGCAGAGCATCGGCGAGCACCTCGATGGACGATGCGTAAGGCTCGCCCGCCACGAAGCCGAATTTGGACGCGGTCGCGTGGCGCGGTGCTGCGAGAACGACGACGGCGACGCCGTTGCTCTCCGCCCACCGCAATGCGCGCTCGGCCGAATCCGGCTCGAAGCCCGCGAGGATGACCCCGGCGCCATCGCTTGCCAGATCGTCGAGCACGGACTCGATGCGATCGGCGCGGCCGCCATCGTCACGCGTGACGAGGAGCGTCTTGTCGCCGGGATCCTTCGCGGCGCGCGGAAGGTTGAGCGCCCATGCGGCCCCGCGCGCAGCGTCCGCGGCGGCGTCGCGCAGCGATGACGAACCGGTCGGCAGCACCAAGCCGATGGTTCGCCCCGCCACAGCGCGCGTGGTGCGATGGCGGGTGGCCAACTCGCTGACGAGCAACCCGGCATCGCTCCCCAGCACGGGGGCGCCGGACGCGGGATCGACGAGCCATTGCGCCAGCCGCGCATCGCCGGTCGCCACGGCATAAGCGGAGAGCTGCAGCGCAACGAAGCGTTGCATCTCCACGCTGTAGCCCGTGACCAGCGGGGCACCACCGCGCGCGGAGGCCCGCATCGAGCGCAGCGAAGCCTCCAGCACCTGCGGCGACATGCTGGCCAGCGCCTCGGGGATCTTGCGGCGCGCCTCCTCGCGCTCCTCGTCGTCGGCGTGGCGAAGCCACGAGTCCATGTAGGCGATGGCCTCGTAGTCGTGGTGCGCGGCCACTGCATCGAGCGAGATCTCCTCTTGAAAGAGCTCGAGCGCGTGCCGGTCGACCATCTTGCCCGCGAGCGGGGCCAAAAGCTCCAGCGCCTCGTTGGGCCTCTGGGTCAGACGAAGCAGCCGCGCGCGCGCCACCATCGAGAAATCGCGCGTGGCGCCAGGCGGAATCGTCTCCAAGAAGTCGAGCTGCGCCTTCGCCTCGGTGAAATCGCCGTCGCTCAGAAGGATGAAGGTCAGGTAGGTGCGCGCGAGCGCTGCGGCGCCATCATTTGGAAACTTCGACAGAAATTGCCGAATGCGCACGCGCAGCGCATTGCGATCGCGCCCCTCGAGATCGCCCCACATGCGCCGGATCTCGGCCATTTCGGCCGCCGCCGCGGGGGTGCTCGACAAGGTGGCCACTGGGCGGCGCCGCTTCCCTGCCCCGCCGCATGCCGCGGCCAGAGCGAGCGCGAGGGCGATCGCCAAGAAAGCGGGGAAGCGCGAGCGAGGTACCACGATTGCTATCCATTTACTCGAAATTGGCTCTATGTAAGGCACACTTCACATGGCAACAAAGAGCATCCTCAAGAGCGAGTCGAACAAGGTGCGGCGGGTGATCGTCGTCGGGGGCGGACTGGCAGGGCTCACCACGGTCATCAAGTTGTGCGAAGCGGGCGTTCCCGTCGATCTGTTCTCGCTGGTGCCGGTCAAACGATCGCACTCCGTGTGCGCGCAGGGTGGCATCAACGCCAGCGTGAACACCAAGGGCGAGGGCGATTCGCCCCAAGTGCACCTCGAGGAGACGGTCTACGGCGGCGACTTCCTCGCGAACCAGCCTCCCGTCAAAGGCATGGCGGAAGCCGCACCCGGCATCGTCTTCATGCTCGATCGCATGGGCGTGCCCTTCAACCGCACGCCCGAAGGCTTGCTCGACTTCCGCCGCTTCGGCGGGACGCTCTTCCACCGCACCGCCTTCGCCGGCGCCACCACCGGGCAGCAGCTCCTCTACGCACTCGACGAGCAAGTGCGCCGCTTCGAGACCATCGACGTCGAGGACGAGCGCGGCGTGGTCGTGCGCGGCGAGAAGATGGTGCGCAAGTTCGAGTGGTACGACTTCTTGTCCGTGGTGCTGGACGACGCCGGCATCGCCCGCGGCATCGTCGCGCAAGACGTCAAAACCATGGAAATCGAGGCCTTCCCGGGCGATGCGGTGTGCCTCGCCACCGGCGGCCCCGGCATCGTGTTCGGCCGCTCCACCAACAGCGTCATCAACACCGGCACGGCGGCGAGCGCGGTCTACCAGCAGGGCGCGTGCTACGCGAACGGCGAGTGCATCCAGGTGCACCCGACGGCCATCCCGGGTGCGGACAAGCTTCGGCTCATCTCCGAGAGCGCCCGCGGTGAGGGCGGACGAGTGTGGGTCCCGCGCGATCCCAATGAAACGCGCCGCGGCCGCGACGTGCCGGAGAAGGATCGCGAGTACTTCCTCGAGGAAAAGTACCCCGGCTACGGCAACCTGGTCCCGCGCGACATCGCCAGCCGCGAGCTCTTTTTGAAGTGCTTCCACGAGAAGCGCGGCATCTTCAACCAGGGCAGCAAGAAGAACGAGAACGAGGTCTACCTCGACCTGACGCACCTCCCGCGCGAGACCTTGGAGAAGAAGCTCTCGGGCATCCTGGAGATCTACGAGAAGTTCGTGGGCGAGGATCCGTACACGAACCCGATGCGCGTCTTCCCCGCCGTGCACTATTCGATGGGCGGCTTGTGGGTCGACTTCGAGCGCTCGGCCAGCGGTTCGCTCGTGATGGGCTCCCCGCGCAACCAGGCGACGAACATCGAGGGCCTCTACGCCGCCGGCGAGGTGGACTACCAGTACCACGGCGCCAACCGCCTCGGGGCGAACTCGCTTTTGAGCTGCATTTACGGCGGCATGGTCGCCGGCCCCGCCATCGCGACGTACCGGAAGAACCTGGCGAAGAGCTCTTTCGACGTGGGCGACAACCTCTTCAAGCAGGCGCGCAAGCGCGAAGAAGAGAAGTACGAGCGCATCCTCAAGATGGACGGGAAAGAGAACCCGTACCGGCTGCACGAGGAGCTCGGCGAGATGATGCTGCGCGATGTGACCATCGAGCGGCACAACGCCACGTTGGACAAGGTCATTACGAAGATCGACGAGCTGGAAGACCGCGCGCGCAAGTGCGGCGTGACCGACAAGGCCGGCCACGCGAACCAGGGCGCACCGTTCATCCGGCACCTGTTCAACATGATCGTGCTGGCCCGCGTGATTGCGGTGGGCGCGCGCCGGCGTGACGAGTCGCGCGGTGCGCACTTCAAGCCGGAGTTCCGCGACCGCAACGACGCCGATTGGCTGAAGACGACCTTGGCGTTGCACAAGCCGGGCGTGGGCGGCGGCAATCACGGCATCGAGTACGTGTCGTCGCTCGATTACTCGATCAACGGCAAGCCGATGCATGCGACGAATCAAGTGGATACGAGTTTGGTGAAGCCGCGCGCGCGCAAGTACGAAACGGCGGGTGCGGCGGCGGCCACGGCGACTGCGCAAGCAGCGAACAAGGCCGAAAAGAAGGCAGAGGAGGCCACGCAGTGAGCCAGAAGGTACGCACGTTCAAGCTGCGAGTGTTGCGACAAGATGGTCCCACGCGCCGGGATACGCGGCGTTGGGAGGAATTCGAGATCACCTGGAAGCCGCAGATGAACGTCATCAGCGCGCTGATGGAAGTCCGGAAACACCCCGTCACCACCGATGGCAAGGAGACCACACCGGTGGTCTGGGAGTCCGTGTGCCTCGAAGAGGTGTGCGGTTCCTGCACCATGGTCATCAACGGGCGCGTGCGCCAATCGTGCACGGCGCTGATCGACACGCTGCTGCAGAGCGGCGAGACGATCACCTTGGAGCCGATGACCAAGTTCCCACTGGTGCGCGATCTCTTGGTCGACCGCTCGCGCATGTTCAACGACTTGAAGCGCGTGAAGGCGTGGGTGCTCCTCGACGGCACCCACGAGCTTGGACCGGGACCCAGGCAGTCGCAGGAGACGCAGGAAGAGGCCTACCCGCTGTCGCGTTGCATGACGTGCGGCTGCTGCTTGGAGGCGTGCCCGCAGGTGAACGACTCGTCGGACTTCATCGGGCCGGCGGCGATCAACCAGGTGCGCCTGTTCAACCTGCACCCGAGCGGAAAGATGCACGCGGCCGAGCGCATCGAGGCCTTGATGGGCTCCGACGGCGTGGCCGGTTGCGGCAAGGCGCAAAATTGCGTCGAAGTTTGCCCGAAAGAGATCCCGCTGGTCGACTCCATCGCGGTCGTTTCGCGGCAGGCGACGAAGCACATGCTGTTTCGGTGGTTGCTGAAGTAGTGCGCTGATACACTCGCGTTCGTTCGATGCGAACGCGCGTGCTCCTCGCGGTGGGCCTCACGATGGCGTTTGCGCCATCGCCGGCCCGCGCGCTCGAGGACAAGGTGAGCGCGTCGGTCGATGCGCCGCCGCCGCCGTTGCCGTACAAGCCGGGGCTGGTGCTCGATTCGTCCTTGGGCGCGCAGGGCTTCACGGGCGAATTCGGCGGCGTGGCCGGGCCGGGCTTCTGGTTGCACACGCAACTGGGTTACGAGTTCGCGCGGGCGTTCATGCTCTTCGGCGAGGGCGATCTCTATTTCACGAGCACCTCGCGCGGCCAGGACGAGACCAAGGCGCGTGCCTTTCCCATTTTCGGATTTGGCGCCGGGCCGCGCTTCACGCTGCGGGTGACGGATCGCGTGGGCTTGTATCTGCAAGGAAGCGCGGGATTCAGCAAGGCCGATATCGCAACCAATGCGCTCAAGATTCTCGGCTTCGGCGATGCGGAGAAACTCGGTTTGTATTTCGGGGGGCGCATCGGCATCGAGTACTACCAGCTCGATCGGCACCTCGCGTTCGGCCTGAATTTCGGCGTACGGGATGCCACGAACTTCAAGAAAACAGGGGGGAGTGATCTCCCCCTTCTCTTGAGTGCCGGGCTGGCGCTGCGCTACAGCTTCTGAATCCGAATCTTCGAAGCGTCGCGGGCTGCGCGACCGTGGTGGCGTGCACCGTGGTGCTGAGTGCGGCGTGCGGAAATGAGTCGGAGAACGCCACAAGGGATACGTCTGGCCGGACGCGCAGACGGGCTTCGATGCAGTGAACCCGGGATCCAGGATGATCGCACGCAGCATTCCATGATGATCGGTGCGCTCATTTCGTGATTGTTCGAGGAATGGCACCAAAATGAGCCCGATGCGGCGCCGCGAAAGCGTCGCAACGCGTGGCGCATGCCGTGCAGTGCGCGTGGCCGCATGAACCTATGCAAGATCGTCGGTGGCGCGGCTGCCGGGACGCTGGTCGTCGCGTTGAGCGCGGCGTGTGGAAGTGAGTCGGGCGATTCGGGAAGGAGTGCGCTCGATCCGGGTGCCCAAAACGGACTCGATGCGGGTGGGGACGCGGAGGACCATGATGCGCGATCGGCCCCCGTCGATGCCGGCGGCGACGCTTCGGTTTGTGGTACTGCCGAGTCACGACAGACGAAGCGTCGGATCAATGCCGTCGTCATGCACGATCGATCGGGGAGCCTGGTGCGTGATGCCCAGGGCGTAGACACGAAAGCGACACGCTGGGATCCGATCGTGGTCGCGATGAAATCGTTTTTTGCCGATCCTCAATCAGCCGGTCTCAGTGCCTCGCTTCACTACTTTCCGATTGTCGAAAGCGGAGACCCGGTCTGCATTTCGCCACGTTACGCCACGCCGGCCATTGGGCTGACCGCCCTACCCAACACGGCGTTGGGAACGTCGGTAGAGGGCCAATCTCCTGCGGGCGGAAGCCCCATGCGCTCGGCGCTGGAGGGCGCGGTCTCAGCGGCCAAGGACCTCGCGGCGAAACTGCCAGGGGCCAAGCCGGTCGTCGTCCTGGTCACCGACGGCGGCCCAAACGCGTGTGAAAGCACCAACGCCAATGTGCAGCAGGTGATCGCGTCGGCTTACCAGGGCGCGCCGTCCATCCCGACGGTCGTGGTCGCCGTGGGGCCGGAGCTCCCCAGCTTGAATCAATTCGCCAGCGCGGGCGGCACCGAGCGCGCGATCGTCGTGTCGCCCAGCGATCCCGCGAAGGCGTCTCGCGAGCTGGTGACCAAGTTGAACCAGCTCCGACCCAGCACCGCGCCCTGCTCGATGACCATTCCTGCCCTCCCCTCGGGGCGGACGTTGGCCGGCGCGACGGTGACCTTCACGTCGGGCTCGGGCGCGTCGACGACCGTTCCTTACGCGCCGGCGTGCTCCGGCGGCAACGGCTGGCACTACAATGACGCGGACGCGCCCACGAGCGTCGTGCTGTGTCCGAACACGTGCAACGTGCTCCAGCAGAACCCCGAGGCGCGCATCTCGGTGACGTTCAACTGCGCGCCGTGATCCCGAATCACCACTTCGGCTTGCGGTCCTGTGCGTACTTGAAGGGGCCCTTGGGGTGATCCTCGAAGTGCAGGTGCGGGCCGGTAACGTTGCCGGTGGCGCCCACCTTGCCGAGCTGCTGGCCGGCTTTGATGGTGGCGCCTGCGGCGACGCTGCGGCTCGAGAGATGGCAGTAAACGTAGGTGCGGCCGTTGTCGGCGTCGAGGCCGATCCAGTTGCCGTACGCGCCGCCCTTGCTATTGGACCAGCGGATCTTGCCCGCGCGCACGGCAACGACCTTCGTGCCGGTGGCGGCGGCGTAGTCGTCGCCCGTGTGGTAACCGGCGGCGTAGCGCGGATTCTTCACGCCGTAGGGGTACGTGACCTTCTTGCCAGGAACCGGCGACGCCACCCGCGCAGCCGCCGCGGCGGCGATGTCGACGGCGTCTTCGTCGGCGCTGGCTTCTTCGTCCGCGGCTTCCTCGGTCACGCTATCGCCCTCGGGGGCAAGACCGTCGCCGTCGTGGTCACCATGCGGATCGCCAATTTGAATCTCGTCTTCCGCCGCCTCCACGTCACCCTCGTCGGATGCGCGGTCGTCGGAAGAAGAGCAGCCACCGGCAGTTCCCACGACGAGTGCAAGGAATGCCACGGAGCAGAGAGAGAACAAGGAGCGGGGTCGAATCGAAGCGCTGGCAAAGAGTCGTCGTTCCATGACCGATCGTCTCTTCGAGGATCGTGCCAGAGCCGAATCCGGCCATCGTCGCGAATCCACTCGCGAGATGCCGCGAGAAGCCTCGCTAATCACCGGCGAAATCGACGTGTGCTGCGCCCGATCGCTGGGCGTGGCGCGATCCGCAGATGAACCGGGGTTGATCCCGCCGAAGTGTGCGTCTCTCTGCGGTTATGGCGGATCGCTTTGGTCGTAAAAGGCCATCTCATCGGCGAAGTAGAAGCCCAGTCGTTCGCCTTGATTCACCGTCCACGCATAGTCGACGGGGAAGTCGCTTCGAAGCAAGGTGCGCCCGCGCATGGGAAAACGCGCCGCGTCGGACAAGATTTCCGAGGTGAGCACGCTGGTGCCGGCGTGTTGGTGGCAGCCGACGCAGTTCGTGCTCGCATTCCCCTCGCCGCGTTCGATGTACGGGTTCGAGCACCACGTGGGCGCTCCCTCGCCGGAGTGCACCGCGGCGAGCGCGCCCGCCAACGATGGATGCTCGTCGAAGCCGCCGCCGGGCGCCGGATCGCGCTCGTCGAATGCCGTCACCGTGCACATCTTGTAATGCCGCCACGGCCCTTCGATCGATGCGGGCCTGTCGGCACCGAAGTCGAGATCGGGCGAAGCCGACCACCACAGGGTGGTCCACACCCAGTGGTCCAATTCCTTGGTGATGAGGTGAAGCCCCGCCAGGCGGTACGTGTTTCCATTGGCGAGCTTCAAGGTGTAAATCGCCTCGGGCCCTGGATTGGATTCGCTGTCCGGTGTTTCCCACGAGACGCCCCCATCGGGCGAAAGGCGCTGGGCGAGGGCCTCGGCCGACGTCTCGTACGTGGGCAGCTTGCGGCCGAAGTCGGCGCGCACCCACGAGCTCTTGATGACGGCAGCATCGGACGGAAAGGCCGCACGAAGGCAGGGCGCCCACGCGCTGCCGGCATCGGAGCTGCCGCGCGCGAGGCAATCCGTGATGGGGCGGTAGCTCCCGAACAGATGCCGCAACGTGGCCGGGCTGTAGGCCACGCGCGCAATACCGCCAACGCCCGCGACCTCCGCGGCCTCGTCGAGCGAGGCCAGGTAGGCCCGATAGCGGTCCGCCGGCCAATTGGGCAGCTCCTCGACGGCGCGTGTGTTCCACGCGAACGCCGCATCGAGCTCCGCCTCCGTGAACGACGCCCGCGCACGCCGCCGCTGCGGCCCGAGGCCGTCGTAAAGCCGATGAAAGACGCGCCGCGCGTCTTCGCGGTCGTACCAGGTTTGCCACGAGGGAACGCGCGAGGGGTTCGGCAATGACTCGGCCAATGCCACCGGCGCGAGGATCTTCTCCACCGTTCGCCAAGCCGCCTCGCGGCGAAGGCGCTTCGACTGCCGCAACGCCTCTTCGCGCGCACGCAGCGTCTCGTCGGCCACGAAGGGCTGTGCGGCGCCCAGGATCTTCCGGTCCGCCGCCTGGACGGCATCCGCGCGCTCGCCAATCAGCGAACGCGAGGAGCCGTCCCGATCTTGGCAACCCAGGAAGAACGCGAGCGCCGCGAACGCGGCGCCTCGTTTCAAGGAAGCACCAACGCCGCGTCGCTCGCCACGACGTATTCCGTGCTGCTGGCTGCGCCATTGCGCACCGCGAAATAGATCCAGCCATCGGAGCGGAAATGCGGGAAGAGCGCATATTGCCCGGGCTGCACCTTCGTCACGCGCGTGCGCTTACCGGTGAGCACGTCGACCAGGTAAATGTTCGAACCGCCCTTCTCCGCGTACGGCTTGAAGCCCGGATCGCTCAGGCCGGTGTAACCGAGATCTTTCGCGTCGTTCGCGTTGTTCTCGATGTAGTGGTGCATGACCATCCAGCGCTCGTCGAACGAGAAGTTCGGCTTGCCGCCGTAAAGGCAATAGCGCGCCACCTCGGGTGTCTCCACCGTGTAGCCCGTCTCGGTGCGCGTGGCCACGAGGCGGCGCAGCACGTAACCGAGCTGCCGTCCGCGGCTGCCGCCGAGGCGGCTGACCAGCCACTGCGTCGACGGCGAGATGACGGTGTCGCCTTCGAACGGCGCGCTCTTTTCGATGGAGGGCAGCGGCTCGAACGTGCTGCCCGTGTGGATCATCGGCGTGAGCCGGATCTTCGCCGTCGAGGCAAAGCTGGCCGTCGGGTCTTTGCCCGGCGTCGAGCTCTTGCCGCCGTCATCGCTCACGAAGCCACTGTCGACGGTCCAATAGTCGCCACCGCCGAGCGCCGCGCCCACGTGCTGGTAAAGCCGAACTTGCCCATTCGAGCTGCACTGCGGCTCCGAAAACGTGATGTTCGCCGGCCCCGAGGTGAGCAGCCCTTCCTCGCAGAAGAACGCCTTGCTTCCCTGGAACGCGAAACCCGAATTGTCCGGGAAGAAGCTCGGATCGTATTTGGCGTTCACGCCAATGACGCGATTCTGAAGCAAATCCACGATGGTGCTTCCCGTGCCCGCGGAGGAACCACCATGGGCCACGAAGCGGCCATCCGGCGAGCTGCGCGTCCAATAGTACGAGCGATAAGGCTGTTCGCGGAGCACGCGCAACTTGGCGCCCTCGAGCGACTCCCAGCCTTGGCCATACGGCTGCTCGCCCGCACGCGGGTAGCTCGCCAGGCAATCGCGCGGATCGGATCCGGCCGTGCACCCGTGCATGAGCAGACCGCGCTCGGCGTTCACCGCGCGCCAGCCTTCGAACTTCATCTTGCTCACGTGCGTGGCGACATCCGCCGAAATACCCGGATTGCAGGTGCTCGGCGCCGGATCCTCGGGCAGGAGCGATTCCAGCTTTGGCAATCCGCGGCCAAACCACTCCGCCAAGAGGTCGAACTCCTCTTGCGTGTAGGGTGCATGCGTTTGCGGCGGCTCGCCGACAGGCATCTTCACCCGCTCTTTGAATTTTTTGAGCTCCGTTTCCCACGTATCGCCAAATGCCTGTTTGAACAGGTATTCGAACCAGGGAAGCGGCACCGCGGTCGAATAGATACCGAGGTTTTTCGCCTTGTAGGCCGACGTTGGATCGGTGGGCACTTGCCGCATGCACGCCAGCATGGATCGCGCCGATTCCGGCGTGCTCACTTGCAAGTCGGTCAGACAATTGGAAAGTGCGGTATCGCTCAACGCGCGCCAATAGCGCACGTATTCACGTGTAATGGAGTGGCAACCATTGCAATTGAGATCCGCACCCGTTCCGCCGAGCAATTTCAGCGCTTTTGGCGCCAATTCGTCGTCGGACAACAGAACACGATTCTTCAGCGGGGGCGCCCCCTCCAGAGGGGTCGTCTGGCTCGCGCCAATGGACTCGGGCTGCGCATCACGTCCACCGCATGAGAGGGAGAGGGAGGCGAGGGGAAGCAATACAGCCATGCAGCGCGTCCCGTGGACCGCCGCAAATAAACTTTTCATGCCTCCCCATCGCGTATTGTCTGCGCACTCGTCAAGCGCGCACTGGATAGGGAGTCCGAGTCACATCTCGATCACGAGATCATGAGCGGCTGGGTTTAGTTACTTGGTGCCGCACCCACCGCCGCCTCCACCACCGCCACCTCCGCCGCCATCGCCGCAGGTGACACCCGCTTGGGCGCGCGAGACCCTCACGTCGATGATGCCATCGAGAAGGTTCACGTGAAGGGCCGACGCATCGACGCTGATCGAGCCGCCGCCACCCGTGACGACTTGCTCATTGAGGGTGACCTCGACGAGCCCTGGTATCGAGAGGACTTTGACGTTGGCGCCCAAGGTAATGTTGATGGGCGATCCACCAATTACCAAGCGGGCAATGGTCCCGTCGGCCGCGGCCAATGCTTTGCCACCGGCGCACCAGGCGTCGGCCGTCTCTTCGAGTACGTCGGCTTGAATACCGCCTTGGAGCGGGCCGCCGTTGAAGAGGCCGTCGAGCGCCGCGTCGGTGATGCCGAGACTCTCGAGTATTTCGCGCAGATTGATCGAAATGTCGCCACCGCGCCCGTCCGCACCGAGAACGTCGTGGAGCAACCCGCTCTTGACCGACGCCAGCACCGAGGCATTCGCCGTGGAGGCCGCCGAGTGCGTCTTACCTCCCCCGGCTTTCACCAGGCCATTGAAGACCGCGGCTTGCAACAGCGGACCGGCTTCGACGGTAAGAAGGCTCTTGGTGAGCGAGCCGCCGCCGGCCCCGACTGGCTTCGTATCGCCGACGACCACGATGCCGTCCCAGGTGGTCGTGGACGGATGATTCAGGCTCACGTAGACGCTGAGCGCGGAAGCCCGCCCGGAGTACCCTTTGGCGCCGCCTCCCCCTGGAGGAGGGGGCGGTGGATCGTGCGGACAAGCCGGAGAGACACCGTCCCCGGTGAGAGTGCCGTCTTGTTGCGCGGAACCATCGTCTCCAGAAGCGCAGCCAACGAAGCCTATTACGGCAAGCGCTCCCAAGAGTCCGGGGAGCAACCTTTTCGATTCAATCATGATGAATCCCCCACGTCAGGCTTACGTTCGATTACGTAAGCTCATTGTTCCCCAGTTCGATGCGCAGGTGGTACGGATGGGGTTCAGGCTCGACAGGAGGAATTGCAGGCAGTCTCCGGTTCGATCGCGCCACGGGGGCACGAAAACACCGAGAAATCTCGCGAATTCTCCGCATCTCCATGCCCCCAGGCCGCCGTCACTCGTAATGGGGATTAGCGAATGAATCCCATGTAGAGCAATTTGTTCGTGGTGTTCGCGCCCGCATTGGTGACCTTGGCGGTCGCATTGTTCACGAGGGCATTGCGCACTTGCTGCGGCGTGGCACTCGGGTTCGTCGCGAGGTAGAGGGCGGCGGCACCCGTTACGTGGGGCGTGGCCATCGAAGTGCCGTACATCGTGCGCGTCCCGCTACCGCTCGAGGACGTCGACACGGTGCCTGTGCCCGGTGCGAAGATATCCAAACACGCACCGAAATTGCTGCCGCTGCCACTGCCCCAATCCTGAGGGCGTGCCCGGCTATCGCTGCGCGTCGTAGCCCCCACGGTGATGAGATCCGTCACCCGCGCGGGCGAGGCCGAGCGGCACCCGTCCTTGTTGTTATTGCCGGCCGAAACCACGAAGACGATCCCTGCTTGCCATACCCTGCGGGCAGCATTGTCGATGGCCGAATCGCCGCCGCTGAATCCGATGCTGTAATTGAGCACCGCCGGTTTCTGCGCATGGCGGATGATCCAATCGAAGGCATTCAGGCTTTGCTCGGTGGTGCCCGAGTTGTCGTTTCCGAGCACCCGCAGGGCGACGCCCCGAGCCTTTTTGGCGATTCCGTACGTCTTGCTCAGGACGGTACCGGCCGTGTGCGTTCCGTGCCCGTGACCATCATTCGCCTCATCATCGTCGTCGACGAAGTCGTACCCCGAGGTGACTCGATTCTCGAAGTCCGGATGCCGTCGCGTCACGCCGCTGTCGACGAGGTAAGCGGTCACCCCCTGCCCGCCGTTGTCCGGATACGTGTACGAAGTGCTCAATGGCAGATCGCTTTGATCGCTCCGATCGAGCCCCCACGGCGGGTTTTGCTGGGTCGTAACACCGTGTCCGATATGAACGTGCGAAACGGAGCTCACCAGCGGATTTGCGGCGAGCAAGCGTGCCGCAAACTCCGGCATTTCGACGGAAAAACCTTTGAGCGCGTCGGTATATCGAAAACCAATGCGCCCTCCATACTGCGCCAGAAGATTGTCCACGGTGGACGACAGCGCTTCTCCGATATCGTCGCGCAGGGTCACGATGTACCGCTCGGGAACGATCTCGCCCTCGGCCCCGAGAAGGATGCCTCGTTCCTCGAGCGGTTCCTCTTGGGAGCCTGCTGCCGGTGCGGGTTCGTCTTCATCGCTCGCGCAGCCTGCCGCCGCCAACATGACGGCGGTCAAAACCGCGCATGACGCAACAACGCCAATGTACTTTCGTCGCATAATTTAACCTCCTGGACTGGGCGGCGCCTCAATCCGGATTACGAGCAAACGCGCACGGGCGATTCGGAGCCCCGCACGACATACAGGTGCAGGCTCTCGAACACAGACTCCGCTTTCGAGCGTTGGCTTCGACGTCCTGAATCGATGACGCGCCCAAGGTTGGTCGTCCGCAATCAACGTGCGTGGGCGACACCGTTGTTCATCATTGCGACGACCAAGTCAATTACAATGGAGACCACCGCGGCGACATTCCCGCGGCTATCATCGTCCAGCTAATCGTCGTGGCGAGGAATTGCTTCCAATTTGTATTTCTTCAACAATCGATAGAGCTCGTAGCGTGTACGCAAACCGAGCAAACGGGCGGCCTTCGCGACGCTGCCGTGGGAGGCTTCGAGGGCTTCGCGCACGCGATCGCACGAAGGATCGACGGCGGGCAACGTTTCGGAGCGGGGGCCGGACGGTATCGCTCGCGATTCGGGATTGTGCGCAATGATGTCGTCGACACTCTCGGTGATGGCCGCCCAGAGAAGGCGCTCCACGTGGGGAATGGTCCGCGCAATGGCATCGCGCAATAGATTGGCCACCAAAGTCCCATCGATGCGCACCTCTCCGGCCTCGGTCCGAAAGCGGGAAACGAAATTGGGATTCGTCTTCGCGAGATCGCGCAACACGTGGCGCACCACCAGCGGAACGTCCTCGCGGCGATCCTGAAGGTCGTCGGCAATGACCGGATTGACCGAGATGGGTGAGCTGGGGGTCGGCGAGGAAATGGGCCAACGGCTTCGCGATTCGCGGTCCTTGTCCGCGCGCGCGGCGGCCTCGCGCAGCTCCCACGCCGCGGGGCTCTCGCCGACGATGCCGAAGCGGTCGATCTCGCCGAAGCGCGGCATGTCGGTGAACGAGAAGGACGCGAGCTTCCCCAGCACGCGCGGGCGGGTCACCACGTAAAAGAGGACATTGCTCGGCAGGAGTACGGCATCGCCAGGCCCGACGCGGGCGCGATCCACGGCGTCGCCGTTGACGAGCATGGGGCAGCGGCCGATGCGCTCGAGCTCGAGCTCGTGCCCGCCGGCTTGCGCGCGCACGCGCAATTGCTGGCGCGACAAGCCGTCGCCCTGCAAGGGAGGTCGCAGTGCAATGGAGCCAGGGCGCTGGCGCACGAACATGAGGTCGTCGCGGCCGCGACCAAAGACGACGTCCTTGGCCCCTTCGGGCAAGAACGCGACTTCGCCGACGCGATGCGGTTCGACCGCGGACCACGCCAAGACGAGCGCGGGAGAGGCGGACATCGTCCCCACGTCCGTATTGTAACTGAGAACGACGTTAGAACCAGCGAGTGTGCTCGCTTACGAGCCGGACCGGCGTACGGTCGAAATCGAACTTGAATTGCGCGATGTTGCGGCGCTTCTCATCCGTATCGCCCTCCATCGGGATGCCGCCCAAATCGAAGCTCGTGCATCCCAAATCACGTGCCCACCGAATGGCCGCAAGGAAGGGGAGCACCATCTTCGAAAAAGAACGGTGGGAGCGATCGGAGGCGCCGAGCACGAAGGTGGCTACGCTTCCATGACGCAGCATGAGCGCTGCAGCAACGACATCGCCCTCGTGCTCGCACACGAAAAGGCCCGCCGGTCCGTTCGGGGCGAGTTGCCCTTCGAGGCGCTCGAAATAGAGATCCGGCTTTTGCGACATCGCCTGGCCGGACATCAACTCCCCATGGAGGCGCCGGAGGGTGGGCAGATCGGCCGCGGTGCCCATGCGCGCGCGCGCGCCGGCTTTTTCGGCCTGCTTCAATTTTCGTCGCAAGGTGGCGCGGTCGCCGCCCGCGAGGACCTCGGCCTCGGTGCGCTCGCCCAGCGCGAGGCGCAACGTGGCGATGTGCGCCCCATCGGCCTTCTGCGTGTTGGTGAAGCGCTCGCGATCGAGGGCGCGCTCGACGGCGTCGGCCTCGGCGTCGGTCCAATACGGCATGATGGACAGGCGCGCGATGCCGTGCAGGCGCGTCCTCGCCACGAGGGCCCGAGCCACGTGGCCGACCCGCTCGGGATCGTCGCACACGGGTCCGCGATCCATGTGCGCGACCGGTGCCAGGAGGTAGCGAGCGACCTGCGGGCGGAGCAAGAGGCCCGCGCCTACGGTCTTTCCGCCGTCGCGAGCAAGGAACCAGCGCACGGTGAGCGGGCGGCCGGCGGTGGCCACGGGACTCCACGAGCGGGCCTGCGAATAGTGTCCGCCGCGCGCGGTGGCGACGAAGGCGTCGTATTCCTCCGCCTCGACGGGGGAGAGCGTTTCTTTCAGCAGGACGCGCATGTCAGCTTTCGATGGCCATCATGCGCACCGTGCGCGGCGGCACGGTGAGATCGAAACCACCGGCGGTGCGGGAGATGCGGCGTGCCCGTGTGGCAAGCAAGTCGACGAGCGCGTTCGCTCCAGGCAAGGCCACGCGCGCGCTCACCTCGGAGGCCGTGGGGTTCATGAAAAAGGCGACCTTGGCGACGCCGCGATCGTCTTCGTGCACGGCGACGAAGATGTCGTCGGGCGCATGCGGATACGTGGGCAGCGCGAGCTCCTCGATGCGCCGTGCGACCAGGGCATCGGCCTGGGCCATTTCCTCGAGCGGCTCGAGCTCGATGGCGCCGCGCTCGTAGGGCACGTCGAGCCGGCGCAGGCTCCCATCGCGGTCCGGGATGCGCGGCCCGACGGTGACGCGCGTGCCTTCGGAGCTCGCGGCCACGAGGAGCGAAGCCCAGAGTTCGCGCTTCACGCCGCCGGCGGTGGCGCAGATGAGCCAGCGGGCATCGCGCGTGCTGACGTCGAAGGTCTCCCCGCCGGCGTACGCAAAGGGAACGCCGCGCGCGGAGAGCGCCCGTTCGAACGCGCGCAGGTACGCTTCGGCGTCGAGGGTGGGCGCGCCGCCGCCGAGGCCGAAGTCGTCCTCGAGGCAGCTCTCGCGAAAGCCGGCACCGATGACGTGGAACATGGCCGGCGTCATGGGTCCGAAGGCATGCGTCGCACGCGCGAGGCGCCGCAGGGCGCGCGGCACCACGAGCCGCACGGGCGCGCGGCGCGTGAGCGTGTGGAAGCGGGTCTGCTCGAGCGCACGCGAGAGCGCTTCGTAGCGATCGGCGAAGGGTCGGCGTCGACCCTGCGGATCGATGGGCGCTCCGACCCAGCGATCGCGCTCGACGGCCATGTACAGGTTGTAGCCGCGCAGGCCGTAGGCCATGGCGCTCATCAAGGTGTAGACCGAGTCGTCCTCGGAGAGCGGCGAGAAGAACGGCGGAAAGCCAGCCCCCACTTCGGCGCCGTATGCGGGCGCGCCCATGCCGGCGCATCGCGAGACGAGCTCGCTGGTGCGGCGCAGAATGGCCATGTGATCCTGCGGCGCGGCGCGGTGGTAGTAATCGAGCCCGATGAGATCGAGCTCGATGCGGCCGGCATTGAGCGGGGTCACCGCCTCGGCCAGGGGGAAGTTGTGCATCGTGGGCAGGCCATCGAGGCCGCTCGCGGCGAGGGTGCGGGCCATGCGCTGCATGGCGCCGGCGAGCAGGTGCTCGTGGAACTCCATCCAGTCCATGTGGCGCACGAGGTCGTCGGCCGTGGTCGCCTCGAAGCGCACGGGCGGTGTGACCGTGGAGAAGGAGAGATCCGACTGGCCCCACGCGGCGCGGAGCTCGCGCGGGGTGCGGTACTTTCCGCGGAGGAAGCGCCGGAAGAGGACGATGGCGTCGGGGTGGTAATCCTGGTCGTACGCGCCGTCGCGGAAATAGAGCGCGCCCTCGTTGTCGATCTGCACGAGGACGATGGGGCCCTCGGGGTAGCGCAGCGGCGCGAGCTCCTTGGCGACGCGATCGAACCAGCGCTCCACCTCGGAATGAAAGACGCGGCTCGCGTAGCTCGGCACCGGAAAGGCGACCGGCACGATGGGAAGCATCACCGGGTTGTCGCGCGGCGTGCGCGCTTGGCACGCGCGGTCCCAAACGATGCGCTCGGGCAAGCCGAAGTACGTGAGCTCCGCATTGATGTGCGGCCCCGGACGAACGACGGCGCGAAGGCCGCGCTCGTGGGCCATGCGCAGAAAGCGGCCGACGTCGTGGCGCGGCTCCTTGGTGCCGAAGTCGTAGACCCCCGGCTCGCGCTCGTGCACGCCCCAAGGGACGTAGGTGTCGACGAGGAGTAGCCCCATCTCGCGCATCGCATCGAGGCCGGGGCCCCACGTGGACGGATGGTGGCGCCAATAGTGCATCGACCCGGCGTAGAGCGGCAGCACGGAAGAGGCGCGCTCCACCTGAGGGCCACCGCTCGGCAGCTCGAGGCCATGCGGATGCAAGCGCACGCGCGCAACCTGCGGGGCCCGTTGGGAAACGGGCTCGGGCTCGATCTTGAGGCGGCGGGCACGCAGGGATCGCGTGCGGCTCTCGGGCATTGTCGTCCTCTTGGATGCGGTTGCTACCACACTTTCAGGCGGGCCTGCGGCTTTCCAGGTCCTCCCAGCGCGCGGTGAGCCGTTCCACATCGGCCCGCGCGGCATCGAGCTGGGCTTGCGTCTCGCGCGCCTCGTCCGGAGCTTTGCCCCAAAGCGAACCGTCCGCGAGCTTTGCCTCGAGCGCGGAGGCCCTTTCTTCGGCTTCCATGATGACGTCCATGATTTTCTCCAGCTCGAGCCGTTCGGCATAGGTGAGCTTTTTCGCCCCCGTGCCCGTGCCCGCCCCCGTGCCCGTGCCCGTGCCCGCGCTTGTGTTCGTACCGGGGCGCGGGCTCGCCTTCTCTTTTTCTTCCGCCCGAATCGCCGCAATCCGCTCGCGGTAGGCCGACCAGTTGCCGCCGTACAACGTCACCTTGCCGTCACCTTCGAAGGCGAGGATGGACGTCGCCACGCGATCCAAGAACCACCGATCGTGCGACACCACGATCGCGCACCCCGGCCACGACTCGAGCAACTCCTCGACCGCGGACAACGTGACGATGTCCAAGTCATTGGTCGGCTCGTCCAAGAGCAACACATTCGCGCCGGACTTGAGCGACAGGGCCAAGGCCACCCGCGCGCGCTCGCCGCCCGACAGCGCCGACACCTTCCGGCGCGACGCATGCCCATCGAACATGAAAAGCTCCAGGTACGTGCGCATATCCATGGTGCGCTCGCCGATGGTCACCGTGCCTGCACCCGTACGCTCCGCACCCTCGCGTTCGGCGACGTTGTCCAGCACGCTCCAATCGTCGTGCAACATGGCGCGCGCCTGATCGAACAGCGCGATCCGCGTCTGCGTCCCACGCTTCACCGTACCGTGCACCGGCTCGAGCTCGCCTTGCACCACACGAAGCAAACTCGTTTTGCCCGCGCCGTTCGGTCCCACCACGCCGATGCGCTCACCGCGCACCACGTTCAAGGTCAGATCGCGCACCAGGGTGCGGCCGGCCACTTCCACCGTCACGCGATCCAAGTCCAGGATCGTCCCGCCCAACTGCGCCGCCCCCTCTTCGAGGCCCACGAGATCCACTTTTGCGCGCTGCACGAGCCCGGGCTCGGCGATCTTCGCGTTCGCCCGATCGATGCGCGCCTTTTGCTTCGTGCTGCGCGCCTTCGGCCCGCGCCGCAGCCACTCGATCTCGCGGCGCAGCAGGTTCTGCCGGTTTCGCTCGATGCGCTCCTCCTGCGCATCACGCTCCGCGCGTTGCTCCAGAAAATCCGCGTACGCGCCCAGGTGATCGTCGCGCTTCGTGTACTCGGTGAGCCGCCCCGCATCGAGCTCGAAGATGCGTGTCGCCACGGCATCGAGCACGTAACGATCGTGCGTCACCATGAGCACCGCGCCGGGAAACGAGTCGCGCAGGTACCCTTCGAGCCACGCGATGGTCTCCGCATCGAGATGGTTCGTCGGCTCGTCGAGCAGCGCCAGATCGGGCCGCGCCACGAAAAGACGCGCCAGCGCCACCCGGCGCTTCTCGCCACCGCTCAACGTGGCCACGGGCCGATCGCGATCGCGCACCCCGAGGCGGTCGAGAAACTCGTCCACCTCGTGCTCGCCGCTCCACTGCCCGAGCTTCTCCGCCACGATTTCCCGCGCGTTGCGCTCGCCATCGAGCACCGGCTCCTGCGGCAGGTACAGCATGGACGCCTCGCGCCGGCGGTCGACGGTGCCTGAATCCTCGGGCTCGAGCCCCGCGAGCACGCGCAGCAAGGTCGACTTCCCGGTGCCGTTCGGACCGAGCAAAGCTGCCTTTTCACCTCGTTTTAGCGTGAAGGTCGCGTCCGTGAGGAGCGGGCGCGCGCCGTAGGCTTTGTGGAGTCCACGGGCCGAAAGAATGGGCATGGCCCGGCTTCTATACTACGCCTGGCCTGCCCTTCCGCTCTTCGGTGCGCAAGGCATAGCGAAGCGCCGCTTCCAGCGTGCTGAACGAGGTGAGCTCCGCCAAATCGAGCTCCAGCCCCACGATGGTCTGCGCCATGTGCGGCGAAATGCCCGAGACGACACACCGCGTACCGAGCAGCGCCGCCGCCCGCACGACCTTGAGCAAGTGATCCGCGGCCGCCGTATCCATCTCGTCGACGCCCGTCAGATCCAAAATGGTGAACCGCGCCTGCGTCCGCACGATGGCCTCGAGCAGGCTTTCCAGCATTTGATTCGCCCGCCGGCTGTCCACCAAACCGATGACCGGCAAGGCCAAAATGCCCTCCCACAGCTGCAGGATGGGCGTGGACATCGCGCGGATGGAGTCTTCCTGCCGGCGGATGATCTCCAGTTTGTCGAGCAGCATCTGCTCGGCCTGGATGCGATCGTGGATCTCTTGTTTGAGGCGCTCCTCGGCCTGCGTGCGCTCGTGCACCTCTTGTTTCAGCCGCTCGAGGGCGGCATCGAGGTCGGCGCGCGTGGCCTTGTCCGAAGAGATGAGCTGATCGAGCTGCCCCGCGATGGTGCGCGTGGATGGGCGCACCACGAACTCGTCCGCCTCGTCGCCCTTGGCGAGAAACTGCGTCTGCTCCGCCCAACAGTTGGTGCCGAAAAGGATGCTCGCAAAGCCGGCGAAACGCCCCGCGAGCGAGCTGGTTCCCCAGCAGACGCCCAGCGCGCGCTGGTAGAGCGCCTCCCAACTGTTGCGCACGCGGAAGCGCGCTTCCTTCTTTTCGCGATCGAGAAACGTGAGCTCCCAGTGGCCGAGGCCCACGACGTTGGCGCCCGCACCGATGCGGCGCATGCCCTCTTCGAAGCTCGGCGCCGTCTTGAAGAAGAGGTTCCACTCGTTCTCGACGACTTCCTCGCCGGCGCCGTAGAGCGCGAGTTGAAAGCGCTCGGTGCCCACCATCTTGTGAATGCCCGCCATGAAGCTGGCCATGGTGGTCTCCACCCACATGGCCACGCAGGGAATGCCCTCACATAGGAAGAGGCCGCGCTCTTGGTCCCACTCGAACCGCAAAGTCCCTACGGTACATTTCGGATTTTCGGCTTCCGGCGTACTCGTCGCCATTTCCACCTCCGATAAGCTACCCGCCCGATAGCCTCCCGCGAGAGGTCGGGCGCATCAGTCGGCAGCTTGTCATGTTTGGTGGCAGATACCTAGGGCTTCATCACACGTTCGAGGATGTCTTCGAGGGTGCGCATGTCCTCGTCGTGTGGGGCAAGGCGGGCAAGTGAAGCCCGGATGCGGGCGAACGTCGACGGGAGAAACTTCAAGAACGTGGGGTTGTCGTTGACGTGATCGATGAACACGAATCGTCCCGCATTCTTCAATTTGCGTAAGACGGTGACGCGATCGAATTGCACGTCGAGCTCGGAGCGCTCCTCGGTGGAGAGGCGACAGGCTTGGGCATATTCGTCCAGGCGCGCCTCGATGAAGGCGCGGTCGAAATCCTGGTAGCTGTCGTTGAGAAGGGTCACCAAGTCGTAGACGCGGGGGCCGCGTAGGGCGTCCTGGAAATCGATCCACACGAGATCCGGTGTGCCCGCTCCGTTCGCGCCGGTGTCCGGGGCGCGCACCATCAAGTTGCGCGACTGGTAATCGCGGTGGGTGAAGCCGCGCGGATAGCCGGCAATGCGGCGCGCGAACCGCTCGGAAATGCCTTCGAAGGCTTCGCGGTCGGCGCGACCCAGATGGTAGCCGCGTGCCTCGAGGCCCCACTCGCGAAAATGTTCGAGCTCTCCGCGGATCAGGGCTTCGTCGAAGGCGCGCGACGCCACGATGGAGCCCGCGGGTGCGTCGGCGAGACGCTCCTGCGCCGCCGCCAGATCGCGGACGGCTTTCGTGTACAGTGCATCTTTCTTCTCGGGGTGGCGCAGCAGGTAGTTGGCCAACGTGTCGTCGCCCAGGTCCTCGAGCAGGAGCCACCCGTCGTCGGTGGCATCGCCGAGCACCTCGGGCACGCGCACCCCGTGGTCGCGAAGCAGGTCGCCCACCTCGAGAAAGGGCCAGCGGCGCGGGTTCAGCGGCTGCTGGATCTCGTCGGTCTGGATGCCTTGAGGGAAAAACATGCCGACGGCCGAGCGGCCCCCAGCGAGCTGGACGCGAACGTACTGGCGGGTCGAGGCACCTGCCGCCATGGGCTGGACGCCGATCTTCACGAGGCCGAGGCGGCCCAGGAGTGCGTCGAGAGCGGCCATGGCCGTAGGGTCGGGCGCAAGCATCCTACGCCGCGTGCTATCACAGCCGGCACGCATGGGCGAATCGCGCTCCGGAAGCGGCCTCCGCACGAGGGGAGAAGGCTGGGATCTCGCCAGCATGGCCTCCCATTTCGGGCTTTCCGTCACATCCGCCACGACGGCGGACACAGGCAAGGGATCTAGCGTCGACAAGGGGCTTCGCACGTGGCTCGACCTTCTCGTCACCTGGAACGCGAAACACGATCTGACAGCGGCGCGCTCGGAGGGTGAGCTGCTCGATTTGATGCTGGCCGATGCTTTCGCGTTGTCGAAACGTCTTCCGGAGCGGGCCCGGCTGGTCGATATCGGCTCGGGTGCCGGGGCCCCGGGGTTGGCGCTGGCGCTGATTCGGCCGGATCTCGAGGTCACGTTGGTGGAACCCCTGGCGAAGCGCGTCAGTTTCCTGCGGACGGTGATTGGCGCGATCGGCCGCCTCGATGTGAAGGTTCATCACGGAAAGGCGGCGGCGCTCGGCGGCGCGACCTGGGATATTGCGCTATCGCGGGCGACGTTCGCACCGCCGGAATGGCTCGCGGTTGGGCGAACCTTGGTCGAGCCAGGCGGCTCGGTGTGGGTGCTGCTCGCGCGCGAGGAGGCGCCCGCGCTCGAGGGCATGAGCGTCGCGGAGGACTTCGCGTACGAGTGGCCGAACCAGCAGCGCGCGCGGCGCGCCGTGCGGTACGTCGCGGGCTAGCTCGCCATTTTTTTGCCCCATAGCCCTTCCGTGTGCGAACGCTCGTTCGATTCCATGACGACGACCCGCGAACGCAGCGTGAAGGGGGCGCCTCGTGAGGGCGAGCTCGTGGCACTTCGCAAGCTGGCCGAGGAGCTAGCGCGCAAACGGAAAGAGCGCGTGACGACCGGCCATTTGCTGGCCGCCATCGCCGATCGACGCAGCGTGGCCGCGGATCTTCTCCAGGAGCGGCTGCTCGACGTCGATGTGCTCTTGAAGGCCGCGCGCGTGGTGACCGACGATGCGCCCGACGCCATCGGCCGCGCCGTGCAGCGCGCCCGCGAGTTCGCCGCCCGCTCCACGTCGCCCGAGCCGAGCGGCATCCACTTGCTCTACGCCTTGTGCCAGGACCGCACCTGCGCCGCGCACCGCGCCATCGCCCAGTGCGGAACCGATGTGGCCAAGGTGCGAACCTCCGCGCTGCAACTGGCCACGGGCATCGCCATGCCCCGACGTACGATGCGCTCGTCGATCCCGATCTCCGCGCGGCCTTTGCTCGCGCCCGCGCGTCCGCCGTCGATTCCTCCTCCGGCAACGCCATCGGCTCCGCCCGCGAAACCGGTGCAGGCCAAAGCGCCCGCACCCGTGCTCAACCCGGCGCCACGCCCGGCGGCCCCAACCCCGCGCAAGCGCCACCACCACCCGCGTCCGCACGCGGCTCCGGCAGCTCCGGTAACTCCGGTGGCGACGGCGAATGCGCAAAGCTTCGCGCTCGATCCCAAGGCATTTCCCCTGCTCACGCAGATGGGCACGAACCTCACGCTCGCCGCCGCCCAAGGGCAGCTCGATCCGGCCATCGGCCGCGAGGCGGAGATCGAGCGCACCCTCGACGTGCTGGCCAAGCGCCATGCGAACAGCGCGTGCCTGGTGGGCGAACCCGGCGTGGGCAAGACCAGCATCGTGCGCGGCATGGCCCGCCGCATCGCCGCCGGCGAGCACGTCACCTCCCTCGACGACCGCATCCTCGTGGCCATCGATCCGCCGGTCCTCCTCGCGGGCACCGGCATGCGCGGCCAGCTCGCCGAGCGCATGCAGCAGCTGCTCGCCGAGGTGAAGAAGAGTGAAGGCCGCATCGTGCTCGTCTTCGAGGAGATCCACGCGCTCTTCGGCGCCGACGGCGGCGACGAAGGGATCTCCGAGCTGAAGGCCGCCCTGGCCTCGGGCCAGGTGCGCTGCATCGGCACCAGCTCGCCGAAGGAATACCGCAGGGTCATCGAGTCCGACGGCGCCTTGGCCCGCCGCTTCAGCGTCGTCGAGGTCGAGGAGCCCGGCGACGACGAGGCGCTCGCCATCATGGAGAACGTAATCCCGTTGTTCGAGGGGCACCACCACGCGCGCTACGCCAAGGAGGCGCTTGCGGCGTCGCTCCGCTGGAGCGTGCGCTACCTGCCCGGACGCGCCCTGCCGGACAAGTCGATCAGCGTGCTCGATCTCGCGGGCGCGCGAAGCCGCCGGCGCAAGCTCGCCGAGGTGGGCCCGGAGCAGGTCGCGGAAGTCGTGGCGGAGTTGGCCGGCGTTCCCGTGGAGCGGCTGCTGGAAACCGATTCCGAGCGCATGCTGCGCTTCGAGGCCCTGCTCGCCCAGCGCATCGTCGGCCACACCGACGCGCTCGCGCGCATCGCGGCCGTGTTGCGCCGCAATGCTTCCGGCTTTCGCACGCGGCGGCCCATCGGGTCGTTTCTGCTGCTCGGCCCCACCGGCGTAGGCAAAACCGAGACGGCGAAGGCCATCGCCGAGCTGCTCTTCCACTCCGAAAATGCCATGACGCGGCTCGATCTTTCGGAGTACGCCGAACCCCACGCCGTCTCGCGCTTGGTCGGTGCCCCGCCAGGCTACGTCGGGCACGAGGCGGGCGGCTTCCTCACCGAGGCCGTGCGCCGCCGGCCGTACCAAGTGGTGCTCCTCGACGAAATCGAGAAGGCGCACCGTGACGTGTTGGAAGCGTTCCTCCAAGTCTTCGACGATGGGCGCCTCACCGATGGCCGCGGGCGCACGGTGGACTTCACCAACACGGTCATCCTGCTGACGTCGAACATCGGCGCCGACGTCGCACGCCCGCGCCCCTCGACCCGCCGCATCGGCTTTTCGCCTGCCGATGCCGCCGCCCGTGACGACGCCGACCGCCGCGAGGCCACGGCGTATTCCGACGCCATCGTGGCCGCCGCACGCTCCGCGCTCCCGCCGGAGCTCTACAACCGACTCGACGAGGTGATGGCCTTCGCGCCCCTCACCCGCACCGACGTCGCCGAGGTCGCACGCCGCATGCTCGCCGCCCTCGGCGCAGAACTGGAGCGCACGCGCGGCATCCGCCTCGACGCAAGCGAAGACGCCATCGCCGCCCTGCTCGATGCGGGCGGCTTCGATCCCGAAATGGGCGCCCGCCCCATGCGCCGCACCATCGCACGCTTGGTCGAAGCCCCCATCGCCGAGATGCTCCTCCGCCAAGAAGTCCGCCGCGGCGACATCGCCACCGTCGACGTCGAAGACGGCGCCATCATCGTGGACGCGGTCACGCCCTCCTGACGCCAACCGCTACCACGTCACATGGTAGACGCAGCGCTCGGCGCCGTCCTTGCGGCAGCTGCCGGGCGCGTGCTCGACGATGGCCAAACGCTCGAAGGTTCGCGCGAATCCGAGGATGATGCCCTTCTCCATGTCGCATGGATACGGACCGCTGCATTCGATGCCGATTCGGTTTTTCACCGAACCATCGTCGATGCGGCGAAAGTGACCGACGCCGTCGAGCAACTCGCCGGTCACGGGATCGCACATGCTCTGCCCGTTCGAACGGTGAACGCGATGGTACATGGCGTCCACCTCGTCGAACAAAGCGTGAATGTTCGTGACGGTCGGCGGAATCACGTTGTTCTGGGGAACCTTTTTCCCGAATTCCATCATCTTTGCCGGGCCCACCAGCTCGTTCACCTCGCGAAGAACCGCGACCCACGCCTCCTGGGGAACCCACGTGCGCACGTCCCGAATGAAGCGCCCGTCCGCGGTGAAATAGCCAAAGCCGTGCTTGGCCAAAAGGCGCTGCCCGATCTGCGGCGACCGGAAGGTGCTCAGGAAATTCCACTGCGCCGCGCGAAGTTCGATGCCCGCGCCGCGTTCACGGGTTCGCGTTTCGGCGACCGCGGTCTCTTCGATCACCGGCGACAACTCCACGCACACGCGGCCGCGAATCCGTGATGCCGTGGATTCCAGCTCGCCCTGAAAGGCCGCGCCGAGCGCTTCCCGCATCGCAGCGGCCGATGGCCATCGATCGGCGGGCGCGAAGGCCAGGGCCTTGTCCACGACGTGCGCGATCGAGGGCGATAGGTCCGGCACGAGCTCGGCGAGCGACCGAGCATGGCGCGTCGCCGCCAGAACGAGCTGCGCATTGGCGTTTTCCGCCTCGTGCACGCACTCGCTCGAAAGCCATGTGAAGAGGGTCGCCCCCACGGCCCAAATGTCGCTATGCGGCCCGATGGCATCGCGTTGGCCCATGGCCTGCTCGGGAGGCATGAAGGCCGGCGTTCCAATCAGGCGGCTGGTCAGGCTACCTGCGGGGCCGCCGTCCACGTAACGCGCGATTCCGAAGTCGAGCACGTGGACGTGCCCTTGCGAGGTGAGGAACAAATTGTCCGGCTTGATGTCGCGATGCACGATGCCATTCGCGTGGGCGCGCTCCAGCACGTCGAGTACGTCGGAGGCGAACAAGCACGCCTCGTCGACCGGAAGCCGCTTGCCCGCGCGCTCCCAGCGGGCGCGCAACGTTTCGCCCTCGAGCAGCGGCATGACCAGAAACGCGCACCCGTTTTCGTCCCTATCGTCGTCGAGCACCGGGACGGCGCCGGGATGGTCCACGCGGTTGGCCACGTACGCTTCGCGCTGGAACAGATGCGCCATGTCTTCGTCGTCCGCGTGGCGCTCGAGCAAGAACTTGAGCGCCACGCGGTGCCCGTTGCGATGTGTGGCCGCGTAGACCGCCGCCATGCCGCCCGTGCCGATCAACCGCACGATGCGGTACTTGCCGACCACCGTACCCACTCGCGCGAGCGCGCGCTGATTCAGCGAGGTGCGCGAGATGGACATGAACTCACCACGTTACATGGTAGACGCATTGCTCGGCGCCGTCCTTGCGGCAGCCGCCGGGGGCGTGCTCGACAATGGCCAACGGCTCGAAACGGCGGCACATCGCCATGCCGACACCGAGGTCGATCTCGCAGGGGTACGGGGTGCTGCATTCGATGGCGATGCAGTTCGGAGCGATCTCACCTCCGTATCGAAGATTGCCTACACCCTCGAGCATTTGGCCCGTGGCGACGTCGAACGCCAGTTTGCCGTGCACGCGAATGTCGAGATGGTAGGCCACGTCGACCATTTTCAACGCCGACCGGATGTCGAGAGGAAAGGCAGGCGCGGAACCGTCGGCCGCGAGCCGCGGCGGAGCGCAGTGAAGCTTCGCCTTGAGCTGACCGATTTCCACCATTTTCGCTGGCCCCACGGCCTCGCCGATCTCGCGCAGCGCCGCGACGAATGCTTCGCGGGGCCACCAGGCGCGGGCGTCTGGAATGAAGCGCCCCATCTGGGAAAACCGGCCGAGACCGTGCTTGGCCAAGATGCGGTGCGCGATCGCCGGGACGAGCCGGAAGGCACGGAAGAGCGGCGTCGCGCGAATTTCGATGCCCGAATCGACCTTCGGCGCGAGTCGCCGAATCGCCGCCTGCTTGGTCACGCGGGTCTCGCCGAGATCCGTCGCCAGCTCGGCGACGAGTTTGGCTCGGACGGACGCCGCCAGGCTCGGGACAGGCTCTCCTGCGGCCTGCTCGAGCGCCGCCATCAGCGCATCGCGCATCGCCTCGGCGGAAGGCCATCGCTCGGCGCGATCGAGCGAGAGCGCCTTGTCGATGCATCGCACGATGACCTCAGGCACGGCCGGCGCAACCTCGGCCAGCGATCGGGCAGGTCGCGTGGCGATGGCGACGAGCTGCGCCCCCAGGTTGTCGGCCGCGTGCACCAGCTCTCCCGAGAGCAGCGCGAACATGGTGGCCCCTACGGCCCAAATGTCGGTGCACGGACCGACGGCCTCGCGATCGCCGAGGGCCTGCTCCGGGGCCATGAACGCGGGGGTTCCCAAAAGAGGCCCCGTCAACGTCACAAAGCCGTCGGGGTCGACCCGCCGGGCGATTCCGAAGTCGAGAACGCGCGCATGGCCATCGGCCGTGACGAAAATGTTGTCGGGCTTGATGTCGCGGTGCACGACACCTTGCGCATGGGCGCTGGCAAGCACGTCGAGCACCTCGGACATGAGCAGCGCGACCTCGGCCACGGGAAGACGCTTTCCGGCGCGCTCCCATCGTGCGCGCAAGGTCTCGCCCTCGAGCAGCGGCATGACCAAGAAAGGGCACCCGCGCTCGTCCACATCGTCATCGAGAACGGGAACGGCGCCGGGGTGGTCGATGCGATTGGCCAGGTACGCCTCGCGCGCAAACAGCTTCAACACGGTGGAATCTTCCGCGAGGCCCTCGAGCAGGAACTTCAAGGCCACGCGGTTCCCATTCCGATGCGTCGCCGCGTACACCGCGGCCATGCCTCCAATGCCGAGAAGGCGCGCGATGCGGTATTTCCCGACGGTGCTGCCGACACGTGTCAGCGCATGGGCATTCACGGTGGAGCGAGACGAAGGCGCGGGCATCACACCGCGTTAATTATCAGGAAATCCGTCGATGGCCCGGCGGTAGCGTTCGCGGCGGGCGGAGTCGCGGAGGATTTCGTAAGCCTCCTCGAGCACTTCGACGATCTTTCTCACGTCCGGAGCGAGGTCGAGCAGACGCGGGGTGAGCAGGCGCGCGGGCTCGAAGGCGCGGCGTAACTCGAGGAAGGCGCGGCGGACTTCGTAGCCGGTGGCGTTGCGCGGCACGCCGAGGATGGCGAAATAGTCGCCCTCGTCGACCAGTTGCATGCGCGTGCGGACGCGGGCGCGCACGGCGTCGACGTCGAGGGCATCGATTTCCGCGGGCGAGACGTCGTCGAGCCCTGCGCGAACGCCCTTGAGGGCTCGGGCCACCTGGATCACGCCGAGCAGCGACAGGGCGTAGAGCACGGAGCCCATGTCGGTATCAGCGTGCGTCGCGAGCGCCGCCTCGATGGAGTGGCCGCGGCCTTGCTCCAAAATGGCCAGCTCCGCGGGGCCGAGGGCGCACTCGGTGAGCAGCTGCGGCTTGGGCCCTTCGGCGATGCGCGAATGGACGCCGCCCATGCGCAGGATCGCATCCTCGGGGGCGACCACGCGGCGCAGAACCTCGACGAAGACCTCCGCGCCGGTGGAGCCGCCAAATACGCTGGGCTCGCCGCGCAGCCGGCCCGGGGGCTCGGGCTCGATGAGGGAGGTGCCATCTTTGATCAGAAGGGCGCGCCCCAGGATCCACTCGGCGTGCCCGCGAAGCACGGGCCAGAGTTGGTCCTGCCGCAAATAGCCCTGCGCCACCAGCGCCGCGCCGGCGTGCCGCCCGAAGGTGGCGAAGCGGCCCGCGAGCTGGCTCACCTTTTCGCGCGGAAGATCGCCGCGCGCGACCAGGTACGCGATGAGGCTCTCGTCGTCGACGCCCGAGGCGCACGTCACGAGATCGCCCTCGCGAAGGACCGCGCGCCGAACGCCGTCCTTCGACTCGAAGCAAAGGGTTCCCGTTACCCGCGACGCAATCGCACGTGCGAGCACCAACGGGGCGTCGTTCTCACCGAGCACGCTCGGCACCGGGGGCGGCGGCGCGTTCACCAGCCGCGGAATGGGCGTGGGCGGCGGCGGCGGAATGGCCACGGGCGGGATCGCCGGGGGCGCGGCAGGTGCGAGCGTTTGCGCGCCCGTGGTCGGCTGCGGGGGCGGCGGCGCCGTGCGCGCGTCTTGCGGGGGGGGCGTGGTGGGCGCCTGGTGCGCCGGAGACGACGCGAGCGCATCGACGATGGCATCGCTCGAAAGCGCGCGCCCGAACATGGGCGGCGTGCGCGATGGTCCCTCCGGCGGCGCGGGCTGGGTGGGAAGCTCGGCCGGCCGCACCGAGGGAGCCGGCGGCGGCACCGCCGGGTACGTGCGATCGCGCCCCTCCGCACCCGTCGTCTGCTTGGCACCGCCCCCCGAGGTCGTGGCGCGCGCCGGCGGGCCTTCGTTGCTCTCGCCGAGATCGCGCTCACCCTCCGAGTCGACGAGCGGCTCGTCCAGTGCGGCGAGGATCTCCTCGGGCAGCACGGCCTCGATTTCCTCGTCGGGCGAGGGCGGGCTCGACTCGTGCGCGTTCGCCTGCCCCACCCGCTCTTCGGCCTCGGCCAAAAGCTGCGCGAGCTCGTTGCTGAGCGGACCTTGCAAGCTGGCCAGGCGCTGCGCCAACTGCGCATTGCGCGCGGCCAATCCGCCGAGCGGCGCATTCGATGGCATCGATGTCATCGACGCCAAAGAGGACAGCGACGAGAGGGACGATAGCGAGCCCATCGATGGTGGAGGCTGACTCGGTCGCTCCGCCCGCATGCTCGGGGGCGGCAACATCGCCAGGCTGCCCCGATTCGACGGCGGAGGGCTGCTCCGCTTCGACGACGGCGGCGGGCTGTCGCGCAGGTCGCGCAAGTCGCGTAGGTCGCGCAAGTCGCGCGACTCCCGTGACACCGGAGAGACCTCCGCCACCGCGGACAACTCCGACGCCGCCGGCGCGACCTGGTGCCGCCCCGAGGGCGCATGCGCACTGAGCTCCGCGGACATCTCCAGCGCCCGCTGATGCAGCGATTCCACCTTTTTCACCAGCGCCGGGACATCCACGGGCCGCGCCACGAAGCTTTGCGCGTGCGACGGCGAATCGTACGCAACGTCCAGCGGCGCGCGCCCGATGTAGAGCACGTCGATCGACTCACCGTCGGGCAGCTCGCGCATGCGCGCCACCGTCTCGAGCGCCCCGTCGGCGTCCGCATCGACGAGCACCACGCGCGGGCGCTGCACGGCTACCCGCGCGACCAGCATGGCCAGCGGCACGTCGACCACCACGTAGCCGTCGTTGCGAAGGGCCTGCGAGATGCGCTCGGCCTCCACCGACGGATCGCTGACGAACACGGTGGCTTTGCTCACCTTCGGTTTGTCCGCATCCTGTGGCCGCACGCTCCCCAGGCTCATGATTCTCGATCGAGCCGCTTGTCGGCGCGCTCACTCAACAGCTGGACGAGGCGTGGCAGCAGACCGGCACCGTAAACCAGCGCAAAGATGAAGAGCACCAGGGCAATCTCGCCCCTTGTCATCCCGAAGATCACGACGCTTCGAGCATATCGCGTTTGGCGGCGCGAGGCCTCCCTTCGGTCAGCCGGGCGCTACTTCTTTACCGGCGGAGCTTCCCGACGTCGACGCACCCTGGGGGCGTCAAGTTGTCGTGCCGGCATCGTCTGCAGATGGAACCGGGTCGGCCTGCCCGCCGTTTCCGCGGTTTTCACGCGATCGCGGGCCAGCTCCATGAACCGCTGCTGGGCCCGCACCGCCGGCTGGCCGGGGGCGGGCGGTGCGACCCGCATGTAGCTCCCGTCGGAGCGCAAGAACCACGACTTCACGTTGTCGGCGCACTGCAGGTGCAGCACCTCGATGAGGCGGGTGCGCGATGTCGGGTCCTCGATGGGGATGAGCACCTCCACCCGGCGGTGGAAGTTGCGCGGCATCCAGTCGGCGCTCGCGATGAAGACCTCCTCTTTGCCGCCGTTGGCAAAGTAGAGGATGCGCCCGTGCTCGAGGAACCGGTCGACGATGGCGCGCACCTCGATGGTGTCGCTCACCTTGGCCACCCCCGGGCGCAAGCAGCAGATGCCGCGCACGAGAAGCGTGATCGACACGCCGGCCTGCGAGGCGCGGTACAGCGCCTCGATGACGTCTTCGTCCACCAACGCATTCATCTTGGCGATGATGCGCGCCGGCCGGCCCGCCTTCGCATGGTCCGTCTCGCGCTGAATGAGCCCGAGAACCGCCTCGTGCAGACCGAGGGGCGCCACGATGAGCGAGTTCCACTTCGGCGGCGCGCTGTAGCCCGTGAGCAAATTGAACAACGAGGATGCATCCTCGCCGATCTGCGGCTTGCACGTGAGCAGCGACACGTCGGTGTACATTCGCGCCGTGGTCGGGTTGTAGTTGCCCGTGGCGAGGTGCACGTAGCGGCGCAACTTGCCCTTTTCGCGCCGCACGATGAGCAGGCACTTCGCGTGCGTCTTCAGGCCCAAAAGGCCGTACACGACGTTCACGCCCGCTTGCTCCAAGGTGCGCGCCCACTGGATGTTCGACTCCTCGTCGAAGCGCGCCTTGAGCTCGACGATGGCCGTCACCTGCTTGCCCGCCTCGGCCGCGCGCGTGAGCGCCTTGATGATCGGCGAGTCGCCGCCCGCACGGTACAAGGTCTGCTTGATCGCGAGCACGTCGGGATCGTCGGCCGCGCGCGTGATGAAGTCCACGATGGTGTCGTACGAGTCATACGGGTGCTGCAGCACCACGTCGTTCTCGCGCACCAGGGCGAAAAGGTCCTCCGCATCGCGCAGGGGCGGCGCCACGTAGCCAGCAAAGGGCTCGTCGCGCAGCTCGCGCCGCTCGTCGCGCGAAACCATGCGCATCAAGTCGGCCATGTTGAGCATACCGCTGGTGCGGTACACGTCGCGCTCCGGATCGAGCTTCAACGCCTTCACCAGCTTCATCAGCGAACCGGGCGTGGGCTCGCCCGCCACCTCGAGGCGCACCGCGTTGCCGCGCTCGCGCCGCCGCAGCTCCTGCTGGATCATCTGCAGCAGGTCCTCGGCCTCTTCCTCGTCGAGCTCGAGATCGAAGTTGCGGGTCACGCGGAAGGAGTACACGCCCTTGACGCGCACCCCGGGAAAGATGGTGCCCACGTGCCGCGAGATGAGCGCCTCGAGCAGCACGAACGCGTGCTTGGCCAGGCTTCCATCGGGCAGCCGCACGCCGGAGACCTCGATGAGGCGCGGCAGCATCACGGGGACCTGCACCACGCCGAAGCCCGACTCGTGCCCCTCGCCCTCGCGCGCGAACATGACGCCGATGTTGAGGCTCTTGTTGCGCAGGTGCGGGAACGGGTGCCCCGGATCTACCGCGATGGGGGTCAGAATCGGGAAAATCTCGTTGTGGAACATCTGGTCGAGCTGCGCCAGCTGGTCCTGCGACAGCCGCTCGGGCCGCACGATGAGCGTGCCTTGCTCCGCCAGGCGCGGCAGAAGGTGCGTCTCGAGCGACGCCGATTGCTGCGCGACCATCGCATGCACCCGTAGCGACACGGCCGCGAGCTGCTCGGCCGGGGTCATGCCGTCGGGCGGCAAATCGCCGACCTCGCCGGTCATCTGCTGCTTCAACCCGGCCACGCGCACCATGAAGAACTCGTCCAAGTTGGACGCGAAGATGGCGTGGAATTTGAGCCGCTCGAGCAGCGGCACCGCCTCGTTCTCGCCCTCGGCCAGGACGCGGGCGTTGAACTCGAGCCACGACAGCTCCCGGTTCAAATAGAGGTAGGGCGACCGCAGATCCGGCACCCCGTCGCTGATGAGCAGGTGGGGGGCGCTGTAGGTTGGACCATTGAGGTTTCCCGACGAGGCCGGCCCGTGGGTGCTGCTAGGGATGGGTGCCACGGGCCCCGAAAGCGGTGTCTGCGAAGTCGGGGAAAAGTCGGAGCTGGGACTGGTTTCTTCCATGAGGGAGACCACGAGCCGTCGTTTTGACGAAATTTATACTAGCCCAGATCCCCCAATGCGCCGGGCAACGATTCTCGCACTCCCACACCTCTAAGTGACAATCGCGTCACGGATGCGTTTCGATTGCGTGACGTTCTGGTGAAACGACCCCCGCGATTCCAGCCACGTCGTTTCGCATCCACACGTGATCCTCACCGAACACGGCGGTCTCGCGGTAGTGCTCGTGCACCCAAGCAGCGGTTTCGGGGCAGTGCTCCTCGAAATCCTGTGAGGCGCTTCCATTCGATGTCAACGGCGACTTGTCGAAGAACACGAACGCTGCGGGTGGTTGCTGCTTGAGGTGCGCGAGCATGTCGCGCTCGTGGTCATCGCGCATCCGCGTGATGACCGCCGCTTGTTGAGGATTGGGGCGCGGACCATCGGGCAGCCACGAGCCGCTGATGGCGGCATCCGCGTTGAGATCGTACACGTAGATGTACGGCGACGCGCTCATGCGCTCCGCCAGAAAGAGCACGTACGGATCCATGCCGTAGATCTGGACGCGATCCGTCGGCTTCGTGTGCGTGCGCAGGTAGTCGGCCGTCTGGCGCATGTCCCATGGGAAAAAGTCGCGGGTCTCGAAGTAGACCAAGTAATCGCGGCTGGCGCGCTCCTCGCTATCGCGCGCCTTGGCCAGGATCCACTCGTCCACGACGTGCGGCGACAAGGGAAGCGTGACCGCGAGCTTCGTCGCCAACGCGGCCGCCGCACCAAAGGGCACGAGACGCAGTCCAAAGGGGGCACGCCCGAGCCGCTCCCAAAGCCACACGACGAGCACGAGCCAGTCGAGGTGGATCCCCGCGCTCACCGGATGAAAGTGGTACGGGAAGCCTTTGGCCTGGGCGAGCACGCTCACGATGGCGGCGAGCGGCATCAGTGCGAAGCTGACCGTGCGGCGAGGCATCTGCCGCTCGACCACGAGCCCCAGGTGCACGAGCGCGGTGACCAGCGCCATCAAGGCCGGGGGTGCGCCCCAATTGAGGCCGAGGATCTCCGCCGTCGTGCGCGGCATCATGAAGCGGTACATCGCCGGCACGTCGACCATGTAGATCCGCAAAAAGGCGCCAATATCCGCGTAGCGCAGGAGAAACGCGATCTGCGTGGCCGCGCCAGCCGCCGCACCCAGCGCGAACACCGCGAACCTGCGCTTCTGCGACAGCGACAGCTCGTCATCGACGACGAGTGCCACGAACTGCACCACGGAGAAGAGCACGTAGGTCGGCTTGCCGAACCAGGGAATGGCCCCGAGCGCGGCGGCCGAGGCGAGCGGCCATGCTTGCCAGGTGGAATCCGCCGAGGCGCGTGACGTGGCAAGCCGCCGCTGCGCGACGAACTGCAGCGCGATGGCGCTCAGCATGAACCAGTCGAAGAAGCTCTCACGCTGGGCGAGGTCCCAGTAGATGTACATGACGAGCTGGCTGCTCAGCACGACCCACGCGGCGAACGCCCAACCGGCGCGTTCGATCCATCGCACCTTCTTCTTCGCGATGCCGGGCAGGCAGGCGCCGGCGAACGCGAAAGTCATGCCGGTGATGACCAGGTCGAGGACACGGAACCGATGTTCATCGGCGCCGCCGAACTGGAGAAAGACCAGGTGAATCAGGTGCGTGAGCGGCCCGTTCACGTCGCGCACGTCACGGTAATCGACCGCGCCGCGCTCGATGGCCCACGCCACGTACTGGAAAATCCCCTGGTCTCGACCGAGCGTGGTCAGCGAGGCGCGCTTCGTCGCCTCGACCACCCAATAAAGCGCAGGCAGCGCAATCACGAGGGGCAGGACGAGCGAACGTCGGATGGTTATCCATACCCTCCACGCAGCTCGCACCGCCCGTGTGTTCAGCGCGGTGCTCGCCATCGCCCTACCTTCCACCTTCGATTCACGGCGGGCACCTTACAAGATGTGGTAGCTAGCTCAAGCCGAAGGTTTGGGCATGCGAATTGGAAATCGGAGTAGAATTGGTATGGTTTCCGCGGTGACCTCGAAACCCAGCCCGAGTCAAAAGATGACCGATCCGGTCCGACGTTTACCCGTTCCGGCCGCTGCTGCGCCGCCTCCAGAGCGCGCGCGCGCGTTCGCGGACACGCTGGCAGAGGCCAAGGGCAAGCACGTTCTCATTGCCCTGCGCGGCCATCCCGATCCGGATGGCATCGCTTCGGCCATGGCGCAGGCCCACATCGCCCAGCGCTGTGGCGTGGGGCAGACGACCATCGGCTACTGCCATGAGCTCAGTCATCGCGAGAACCGCGCGCTGGTGAAGCTCCTCGGCGTCGAGCTTCGCAAGATCAAGAGCGTGAAGGATGTCGGCAACGTCGATTTCCTCTCCTTCGTCGATGCGTACGACGTCGATCCGGATTTGGCCGACACCGACGGCATCGAGGTGCTCACCATCGTCGACCATCACCGCGCACCGACGCCGCCGAAGGCGCGCTTCGTGGATCTGCGGCTCGACGTGGGCGCCACCGCCACGATTTTCGTCGAGTACCTGGAGCAGCTTGCCCCGCTCGACAGCGAGGTGGAGGACGATCAGCGCATCGCCACCGCGCTCATGCACGGCCTATCGACGGACACGGACGACTTCATGCTGGCCCGCGCGGGCGACTTCCGCGCCGCCGCCGAGATCATCGAGGTGTGCGATCGCGATCTGCTCGCGGACCTGAGCCGTCGCCTCATTGCGCCCAGCGCGATGGACGTGATGGCCCGTGCGCTCGCGTCGCTGGTCGTGCGCCGCAACTTCGCCATGGCCGGCATTGGCTTCGTCTCCGAGGGCGACCGCGACACCATCGCGCAAGCGGCCGATTTCCTGGTGCGCCGCGAGGACATCGACACCGTCGTCGTCTACGGCGTCGTGGGCGATCGCTTCATCGAGGGCTCGTTGCGCACGCACTCGCCGAGCGTCGATCCGTCGGCGTGGCTCGAGCAGGCCTTCGGCTACGACGACAAGGGTCGGCCCTACGGCGGCGGCCGGCGTGACAAGGGAGGCTTCCGCATCCCCATCGGCTTCCTCGGCCGCTCGACCGATCGCGCCCAGCTCTGGACCTTGGTGGAACACGCCATGCGCTCCGCGCTGCTGCGCATGGTCGGCGACGAACCCGCCACCGGCGTGCTCGTTCAAACGGTGTGACGGCGCCGCTTTCACCTCTCCGCATTCTCTTTTGCGGCCTCCCCATGGGGGCGTTGGCGCTTCGGCACGATGGGCACGACATCGTGCTTGCGGCCATCAGCCGAAGCGATGCCTCGGGCTTGCGCCGGCTCACGCGGGTGTTGGGGCCCGAGCGTGTGCTCGTGAAGCCGGATCTCTCGGCGCATGCCGAGCGGGTGAAGGCGCTCGCGCCCGATCTCGTGGTGAGCTGGTTTTGGACCAAGCGCATCCCGACGGCGATCCTCCGCGCCGCGAAGGTCGACGCCTTCAACGTGCACCCGTCGCTGTTGCCGCGCCATCGCGGGGCGGATCCCATTTTTTGGACCATCGATTCGGGCGATGCCACGACCGGCGCGACCGCGCATCGGCTCGAGGATCGCTACGACACGGGGACCATCTTCGCGCAGCGCGAGATCGCCGTGGATCCCACGTGGAACGCGTGGACGCTTGCCCTGAAGCTCGATCGCGTGACGCTCGCGCTGCTCCGCGAGACGGTGGCACGCTTCGCGCGGGGCGAAGCGCCCGAGGCGCGAGCGCAAGACGAAGCGCTGGCCACGCACGCGCCGTCGCCGAGCGAGGACGATCTCGTCATCCAGTGGAAAACCGACGACGCCGAGCGCATCGCACGCCGCATCCGCGCAGCGGCACCGTGGCCGGGCATGCTCACGGAAATTGGGGATCGCGCGCTTCTCGTTACGCGCGCCGAACCCACCGATGATGTGCCACGCGCACTGCAGACGGCCGAGGCGGCACTCGTCCACGGTTGTGTCGTCGTGCGGGCCCGCGATCGCGGTTTGCGCCTGATTTCCGCGCGCGACGCCGAGACGGACGCCGAACTTTCCCCCGGAGAGCTCGCAGGGTTGATCACATCGGTTCCGTCCGGCCCCGTCCGATGATCGTTTCACGTCATTCGCCGACCCTGTAGCATGCAGCTTTCCCCAAGTTTTTACTCTGCGCGAAGGAGATGACCGTGCCCGATCCCGCTTCAACCGCTCGCACCGCCCGTGAATCCCTGTCGCGCGGCCTTCAGGCCCTGCAGGCGGATCCCACGGTGCCACCGCAACTGCTCGATTTGGCCGCGGTGATTGCGCAGTCGATGGGAGCGTTGCACCAGATCGAGCGCTCGAACGGCACGCAGCTTCTCCCGCACGCAAGCATCGCGCTCGAGAACGTGCGCAAGGTGCTCAGCCAATTGCAGATGGTCGCGTCGTCGCATCCGGCCGTGAACGTGGCCATGGAGTCGGTGGCGTCGTCGCTGAGCCTCGTGCACTCGCTTCACCAGCTCGCGAGCTCGCCGGCTCCGATGCCCACCGCGCCCATGGCCGCGCCACCTCCGCCGCCTCCGCCCATGCCACCGGTGGGGATCGCGCCCATCGCACCGCTGGAGGGCGCGCCCATTCCGCTCACCAAGCCGCTCTCCAACCCGCACCAGCAGGCGTACGCGCCGCCTCCGGCCCCTGCCTTCCAGCCGCCCCCGGCCCCGCCGTACGTGGCCCAGCATTCAGGAGCGGCCCCGCAAGCGGGTCCTGGGGCTGCTTTTCCGCCGCCGCCCCAGCAGCCCGTGTTTCAAGCGCCGCCCCAGCCTCAGCACTTCGGTGGCGGTCCGGGGGCCTATCCGTACACGCCGCCGCCGGCACCGAACCCGGCGCCCCCTGGCCTGGCGCCCTCGCCCGGTCCCGCGGGCGATTTGCACGTGGTCACGGCCGATCTTGGCACCCACAGCGCCACGAATTTCTACAAGGGGCTCTCGGGCAACGACATCATCGACCACGGCGGGCTCTTCGTTTCGACGTACATGATCCCGAAGCTCGGCACCCAGATCCGCCTCAAAGTCTCGCTTCCCGGCGGCTACGAGTTCGAGGCCAATGGAATCGTGCGTTGGGCGCGGGAGCAGTCCGACGGGAGCGATGCCCCGCCCGGATTTGGCGCGCAATTCACCCAGATTACCCCCGAGGCGCGCCAGCTCGTTTACCGGTACGTGCGCAACCGCGAGCCGCTCTTTCACGACGATTTGTAAGCTCCGACCCGCCCCAGAAACACGACGAGTCGGTCGAGCTTTGGTGAGCGCCAAGGCCGGGCCGTGTAGACTCGCGGGCCCCTCGCTTGCGTCGTATCTTCCTTTGCGCTCTTTTCGTTTGCTTCACGCTCGGCGTGCTGTCGGCCTTCGTGCCGGGGCGCGCGCGTGCGGCCAACGATCCCAATTTGGTCTGGAAGACCATCACGACGCCGCACTTCCGCATCTCGTACTACTCGGGTGAGGAAGACATCGCCAAGCACCTGGCCGACGAGGCCGAGGCCATTCACGCGCGCCTCTCGCCCGTGCTCAATTGGTCGCCGGCCGAAAAGGTCGAGGTGGCCCTGTTCGACCAGACCGATGGCGCCAACGGCTTCACCTCCATCGTCCCGTACAACGCGATCCGGCTCTTCGTCACCGCGCCCGATGATCTGTCGCCGTTGAGCGACTACGACGGCTGGTACACGACGCTCTTCACGCACGAATACACGCACACGCTGCACATCGACCAGATCCGTGGCCTGCCCGCGCTGGGCAATGCACTCATCGGCAAGCGCTTCTCCCCGAACCAAGTGCAGCCGCGCTGGTTCATCGAAGGGCTCGCGGTCTACGAAGAATCGGTGCGCACGAGCGGCGGACGTCTGCGCTCCTCGCAGTGGCAGATGTTCATGCGCGCCGACATCCTCGAGAACAACATCGCGCCGCTCGATCAGTTCACGGGTACGCCGCGACGCTGGCCGCAGGGCAACATTTGGTACTTGTACGGCTCCTTTTTCATGAAGTGGATCCAGGAGACGTACGGTGAAGGCGTCATGCGCCAGGTCATCGACGACTTCGGCCAGCAGGTCATTCCGCTCGGGTTCAATCGCTCGCTCCGGCGCGCCATCGGAAAGACCTACGAGGAGCTGTACCCCGAGTGGATCGCCTCGATGAAGAAGGGCTTCGGCGCCCAGCGCGATGCGATCGTGGCGCGCGGGCTTCGCGAGGGCGTGCGCCTCACGTACGGCGGCAACGTGGCGCAGCACCCGGTGTGGATCCCCAAGAACGCGTGGGCCGATCACCAGGGTGGCCTCGTCTACTTCCGTGACGACGGGCACACCACACCGGGCCTCTACGCGATCGACGTGCAGCGCGATGCACGGGGTGCCGTCGTCGCGGTCGACGACAAGAAACGCGATCTGGTCATCCGCACCAACGGCGTCTCGCACGTCACCTTCGCCCCCGACGGTAGCGCCATCTTCGATTCGAGCGCGCCCTTTCGGCGGATCTTCAATTTCACCGATCTGTTCCAGCTCCCGCCGGGCGAAAAAAGCCCGACGGGCCTCGATGGAAAGCGCACCCGTCTGACCCAAGGCTTCCGCGCCAGCGATCCCGCGCTGTCACCCGACGGACGCCGCATCGTCTTCACCACGAACCACCGGGGCACGCGGTACCTGCAGATCGCCGACGTCTCCGACGAAGGCATCACCAACGTGCGCTCGCTCGTGCGGAGCAACCGCTTCGAGCAGGCCTTCGCGCCGGAGTGGTCGCCGGACAACCGGCACGTGGCCTACAGCGTGTGGACCGAGGGCGGCTTCCGCGACATCCGCTACGTCGACACGGCCGACGGCACCTATGTCGAGCTCGCGCACGACCGGGCGCAGGACGGTGGGCCGTCGTTTTCGCCCGATGGGCGCTGGATCTTCTTCCACTCGGATCGCACCGGCGTGAGCAACATCTTCGCGTGGAACGTCGAGACGGCGGAGTTGAAGCAGGTCACCAACGTCATCAACGGCGCGTACCAGCCGGAGGTTTCACCCGACGGCAAGACGCTCGCGTACCTCGGCTACACGCACGTGGGCTTCGACATTTTCGCCATGCCGCTGCGCGAGGGCGATTGGCTCGACGCCGAGCCGTACGTGAACACGCGCCCTGCCCCCTACCCGCCGGCGCCCCACGTCGAGTTTCCCTGGCAGTCGTACAACCCGCTGCATACCTTGCGGCCGCGCCGGTTCGGCGTGTCGATCACGCCCGGCAACTTCGGGCAGGCGGTCATCGTCACCGCCGATGGCACGGACATCGCGGGGCATCACGCCTTCGCCGCCTCGATGACCACCGAGGTGGAGCGGCCGTACCTGCAGTTCGGCCTCGGCTACACGTACGCGCGGCTGCCGGTCGATCTGAACTTCAACGTGTCGCGCAGCATTGCGCCTCGCGGGGGCTACCAGCTCGGGCAAAACTACAAGCCGATCTGGATCCAGGAGGCCCTGAGTTTCTCCACGGGTATCTCGTACAACTTGCCCAACTCGTCGGGGTTCGATGGGCAATCGTTCGCGTTGAACTACGGGGTCACGCGGCTCGGGGGCGAACTTCCCATGCCGGCGGACAAGCTCGATCCGTACGAGACGCCGGTCATTCCCAACGATCGCTTCATGCTGGCGACGTTGCATCTGGGCTGGGGTTACTCCAACGCACAGCGCTTTCTCTACAGCGTGGGCGCGGAGAAGGGATTCAGCCTGGGGGCGAACTTCGATTTCACCAACACGGCCATCGCCAGCGATTATTCGGGCTTCGCCGCGAACATCGACTTCACCTCGTACCACCTGATGCCCTGGCTCGCGCATCACTCGCTCGCCTTGCACATGGGCACGGGCTTGAGCGGCGGAAGCTTTCCCGGGCGCGGGCCGTTCTACGTGGGCGGCTTCGTCGACTTGCCGCTCCTGGACATCGTTCGCAACACGCTCATCCAAGGCGGCATCGCGCTACGCGGCTACCCGCCGGTCATCCTCGCCGGGCGCAACTACGCGCTGTTCAATGCGGAGTACCGCTTCCCCATCGTGAACATCGACCGGGGATTTTCCACGCTACCGCTCTTTTTCAAGCGCATCACGGGCACCGCGTTCCTCGACTATGGCAGCGCGTTCGACGATGCAGCGACCGCGCAATTCAAGACGGGGGCGGGCGGCGAACTCTGGATCGACACGCTCATGGCGTACGTCGTCGACTTCACCTTCCGCCTTGGATACGCGAAAGGTCTCGCGAGCGGTGGGCTCGACAAGTTCTACTTCGTCGCCACCGTGCCTTTTTGAGGAATTTCGCGAGGTTCCGGCCCGTTTGGGCGTTGGCACAAAAAACCAAACGCCAGGCACCGCCGTTCGTGCGGCGACCCTGGCGTCCCTGGCCGTTAAAATAAATTTCTCTATTCGGTTTTCGCTTCGGCCTTGGGCGCGGCAGCCTTCTTGGCCTTGCGGGCGGGCGCGCTCGTTGCTTGCGAACGTGCCTGAGCCTGGCGCTTGAGACGCGCCTTTTTCTTAACCTGGCCCTTGCGGCGCTTCATCTTCTGCGAATTGCGGCGATCGAACTTGCCCATCTTTTCCTCTTAGAATCTAACGATTTCAACAGCTTGCACTCGGCAAGCACGAGCCTTGGAGCGCAGTTCGCCATCAACTAGCGGGCCGCGCGAGGGGCGTCAACACTTGTCAACCAGAGGGAATTCTACAAGGTGATCGGATGTTCCGTACGGCGGATTGACCGGGCCTTGCACATGGCGGACCGATGTCGCTTGAACCAGACGCCACGTCGCGTCGAGCTGCGTCGAGCACACGGGTGCACAATTACCTCAGTAGACGTCGGAATCGAGGATGCTAGATTGAGGTCGTGGACGTGGTCCTGCGAAAGCTTGGGAAGGGCTCGCGCGCCGTTGCGGGCCGATTGGTCCGAGCACCGCGCAAAGGCTCTGTGGTCGTCATCGAATTTCCGGACGGCATGCACGAGTACGTGACGACACCCGTCAAACGCGTACTCCGCATCTGCGGCCGTGAAGTTTTTTACATCGAGACGATCAACAGCCGTTATCGCCTCGAAGTGCGCGGGCGCGAAGATGCCATCGCCGAGAGCACGGGTTGACCAGGCTTTAGCCTTTTTGCGGGCTCCGGGGATTTTCTTGTTGTGGGAGGCTCCGCCGCCCCACGCCCCCGAGAAGCGTGCTGACGCTGAGACGATAGGGCAACGCCTGGTCGTGAGACGTGCTCGACACCTTGTTGCGCGAAGTAGGTGCGGAGCATCTCGCGCGCGACGACGTTGGCCTTGATGCTCCACGCGGGATCGTTGACCACGAGGGTCGCGATGGCGACGGGCTTCACATTGGCCACGGGGCGGCTCGGCGCAAAGCCCGTGAACCACGTGTAGAGGCGGCCCGATTCCGGATCGGACAAGGTGCCCGTCTTTCCCGCGACGGCGATGCCGCGCAGAAAGGGGCGGCCTGCACCATCGCGGAAGGCGCGGTACGAGGTTCCCTCGGTGATCGTGTGCTCCATCATGGTGGCCACGGCCTGCGCGGTCTCGGGCTTCATGATGCGGCGAAGCGACGGCTTCTCGGGCTCGGCGTAGATCGGCTTGCCCTCACCGTCCATGGCCTCGCGCACGATGCGAAGGCGCACGGCCTCCCCGCCGCGGGCCAGCGTGGTGCTGATGGCGGCGGCTTGCATGGGCGAGAGCGTGGTGTGAAAGAAACCCGCCGCGGTGCGCGCATACTCGAGGGGCTCGGGCGGCAGTTCGAGGCTGCTCGGCTGCACGTCGACGTCGAACGGAACCTTCTGCCCGAAGCCGTACGCGAAGGCGGTCTCCTCGAGGGACTTCGGCTTCAAGCGGCGCAAGGCGAGGCGCGCAAAGACCGGGTTGATGCTCTTGCCCATGGCGTCCGAAAGCGTGATGCACCATCGGTCGCGGCGCGGGTTGTCTGCCAGGTCGAGCGCGGAGATGCGCTGCATGCCACCGCCCGCGTAACACTCGCGCGCATCGGGGCCGAGTCCCTCGGCGTCGACCAGGGCGGTGCCGGTGACGATCTTGAAGACGCTGGCGGCGGGCGCGCTGGCCTCGGCGCAGAGATCGCGGGCCGGGCCCGATTCGACGTGGCTCGCGTAGGCGAGGACGTGGCCGGTGGTGGGGTCGACCATCACGACGGCGGCCAGTGGCAGGTGACGGCTCGCGAGCAGGCTGTTCGCGGTGCGTTGCAGCTCGGGGTCGAGCGAGAGCCGGGCGACGCCTTGGTTGGGAAGCGGGGCGGTCGTGCCCTCGTCGTCGACGGCGATGTGCAGGAGGTCGAGACCGGCCAACGTGGAGGGCGCGCCGGAAAAACCCGCTGCGGATGCGCTCGTTTCACGGGGCGCCTTGCCATCGGGGGACGTCGGCGCGACGTGCGAAGCCGAAGACTCCTCGACCTGGTCGCTACCGCTCGCCCCAAAGAGGCCACCGGTCTGGCTGACTGGATATTTTCGTACGAGGTAAAGGAGGCCTGCGCACGCGGCCGCGGCCGACAGTCCGAGTATCCACCGTCGCATCGAGGCTCCTCGTGTGACATACGGCCGCCGCGCCGGGCAAGAAATGCGCGTATCGTCGGGGGCATGAAAGGCCCCGTTTGCGCCATCGTTTTTGCATCGCTGCCGTTTGCTTCGGTTGCGCTGGCCGAGCCGGCGCCCAAGGTGGATCTCGCATCGGCCACGGTGCAGTACGGTGCCCCGGGCGAATCGGTGACCATTGCGCTCGATCGCAGCGAGCTGCCCGACGCGAAGGCGGTGCGCGTGGAGACGCTCGCCGTCGGCGAAGGACGTAGCGTGGCACGCGTGGTGGTGCCTTCGAAGACGCGCAAAGGCGTGGCCTGGGAAGCGCTGGTTGGGGGCAAGCTGCTGCACTCCGGTGTGACCGGCTACGTGCGCGGGCAAGATGGCGACCGCACGGGTACGGCGATCGACGTGATGCCGCGCGGCGATGGGACGTCAATCGTGGCGGTGGGCGAGACGCGCGAAGACCTGCGGCTGTGCGGGCAGGAGACGACGTTGCTCTCGCCGCAGGTGGTGGACGCGAAGACGATGCAGCTTCGCGGTGCATCGCTGCAGCGCCTTTCGCGCGCGCAGCGCGACGGCGCGGAGAAGGTTGCGGCGGGGCTGCGCACGCAGGCCGAGACACCGCTCGGGCGCTTGCTCGTGGCGACGGGCGCGAGCACCGCCATCGGGAAGCCGGCGTCGCTGACCGATGGGGATCCCGCCACGGCGTGGGGAGAAGCGCGCCCGGGGACGGGGCTCGGTGAGTTCGTGGTCATGCGCGCGCCCGCGGAAGTGCCCATCACGCGCTTCGCGATCACGGTGGCCCCGCCCGGTGCGAATGCCACGGCGGGGATGGCGCCGCGGTCGTTCTTTCTGGTGACCGATGCGAAGACGTTCGCGGTGACCTTGCCGGAAGACGGGTGGCTCAAGCCGGGTGCCTCGTACGACATCGCGTTGAAGGAGCCGGTGCGCACGAGTTGCGTGGCGCTGGTGCTCGATCAAGCCTACGCGCGCGGGAATGCACGGCCCGAGGTAACGGTGGCGGAGCTCACGGCCTTCAGCGAGTTCGATACGCCGGGGGCATCGCCGGTGTCGATCGCGCGGCTTCTGTTCGGCGGCGGTCCGCGTGCGCAGGCGGCGGCCGCCGTGCTCCAGCGCGCGGGCAAGCGAGGGGTCGAGGGCGTGATGCAGGCGTGGAGCGAGCTCGATGCGCAGGGGCGCGCGCTCGGGGTCGACGTGGCGGTGCGTACGTCGTGCGAGGACGGCGGGCCGCTCTTGGTGGCATCGCTCGACGACAAGGATCGCAACGTGGAGCGCAAAGGGCGCGAGAAGCTCGAACGGTGCGGTCGCGCGGCGGCGCCGGCGCTGCTCACGGCGATGCGCGATGCGCCGGTGCCGCAGAAGGCGCGCTACGCCTCGCTGCTCGCGTTGCTCGCGCCCAGTGCGGCGGTGCCGCCCATCGCGGCGCTGCTCGGGCAGGGCTCGCCGGCGGATCGGCAGATGCTGCGCACCGCGTTCATGCGCGCGGCGCGCAGTGCCGATGCGGCGAAGCTCGCCGAGCTTTTGCGCGAGCGGCGTTCGAGCGATGCGGCTGCGCGGCTCGAGCTTTTGCGCGCCCTCGGTCCGCGCATCGTCGATGTGCGCGAGGATGCGCGGACGGATCTGGACGAGCTGCTCAAGGGCACGCCCGATCTGCCGGTACGGTACCTGGCGCTCGGCCCCGTCGCCGAGCTGGCGCGGCAAGGTCATCGCGAATCGGTGGACCGGTTCGCGGCGTTGATGGGGCACGATGCGGCATGGCCGGTGCGCGCGCGCGCCGCCGAGCTCGCGCTGCACATTCCGGGTGCGCAGCAGGAGCTCATCGAGCGGCTGCGCGATCCGGAGCCGCGCCCGCGCGAGGCCGCCCTGCGCACCATCGCCGAAGAGCGTCTCTCGGCAGCGGCGGTGGCCGTGGAGGCGTTGCTGTCACGCGATCCGTGGACCTTCGTGCGCGTGTCGGCGGCGACGGCGCTGGGGTCGATGCCGCAGTCGCCGGACATCGACGCATCGCTCGCCACGGCGCTCGAGGATCCCGTGCCCGCGGTGCGCGTGGCGACCGTGGATGCGCTGGGCGTGCACCGTGCGGCCTCGTACGCGGGCCGCGTGCGCAAGCTTCTCGACGAGGACAACTCCGCCGACGTTCGCCTCGCCGCCGTGCGTACCCTCGCGCAAATGTGCGACGCCAACGCGCTCGACACGCTCACCGAGCTCGCCGCCAAAGCCGCCTCCCCCAATGCCGAAAACGAACTGACCCTGGGCCTCGCCGCCATCGACGCCCTCGGGAAGATCCACCCGCGCGACCTCGCCAGGAGGCTCGAGCGCGTCATGTCCAAAGACGCCCGCGCCCAAGCCCGCGCCGCCGCCGCCCAAGCCATGGCCGCCCCAGGCATCTGCCGACGCTAGCGAAGGGAATCGGGAAGACGTCGCTGTTTCGATACGTCGCGTTGAAAGCGTTCGAGCAAGTCGAGAACATCGTTCGCGACCCACGCCCGATTCCGTCGTTGGCGCGTCATCTCCACGAGAATGCCCGCACCGACGAGTCGCTCGATGGCCTCGTACACGTTCTTGTCTGCAACCGCACGGCCTGTATCTTCCAGAACGATCTCTCGCGCGGCCTCGATGGTGATGACGGGTTGACGGATCAATCCGGATGCGATCTCCGGCGGAATCGCCGCGCGGTAGGCCCGAAACGTGCCGTCCTCACGCCGAGATGGACGTGAGCCGTGTTCGGCCCAGTCCCACCGGCGTTCCTCGAAGTTCAGAGGGGGCCAGGAAGCCGTAACCGTAACCATGGGACTCTATACTAACGCTTGTTCCAACAAACGTAAGCATGGCCCCAAATTTACGAATTTTTAGCTCAAATCAGCGCGCGCAATAAGCTCGCGACGGCGGCGGGGTCGGCGAGGCGGTAGGTGGCGGCGCTGCGGCCTTTGCCGACGTGGATGGCCACGCCGCTCGGGGGCAATGCGCGGAACATGTCTTCGTCGGTGCGATCGTCGCCGATGGCCAGAACGAAGGCGGGTTGCGCGCGTTCGAGAACGCGGTCGACGATGATGCCCTTGTGGATGCCTTGCTGGCGGATTTCCACGACCTTGTGACCGTGGATGACCTCCACCGGGGCGTTGGACAGAATGTCCGTCAGGTACGTGGCCAGCTCGCGCGCTTGCAGCGGGCCGAATTCGGCGTCGGCCATGCGGTAGTGCCACGCGATGGAGGCCCACTTCTCCTCGATGCGCGAGCCCGGCGTGCGATCCGTGAAGTCGTTCAAGATGGTGCGCAGCGAGTTTTTCCACTCGCTGTTCAACTCCCGCATGGGGACCCATGACTGACCGCGCTCGCGCCCCCACGCCCCGTGCTCGGCGTACATCGAGATGGGCAGATCGCCCAGCCACTCCTCGAGCGACTCGCGCGTGCGGCCGCTCACCACGTTCACGTCCGTGGGCCGGCTTCGGTGCGTGAGCGACGCCAAAAGCGCCTTCACCTCCTTGGTGGGCGCCGCCAACTCGGGCACGCGCTCGATGGGCGCGAGCGTCCCGTCGTAGTCCAGCAAGAGCGCCAGCGACGGCGCCTCGCGAATGCGCTCCACCAAATCTTCAATTTCGGCCGACGTCGAAGACTCGTCGCCCAGGGGCTCGGCACGCGGCATATGCTCCAAGGTTGCAATGAAGGAATCGGCCCAGCGATGCACGTCGTGACGCTGGATGCGTTCGCGCAAGGTTCGCATGCGCGAGCGACGCTCTTCTTCCGGCATGCGCAGCGCGTGTTTGTACGCGGCCACCATGCCGTCGAGGTCATGCGGGTTCACCGTGATCGCTTCACCCAACTCGGCGAAAGCTCCAGCGAATTCGCTCAAGACGAGAACGCCATCGCCGTCGGTTCGTGAGGCAACGAACTCCTTCGCGACAAGGTTCATGCCATCACGCAGCGGCGTGACGAGCATCACGTCCGCGGCGCGGTAGAGTGCGGTGACCTGCTTCTGCGAGAACGAGCGGTACAGGTAATGGATGGGGGTCTGCCCCACCGAGCCGTACGCGCCATTGATGCGTCCGACGGTCTCCTCGAGCTCGCGTCGAAATGAGGCGTATGCGTCGACTTTTTCGCGCGAAGGAACGGCGACTTGCACCAACCTTACGCGCCCGCGAAGACGCGGCTCGCGCTCGAGCAAACGCTCCATCGCCAGCAGACGTCGCTGGATGCCCTTCGTGTAATCGAGCCGATCCACGCCGAGGAAGATCTGCTGCCCCTTGGCCTGCTCGCGCATGCCGGTGACTTGCGCGATGACGTCCTCGTCGTTGGCGAGCTTCTCGAATGCCGCCACGTCGATGCCCATCGGGAAGACGCCGAGGCGGATGGTGCGACCCTGATAGGGCACGCGATCGATGGAGAAACTCGCATCGAGCGTGCGCACGATCGACTTGGCGAAGTGGCGCAGATACCCGTACGTGTGAAAACCGACGAGGTCGGCGCCGAGCATGCCGTCGAGGATCTCCTCGCGCCACGGCAGGATGCGGAAGATGTCCGTCGCCGGAAACGGGATGTGCAGGAAAAAGCCAATCTTTGCGCGCGGAAGCGCCTTGCGCAGGATGCCCGGTACCAACGTGAGCTGGTAGTCGTGCACCCAGATGAGATCGTCCTCGCGGTACTGCGCGATGACGGCGTCGGCGAAGCGCTGGTTCACGCGGCGGTACGAATCCCAATCGTGCACATCGATGGGAATGCGGTGCAAAAGGTAGTGGAACAGCGGCCAGAGCACGCCGTTGGAGAAGCCCTCGTAGTAGCGCGCGACCTCGCTGGCGCTGAGCTGCACCGGCACCGTTTTCAGCTCGGCGAGCTCCTGGTTCACACGGGCGAGCTGCTCGGGCTTGAGCTTCGAGACATCACCCGGCCAGCCGATCCAAAGGCCGTCCGAGCTGCGATGCGGGCCGCTAAGGCCGGTGGCGAGTCCGCCGGCGCTGGGCGTGACGGTCACGCCGCGTGGGTCGGCCTTGACCGTCACCGGAAGACGGTTCGAAACGAGCAGAAGGCGCGGCATCAGCTACCACCGACGTCTTCGCAAACCTTGGCGCCCTCCCCGTTCGGCCGCCCATCGTGCACTTCCATCGGGCAATAACCGCCCGCGCGCAGTTGATCCACGAGCTCGACCACCGCGGAGCTCGACCAGTTGCGCTTGCCGTCGAACCGCGCGCGGATGATGCCGCGCGGATCGATGACCCATGTCTCCGGAAAGAGGTTCGTGCCGTACTTGCCCGCAACGATCTCGTTGTCCGGGTCGAAGAGGATGGGAAAGGGCGGTGGGTCGTGCAGGACGGCCTTTAGCGTGTCTTCCACGTCCGCCGGGCCCTGGTCCACGGAGACGGTGAGAACGACGACGTCGTTGGAGCGCTCGCGCAGAATCTTGGTGAGGTCGGCGATGCTGGGGAGCTCTTCGAGGCAGGGACCGCACGTCTTGGTCCAGAAATTCAGCACCACGGTTTTCCCGCGGAATTGCGAGAGCGAGACGGTCTCGCCCTTCATGTCCTTCAGGGAAAAATCTGGCGCGCGGCGGTTCGTGGCCGCGTACTCGGGGTGGAGCAGGCACATGGGCGCGCAGCGGCGGCGTGTCTCGCCTTCGCGCGCAACGGAGACGAAGCTGTAAACCAGCACCCCAGCCGCAAGGACGAAGCCCACGTAGGCCGCGCTGGTGAGGCCAGCGAAGCTGCTGCGAGACGGGAGACCCCCCTTGGTCGCGTCGGGCATGCCAAGCCTTATAGTCCACTGGGAGCGGTCGTGCGACGTCGATACGCTCAGCCGTACGAGCTGCGCTTCACGCGCGTATTCGGCGACAGCGGCCTAGAGGCGACAGACATGCGCACTGGAAGGCGCAGAAAGTGTGGCGTGCTCGCGAATCCCAAGCCAAAGCGCCACGGTGGAGGCCTTGCCGGGCTCGTTTCTGCGAATGGACCGCGCGGATCTACAACGCCCGACGGCGGCATCGCTCATGCAAGGTCGCCCGTGTCAGTCGCGGAGGGGAGAGAGAGACCGCGGTTCATGCAAAGCGCATTTCCAGCTCTGGTCGGGTTCCTCGTTCTTTTAGGTGTAGCATGCTGGTTCGACGCCCACGCGAGTGAGATCGCGAACGGTGTCGGCGGCAACTCGAGCGACCAGCTCGTGCAATCCGCTGCATCGCCAACAACCAACACCGCCCCCTGACCTTCTCGGGGGGAGGGCTTCAACGGATCATCAGACGCATCCAGGTTAGAAAGGCTAAACCTGCGCGATGGCGAGGCTGCGACGCGGCTTGGCCGTCGTGGGCGCAGGAAGCGAAGCAAAGGCCCGCTTGTAGTCGGCAAACCGTCCGCCCTCACGCACGGCGTCGATAACTGCGAGGCCTTCCGCTTCGCTACCTTGCGCAAGCACGTATTCCACCCACGCCCATTTCGCGCTCGTGGAGCGAACATCGACGCGCCCTTTGAGGCCGCGACGCAGCCGCTCGAGCCGATCTTGCACCACCTTGATGCCCGCGAACGGCTTGCCGTCCAGCGGGGTATTGCGCTTTGCGCAGAAGGGCGCGATCCCCAGCGACAGCGGCACGATGCGCGAGAGCTCCGTCGAGAACGTGATGCACTCGTCGATGTCGGCGTCCGTCTCGTTGGGAAGCCCCACCATCAAGTACAACTTGAGGCGCTCCATTTTGTGCGCCTTCGCCAGCTCCGCGGCGCGGAGCAGGTTCTTGACGCGTGCGCGCCGCTCCAGCGATTCGCGCAGGCGATCGCTCGGGCCATCCATGGCGGTGGTGAGCGTCTTGTAACCGCCGCGTTTGAGCGCGGCGACGAAGTCGTCGTTCAATCGATCGGGGCGCAGCGAGGAGAGGCCCACCTCCGCGCCGCGATCGGCGAGCGCGTTGACGATTTGCGTGATGCGCGGGTGATCGCTCACCGCCGCGCCGACCAAGCCAACGCGCCGCGCATCCTCGGGAATGGTCTCGAGGATCCGATCCATCGACACGAGGCGCATGCCTCCGTTGGTCGAGCGCCGCATCACGCAATAGGTGCACGTGCGCGAGCACCCGCGCTCCGTCTCGATGAGGAACATGTTCGAGAGCACGGAGTGCGGCGTGCGGATGGGCGACCACGCAGGCAAGAGCGCGTTGTCGACTTTGGCGACGACCGGCAAATTCACGCCGTGATGCGCGGGCACGAAGACGTGGGGAATGGCCGCGAGGCGCTCGAGCGTGCGCGCGCGGGATGACGAGGAGGGCGCGCCCTCGGTCGCCTCGCTGCGCAGGACATCGAGCACGGGCTCGATGAGTTCCTCGCTCTCGCCGACGATGATGGCGTCGACGATGCCCGCGAGTGGCAGCGGGTTGGAGAACGTGAGCGGCCCGCCGGCGAGGATGAACGGGTGCCGCTCGTCGCGCTGGGTGCGGTGCGCGGGGATGTTTGCCGCGTCCAGCATGCGCACGAGACCGGCGATCTCGAGCTCGTAGGCGACGCTCACCGCCACGATGGGAAATTCTTCCAGTGGCCGAAGGCTCTCGTAGGTGCGCGGGCGCGCCTGGACCGAGAGGTCCTGCTCGGCTTCGTCGTCGAGGAAGACGCGCTCGCAGGCAAAGCCCGGCATGTCGTTGATCGCGCGGTAAATACGCTGGAAGCCGAGCGAGCTCATCCCTGCGCCGTACGGCGAGGGGTACAGCATCGCGACGGTGGTGGGGGCTTCCTTGGGGCACCGCCCGACCTCGTCGGCGAGCCGACGGCGGACGAGTGCTTCGAAGGATGCGGCCGACATTGTGGGACTCTTCGTGAGCGATCTTCCGCCACAAAGCAAGGCGATGGTGCATTGCTCGCTTCGATTCGCGAGACTTGGGGAGACGACGTAAGAGGAGAAACACCGACGTGACGACCGACCCCAACACTTCCCTCGCCCGATTTTGCCTGACCCTCGAAGAATTTCGCCGGACGCCCGACGGACGCGTCCGCGGCGAACGCGAGTTCGTGGCCCACTTTTTCGCGCACGACGCGAAAGAGGCGACCGATCTCGTCTTTCGTCACCTGCCGCGCGAGGTGCGCGGGCCGATTCTTTCGAACTGGAAGATCCGCGGGCAGAAGACGGCCCTGCGCGACGACGACGCGAAGGTGAAAGAGGCCGTGCACGATGCGTTGGTCTCGGGTGACATCGATCCGCAGACCTTCGAGATCGGCATCAACGCCGAGACGTTGGTGCGCTGGGTGCCGCTCTCGGATTGGTGGTCCTTCTGGCGCGGGGGCAATCTGTCGGAGCGCGCGATTCTGAAGGCGCTGTCGACGGCCTACGAGCTCGGGCTCTTCGATGCGGCGTGGTTCCTCTCCGCGCTCGAAGCGCCGGCCGCGGTGCAAGATCCCGGGCGCGCGACGCCGCTCAACGGCATCGAGGTGCTGTCGGAGGGGTTGTCCAAGGCCGATCTCACGGAGTGGGTGCGCGCGATCCATCAAAGCGCCGACGGCTCACCGCGTGGGTTGGTGGCGACGCTGGGATGGGAGAAGATCGTGCACTTCACCAAGGCGCCCATCTTGATTGCGGTGCTCGACGCGCTCGCGACGAAGACGGAGCTGACGAAGACGTCCCTGCTCTCGGGTGCGGCGTCGGTGGAGCCGGTAGCGCCGGCGTCGGACCAAGACGGTCCGCGGGACGAGATCGATGCCGTGTTTCTGAATTAATCCTCGGTTGTCCTTTTCACACGGCCGTTGCTGCAATGTCGGGTGCGCCAAGGTAAGGTGCATGCCGGCTGTATGCGCTCTTCCAAGTATTTCCTGGGCCTTGCTCTTTTCTCTCTCGCAACGGTGGGGCTCGCGGTGGCGCCCCTGGTGTCGGGCTGCACGGACCAAACCGTGGACCGGCCCGCGCGCCTCGTGCGCGATGCCGGGGGCGATCGGCCGGAGCCAAGCGGCGATTCGGATCTGAAGCCGAATGAAGCGGTGAAGGTGACGGAGTGTTCGCGGCCGGCGCTGGTGGCGCCGGCGTCGGGCACGTGCCAGGTGACCAAGCCCGGAACGGGGGCGCGCGTGTTCCAAGGCACCGTGCTCTTGCCCGACGAGACGCTGCACCGGGGCGAGGTGGTGATCGGCGAGGACGGGAACATCGTTTGCGGTGCGTGCGATTGCTCGGGGACGCCCGGCTACGCGGCCGCGAGCATCGTGCAGTGTGCCGACGGGGTGATTTCGCCAGGGCTCATCAATCCGCACGATCACATCACGTACGCGAACAACGAGCCGGTGGGGCACGGGACGGAGCGCTACGCGCATCGGCACGAGTGGCGGATCGGGCAGAATGGGCACACCAAGCTGACGTACAAGTCGAACGCGTCGCAGAACGTGGTGCGTTTCGCGGAGTTGCGTTTCGTGATGGGCGGCGTGACGAGCATCGCGGGCGCGGGCGGGCAACCGGGGTTGGTGCGCAATCTGGACAGCTCCGATCCGGTGCAGCTCGAAGGGCTGCCGGTGCTGCCGGCCGATTCGGACACGTTTCCGCTGGGCGACAGCAACGGGACGACGCGCACCTCGGATTGCACCTACGGCACGAGCCGGACGAAGACGTCGGCCGTGCAGGCGCTCGATGGGTACCTGCCGCACATCTCCGAGGGCATCAACGTCGAGGCGCACAACGAGCTGGCGTGCAGCAGCGTCGACGATGCGACGCAGAACAAGTACGACTTGCTGGGCCGGCAGACGGCGGTGATCCACGGCATCGCGGTGACCGAGGCGGATGCGGTGGTGTTTCGCAAGAACCAGACGTCGCTCGTGTGGTCGCCGCGCTCGAACATCGATTTGTATGGGAACACGGCGCCGGTGACGTTGCTCGACGCGGCGGGGGTGCGCATCTCGCTGGGGACGGATTGGGTGCCCAGCGGCTCGATGAACATGCTGCGCGAGCTGAAGTGCGCCGATGATTTGAATACGAAGTACTTTGGAAAGCACTTCTCCGATTCGGATTTGTGGCGAATGGCCACGGAGAACGGAGCCTTCGCCGCGGGGGCGCAAGGGCTGATTGGCGCGATCAAGCCGGGGTACGTGGCGGACATCGCGATTTTCAGCGGGAAGGAAAAGAAGGACCATCGCGCCGTGATCGAGGCGGGCGTCGAGGACGTGGCCCTCGTGTTGCGCGGCGGGAAGGTGCTCTACGGCGATGCGGCCCTGCTCGACGATCCGGTCATCGGGGGCGCGGCGTGCGAGGCGATCAACGCGGGCCAGGGCGACGTGTGCGGCGTGGCCAAGAAGGCGTGTGTCGCGCAAGACATCGGCGGTGACGTGACCTTGGACGGCCCCAAGGGCATCAAGCCGGCGGGCGAAGCGTTTTATCCGCTGTTCTTCTGCAAGGGGACGGCGCCGAAGAACGAGCCCTCCTGCACACCGTACCGCGAGGAATACAAGGACGGGCCGAAGGACGGCGACCAAGATGGCGACGGCGTGGCCGACGCCGCGGACAACTGCCCGTCGATTTTCAACCCGCCGCGCGGCGTGGACGGGGACGAACAGGCCGATGGCGATGGCGATGGCCGCGGGGATGCGTGCGATCGCTGCCCCGGCGACGCGGCGAACACGTGCCCCGTGCGCGGGGGCGCGGCGCAGAACCAAGACGGAAAACCGCCGATCGACGCGAACGATACGGACGGCGACGGGGTGGCGAACGGCAAGGACAACTGCCCCGAGCAGGCCAATACGGACCAAGCCGACGGCGACGGCGATGGCTGGGGCGATGCCTGCGACAAGTGCAAAACCGCGAATGCGGGGGCAACGCCGTGCGCCGTGACGGTGGCGCAAATCCGCAATGCGGAGACCCCGGAGCACCCGAAGCAACACGGCATCGTGCGCATCGCAGATGCGTACGTGACGGCGCTCACGCCGTACGACGACAAATCGCCGCTGGGGTTCTACGTGCAAACCGGCACGGAGGCCTACAACGGCATTTACGTGCTGACGGGCTCGAACCGGTATGGCGTAGCCCTCGGAAGCAAGGTCAAAGTCGAGGGCTTCTACCTGGAGAACTTCGGCGTGAGTCAGATCAACGCCTCGCGCGTGATCATCGATGGAACCGAGACGAAGATCTTCGACCCCATCGAGGTCGCCGTTTCCGACATCATCACCGGCGGCAACAAAGCCGAGACGTACGAGTCGATGCTCTTGAAGATCAATGCTCCGCTCACGGTGACGGACAACGATCCCGACAAGGGCGTCAAATCGAACGAGTTCGTGGTCACCGGCGGCCTGCGCATCGATGACTTGATTTTCACCAAGTTCAAAGACGGCGTCCCGGCGATTGGGACGGCGTACAGCAGCATGCAGGGCATCCTGTATTACTCGTTCAGCAACACGAAGCTTGCGCCGCGCAACGCCGCCGATATGCCGAAGGCGCCGTAGGCTCCAGCTCGACGGCGCCCCTCGCCACACATTTCGAGCAACTGTTTCCACCCGAGGACGAATCTTCTCTCGTGGAACGTCGCTCGCGGGCGGCGTCGCGAGGAGGGCTTCGGGACATGCGAGTGGCCAAGGGCGGTATCAATGAGACATCCGGCGGCATGGGACGGCGCATCGTGCGCAAGGTGGCACCGGCACTCGCGATTCTGATCTTAGGCGCCTCGGCCTGCGCCTCGTCGACGCAAACGGCTCATCCCGACGACGGCGTCAAAGGCGCGAGGCCCGGCGAGCCGGAGATCGCGTACCGAGCGCGCATCGTGATCGGCGGCCGCTCCGAGCAAATCGACAAATGGACCGATATCGTGGTTCTCGGTGGGGGCGAACCGCAAAGGCAAGGGTGCGAGGCGCTCCTGAAGGACGAGTCGAAACGGCTCGCGAAGACCGGGGCGCGAATCTCCACGGAGCGGGTTTGCGCGTTGATGGCGCTTCCGAACGTGCCCGCGGTGTACACCGGCCCGTCCTTCGTCGAGCGCATGCTCCTTCGCAACGAGAATCGCGACCACGAAAACTGGTTGATCGACCGACGGGCCATGACCGACATGGACCTGGCCATGGCCGCGGCCAGCGCCGGAGACAATGCCGCACCACCCGAGGACTCGTTTTCGACGGACACGGTCGCGGAGGTCATCACCTACACACGCTTTGCCTCCGGCTCTGCCTGCAGCGACGCCCTGCATCGGTTGCTCCAGAAGAAACGCGAAAAGGAGCAGGAGGAGGGTTTGGCGATCCAGGACTTCTTCCAAAGCAAAGTCGACGAGTTCGTGGCCGAGCAAGATAGAGCCAATCGAGAACAAGTCGCGCTCCGCAACAAATGCTCGCAATTGCGCATGGATTCGCGGTGGGATTGTCGAAACACGGTGGTGCAGCCCGTCCAGCGAGACGCGCGCGGTTTGGTCGTACGCACATATGACTGCCCGAACCCGCAGCAACGTGCATCGGAGCTCGAATCGTGTGAGCGAGCACTGCAAGCCGCTGAAGCCAAATCGCAGGGCGCCCAGCGGTCGGCGGCGTTCTTTCGAGATCGAGCAAACCGGCGGCACCCTCGGGCAGAGTCGATCGAGCCGATCTGCCAAGAGCAATGATGGGCGGTCACCGGTCACGCAGGTGTCATCCTCACACGGCGTGATCGGTTGACGCTGGCGAGCCGCGCGGTAATTGGCAAAAAGCGCGAACGCGTCATCGAAAATAGAAAGGGCGGCGCGGACCGTTACGTTACCTTCGCACCGAAATGAACCCGACGCGTGGGAACGAGGCTTCCGTCCTCGCGCAGATGCATCCGGCGTATTTCGCGTTGGTCATGGCCACCGGCATCGTGTCCATTGCCGCGCAGCTGCTCGACTTGCATCGGTTCGCCGTGGCCCTGCTGCCGCTGAACGCGTTGTTTTACGTGGGCTTGTGGGCGCTGACGCTTTCGCGCATCGTCTGGCATCGCAAACACGTGCTCGCCGATCTGCTGCACCATGGCCGTTCGGTGGGATTCTTCACCACCGTTGCGGCCACGTGCGTCTTCGGGTCGCAGTGCTTCGTCATTGCGGGTGCGTGGACCGTGGCGGCGATACTTTGGTTTCTGGGAATCGGTCTGTGGGCGATCCTCACGTACGCCATCATCGCGGTGATTACGGTGAAATCCGAAAAGCCGACGCTGGCCGAGGGAATCAGTGGGGCCTGGTTGCTCACCGTGGTGTCCTCCCATTCCATTGCCGTATTGGGAGCCCAACTCGCACCGCGCTTTACCCACTACGCGGCGCACGCGTTGCTGCTTTCGCTGGCGACGTGGCTCGGTGGTTCGATGTTGTACTTTTGGATCATCTCGCTCATCTTTTATCGATATACCTTCTATTCTTTGAGCCCCGGCGATCTCGCGCCACCCTATTGGATCAACATGGGCGCAGCAGCCATTGCGACGCTCGCGGGCTCCATGCTCGTCGCAGCGTCCGCGCATTCGCCGGTGCTGTTGCAGATTTTACCCTTCGTGCGAGGCTTCACGTTGTTTTGGTGGGCCACCGCCACATGGTGGATTCCCATGCTGGCCATCCTCGGCATTTGGCGACACGTTTGCCGAAGGTTTCCATTGCGGTACGATCCGCTCTATTGGGGCGCGGTATTTCCGATGGGAATGTATACGGTGTGCACCGTCCGGCTTTCCCAGGCCATCGATGCGCCTTACCTGATGGCCATCCCGCGCGTGTTCGTCTTCGTCGCCCTGGGCACGTGGTGCGTCACGCTCTACGGCATGGTCTCGCGTTTCGCGCGCCAACTGCGCGGGAGCAATTCGGCCGCGTAACGCGCCATCTTCCAGCCCAGGGCGCCATCGATACGGCACCGACGCGGCCGTCGAAAGGCCGCGCCGCGCGGTGCGTATGGACTGGGCATGCGCACACGATGGTTGGAGAAACCGAATCGGATGCCTTGGACACTGGTGAGCGTGGTGCTCGTCGCCATGGTTTCGGCGCTCGTCGCTTGCGGGATATCGAGTGACACGTCCCAGGACGTTTCGCAGCCGTCCCAGTATACCGTCGCCGCGGCGCCCCACACGTATGCCGGCCTCGATGCGCACGACGGGACGATGCTGCTCTACCAGGGCACCTATTACTTGTACGGTACGCGATATGGCTGCGGCTACCAATGGCGCGTGCCAAATACACCCTTCTGCGGATTCGGCGTTTGGACCAGTACGGATTTGACCAATTGGGCATACCGCGGTTTGCTGTTTCAGCCCTCGGACCGCAATTACTGGAACAACGACGAACCCTGGAATACGACGTGCGGGGCCGGCGGCGAGGGATGCTTCAATCCGCGCATGGTTCAACGCCCTGACGGCGTATGGATCCTCTGGTTCAACGCGCCGCGCGACTTCGCGACGAAGGGCAACAATGCCTATTATGCCATGGGCTGCAACGGCCCACTCGGTCCGTGCGGTGACAATGCGGGGCCGCCCCATGGCACGACCCACAAACCGGCGCCCATGAATCATTGCCATGGCAATGGCGACTTCTCCATCGTCACCGGCGGGTCGACCGCCTATATTTATTGCACGCTTTCGGACCAGACGCTGTCCGTCGAGCAATTGGATGAGTGGTGGTCCAACGGCTCGAACACCGGCGCGAGCAAACTCGCAGGTCTCACCAATGTGGAGTCGCCCGGGGTCTTTCAGGCACCGGATGGAACCTGGATCATGACGTACAGTGATCCGAATTGCGGATACTGCTCCGGCGACGGCACCGGCTACGCCACGGCGCCCTCTCCGCTGGGGCCGTGGTCCGCCCCCGCCAATACGGGATTTGCCGCACCCGGTACGGGGCGGCGGGCTATCTCGGCCAATTCGTGTGGGGGGCAACCGCGCACCGTGTTCACACTCGAAGGGCAGCCCTTCGAGTGGATCGACCTGTGGGGTAGTTGGTCGGGCGATGCTCGCAACCAGACGCGCGCGAGCATTCACCTCGAGCCCATCATCGCGGCGCCCCCCTACGACAAGCCCTCGGATGGAACCCTCTTTGCCGGAGGAATTCAGCCGTTTGCCTGCCGCTGAGCGGATCGTTTTACTCCTTCAGCACGGTGAGATGCCGTACGAATCCGGTGAGGGCCGGAAGTTCCTTGGGCGCCGACCAGCTGGCGAATCCGTCGCGGCTGTCGCTGTACCAGTATTTCCCGGCCGAGTAGCCGTCGTAGTAGATGCGCCAGGCGCCGTTGTCGAGCCGAACGAGCGCCGGCCCCTCGACGTACGAGCCGAAGCCCGCCCAGTCCCCCGTTTTTCGAAACGTGTACGGGCCGGTGAGGCTCGAGGCGGTGGCGTACTCGATGTACTTCGTGGTCTCGTTCTTGGTGAAGGCGTGGTACGTGGAGCCAATCTTCACGAGGAATGTGTCGATGTAATTTGGCCCGATGCCGGAGAGGAGCGCCGGCGTGGACCAAGCCGTGAGCGAGGCATTGGTCGCCGTGAGCTTGTACGGTTTGAAGGTCCACTCGCCCTCGGCTGCGGTGGATGCCGACACGATGACATGGACGCTGCCGTTCGTATCGACGAACCACTCCGGCGCCCACGCTCTCTGGAGCCCGTCGATTGGAACGGTGTAATCGTAGAGGAATGTCCAATTGACGCGATCGGTGGAGCGCGCAAAGCCAATGGTGGTGGACAGCGCCGACCAAGTGCGGGTGGTGTACGTCAAATAGTAATAGCCATCCGTATGCCGAAAGATGCTCGGATCGCGGATCGATCCCGAGGGCGGGGTGTACGCCGGCCCTTTGAGCAGCGAGAAGTTCGTGCCGTCCGGCGACTCGTACACGTACATGTTCGACTCGCTGCTATTGGTGAAGGCGCTCATCGTATAGCGCGTGGCATGTGCGGTGGCCGGCGTAGCCGCGCAAAGAAGCGCGGCCAGGACGAGAAAGCTTCGGCGCGACGTGCTCATGGCGCCCCTGCGGACGACACCAGGTCGACGAGCGAAACGTGACCGAGGCCGCCCGTGCCATCGTCATCGCCCCACGAGGCCACGGCAAGGGTGTTGCTCCCCCGGGTGCGCAGAATGCCAGTGGGAATGACGAACACGCGCTGCGGGCCAACGTCGTTGATGTAGCGCCCGATGTTCCAGCCATTGACGAAAATTTGGAGTCGATACCGGCGTTTGGGATCGTCGGTGATGCGCAGGCCAATCGATGTCTCGGGGCCCTGGGGCACGTTCAGGGAAAACTCGGTGCGGTACCAGCTGATGCCCGGCGTGGGTTCGGTGGCCGGCAATGTCGTTTTCGGCCAATCGCGATCCGGATAGCCGGGAAGCGACCAGCCGGCGCGCTCGCCGAACAGGCCTCCATTGTTGAAGGGACCACGCACGGGATCCGCCAGGTCCTCGCCACCGAGATTGCCTTGTATCTTCCAGGCAAGGGCTGGCGCCGCGCCCCCCACGAGCGAGGCGGAGGTCAAGCCGCGGGGCTCCTTGTGCGAGTCATTGTGGTTCCAATCCTGATTATGGCCCATGTTTTCGACGAGCACCGCGACCACGTTGTCGGCGCTGGGCCGCAATGCCCCTGCGGGAATCGAGAACGCGTGCGCACCGTTTCCGCTCGCGCCGAGGTAAACCCCATTCAACCATGCCGCGTATTTGCCTTGGGTGCCGGTGGTCGCCGAAAGCGATACGCCCGTCTCCGCGCCGGTCGCGCGAAAGTGCCCGCGGTACCAGACGTCGCCGTGGTGAAATCCGTATTCGTCGGCATAGAGCACGGGCTGGCCCGCGGGTGGCTTGGTCGGATTGTTGGTCGTCGTGCGATTGGCGGCGACCCAGGAAGCGTCATCGAAGTCGGGCGCGCGCTCCGGCGTCTCATAGCGATGCCGCCATTGGGTCAGCTCGGGCAAGCTCACGGGCGCGGGCCCGTCGAGGTGACCGAGCAGCGTACCCGATGGGGTCCTCGTCGTGCGAACGGGGCGGCCATTCCACAGAACGGTGGCTGTGGAGGGCGGCGCCCATATTTCCAATTCGCCCGCTTCGCGCGTCTCGCCGGACAGCGCCAAGGTCGATCCGAACACGCGAGCGTCGCGAACCAAATACGGACCGCGCTCCAACACCGGCCCGGCGGCCGTGTCCTGCCGCCAAGAGGCCGCCGACGAAGCCGTGTCGGCAATGAGCAATTCGAGCGGCCTCGCCCCACCCTCGATCCGCACCCGCGCGAGCCCGGAATGACGGTAATTCAGGCGCAGATCCTTTCGATCGGCATCCCACGTTGCCGTGACATCACCCGATTCGACGGTCACCTTGGGGGCTGCGGCATAGCGCAATACGGTCTCACCCTCCTGCCCCGTCGTTCCATGAATCAGCGCCACATCGCGGGCACCGATTCGGGCGTGGGTCATGATCTCCGACGTCGAGTACACCCAACGCTGCGCCCCGAGATCGTAACCGGCGACCAACATCTTGGCCTCACGGCCAGCGATCTCGAGAGTGCCCGACTGGGGCACCGTGGCGTACGTTCCATCGGGGCCAGACAACGGGAATGTCAGCTGATCTCGAGCCGTCGACGTCGTGTCGGCGTGGGCCACGAGAAGGAATTGCGTCTTCGTATCGGGATTGACGTTCGTGCGAATACGAATCTTCGCGTTGGACGCCGTGAGATCGGGCCCGTAATCCGTTTTCGAGAGAGGCTCCACCGCATGAACGAAGTAGCCCATGCGCTTGAGTTGATCGTATTTCGCGGTCAGCTGGCGGGACTCGCGAATGGCCGAGCCGTAATCGTACGACGTGTAGACGACGCCGGGATCGGGTAGCCATCCCCAGCTGGTGCCCCCGAAGGTCATGTAGAAATTCTGCAGGGTGGCGCCGGAAGCGATGTTGCCCTTGTAGAAAATACTCTCGAAGTCCGGTCCCGTGAGCTTTTGGCACTTGTCGAAGCCCGGCCCTCCCCAAGGATCGAACGCTCCCCCCTGGAACTCGGCGATGAACATGGGCGTGTTCGGCGATAGTCCGCGCGTCCATCGAAAATCGGGCGCGGGCTTCCAGGTCTCCGGATTGGAACAGTCGAAGCCCTGCGGATAGCCGTCGAACGCATACATGTTCGGCCCGCCCAAGGTCCCCGGCTTCCAGTTGCCCGCGGGCCATACGTCGTTGTGGAAGAGTGGGACCTTGATGCCGTCCGCACGCGCTTGGTCGATGAGTGCCTGCATGTACTGCGCGTCGAGCGCGCCATTGCTGTACTCGTTCTCGATTTGATAAAGAATGATGGGCCCGTGGCCGTCGGTGAATTGATGACGTGCGAGGATGGCATCGACGTGCCGGAGCCATTCCTTGGATGCCTCCAAGTAGTCGGGCGCGGTGGTTCGAGCCTTGCCGGCTTGGGTCACGAGCCATCCCGGGAAGCCGCCGGCGTCGGTTTCTGCATTGATGTACGGCCCCGGGCGGGCGATCACGTAAATACCGACTTCTCGCGCGATTTCGAGAACGGCATCGATGTCGCGGATGCCGTTGAAATCGTAGACACCTTGCTTCGGCGAGTGGAATCCCCAGTCGAAGTAAATGGATACGGCGTTGAAGCCCGCCGCCTTCATCTTTTGGAGCACATCGCGCCACGAATCCGGGCTTGGCAATCGCCAATAATGAAACTCTCCCGACCACACGTACAGCCGCTTACCGTCGATCTTCAGCGAATACCCATCGTAGTCGATGGTGTGGCCTCCCGCCGTCGAGAGGGCGGCCTGCTCGTGCGTCGAGGCGTCCTCCGTGGTGCTGCACGCTGTCAACGCGATCGCTGCGACGGATGCTGCGGAAACCGATAAGCCGAGCGCCTTCCGGACGTTCATCTTAGCTCTTCCTTCCTAGCCACGTTTGCCGCGGTCTGGTCCAATCATTGGATGATTCGAACGGGTCGCTACTTCACGGCATCGGTTCGAGCCGGTCAAGGAGAAGTTTCCTCCGAGCGCTCTTGCGGACGGTCATCATCAAAAAGTCCTTGCGCGTGAATGGCAATCGAACGAATTCGAAATCGGCATTGGGCCCGACCTCTTTTGGAATCGATTCGAGTCGATTCGATGGGCGCCGCTGAGCTTGTATCAGCACACGTCGCGACTGCCTTGATTTTCCTCGACACTCAGCGCAGCGTCACCATCGATCATGCCCTGCCCTTCGCACGAAGAACTCCTCGCGCTGGCCGAGGGAGCCCTGGACGAAGCCTCACAAGTATCCATCCAGGCGCACGTGGCGGAATGCGCGAGCTGCAAGCGCGCGCGGGAAAGGCTGGCTTCGCAAAGCGCTCCGAGCCAGACACTGACATCGCACGCGCGCTCACCGGCCGATCGCCCAGGACGGCACCGTCGTGCGGACTCTGCCACGATTCAGCCGGGAACGTATGTCGGGCGCTACCTGGTGATCGACTTGATCGGGACCGGCGGAATGGGCAGCGTGTACCGTGCCTACGACCCAAAGCTCAATCGCAATGTTGCGGTGAAGCTGATTCGGGTCCGCTCCAGCGATGCCGAAGACGCTCCGCGACCGCGCCTTTTACGGGAGGCGCAGGCGCTGGCCAAAGTGGTTCACCCCCACGTCGTCAGCATCTTCGACGTCGGTGAGTTTTCCGAGCAAGTGTTCTTCGCCATGGAGCTGATCGAGGGCAGCACCTTGCGCGACGTGATGCGCCGTCCCGAGCAGGACAAGCGGAGACTGTTGAAGCTGCTCGATCAAGCGGGCCGCGGGCTCGCGGCGGCGCACGCTGCCGGGCTGGTGCATCGGGACTTCAAGCCCGAAAATGTGCTCATCGATCGCGAACAACGCGTCAAGGTGGCCGACTTCGGGCTTGCGCGAGCCATCGATGCGCAGAAATCCGAAGATCTCGTGTCGGTGCCGCCCGGAGAGTGGGCGTCGGTGCTGGATCGCCGCATCACGGAAACCGGCGCATTCATCGGGACGCCCGCATACATGTCGCCGGAGCAATATCTGGGATTGCGCACCGATGCCCGGAGCGATCAATTCAGCTTTTGCTGCGTGACCTACGAAGCATTGTTCGGCCGGCATCCATTCCTCGGCAAAAATGGAAAGATTTCACCGGTGGCCCTCTGCGCGGGCCAAATCGAAGTACCGGGCCGGCGCTCCGACCCGGGCTATTTGCCCGTGCTGCGCCGAGGCCTTTCACGCGACCCGTCGAATCGATATCCCTCGATCGAGCACCTGCTCGATGCATTGGCCGGCGTTCCACGACGGCGGCAACGGCGTATCGTCGGGATTGCCGCCGCGGTGTGCGCGGCGGTTGGGTTCATCGGTGTGCCAATCATTCAAAAGCATCGCGCGCAGCGCTGCGAAGCGGCCGCGACGCAGGCGCTCGCCGATATCTGGGACACGCCACGACGGGTAAAAGTCGAGAATGTATTCGGCGGCGATGGCAAAGCCTTCGGCCGCGATATTTGGCAAAGGGTCGCGAACACGCTCGACGCGTATGCCAATCAATGGACGCAGACGAGCGCGGAGCTTTGCCGGAACACGGAGTGGTGGCGCAACGAGGACAATGCGATGCACAAGCGATCATCGTCGTGCCTCGATGAGCGGCGCCGCGAATTGCGCGCCGTGACCGACGTGCTCTCCGGTGGCGACCGAGACGTGCGCCTTCGTGCGCCCGACATGCTCATCCAACTCGGCTCGCTTTCGGCGTGCACGAACGCGGCAGCGCTCGCGGCCACGCCGCTGGCCGCGTACGACAAAGCGACCGCGGCCAGCGTGGAGCGCATTCGTGATCTTCTTGCACAGAGCCGGGCACACAACGATGCACGTCAAGTCGCCCCAGGTGAGGAGGCTGCACGGCAAGCACTCGAGTTGGCGCGCACACATCACCAGCAGGCGCTCGTCGCCGAATCGCTCTATCGACTGAGCCAAGCGCAGAGCACGGGCAACAATTTCGAGGCGTCGGAGTCGAACATCGTTCAAGCGCTCGCCGAGGCCGAGGCAAGTGGGCATGAACGGCTGTTGCCGCTCATCTGGAACCAATTGATCATCATCGTCGGTTTCGAGACGGATCGTCCCAACGAGGTCGAACGTCTGCTTCCATGGGTCGAGTCGATGGTGAAGCGCATCGATCCCGAAGGGCCAGCACATATCGAATTTTCGTTCGTGCGTGGTCTCCTCGAAAAGGAGCTCGGGCATTACGAGCGCTCGATCGAGCTGTTCAATGCGGCTCTGGAAATGTCGCGGCACGCATTCGGCGAAAACGACATACGCCGTATCATGATTTACCAGCAGCTCGCCATTTCCGAGCGAACCATCGGGCAACTCGAGGCAGGGGCGGCGCATGCGCGCGCGGCCCTGGCCGAGGCGGAGGCGATGTTCGGCCCCGAGCATCCGCAGAATATGAAAACCCTATCGCTCTTGGCCCGTATCCTGAGTGAACAGGGCGACAGTGCCGGCACTCGCGCGGTCGCGGAGCGGACCTTGCGCATCGTCGAGCAAGTGTCCTCGGCCGAGAACCTCGATCCCGATGTGCCGGTTTCCCTTTCTGAAACCGCCAATGCGCTTTTGGCCGATGGCCAGCCGGCCGACGCATTGCCTCTCTTTCGTCGCTCGTATGACCTATTTCCGGTGAAGACCACCGATGCGACGGTCTCGCTGGCGGGCATCGCCCGGTCCGAGGAGGCGCTCGGGCATCTGGAGGCCGCGCGCACGACGTTCGAGCAGGTGCTCGCCGTCAATCGACGGTTGCTCGGTCCTGGACATCCGGGCACGCTGACATCCGGCGCGCGGTTCGGGCGGGTCTTGCGCAGTCTGCATCGCGAGGGCGATGCGCTGCAGCTCTGCACGCAGCTGCTCGCGGACGGCGAGCGCAAGGCCGGGCCCCAAGGGGTGGCCATCGCCATGGCCCTCTCGTGTGTCGGTGAAAGCTACGAGCAACTCGGCCAACTTCCCAATGCGCTCACGGCACTGGAGCGAGCCAAGAAGCTTCTCGACGGCGAGAAAACACCGCGACGGGAGAATCGCGCCGTCATCGATTTCGCGTTGGCACGCGTTCTATGGCAAACGGGCGCCGATCGCGAGCGCGCCCGGCGCCTGGCCACCGAAGCCGCCGACGACTACCAACACGCGGGCCGCGCCAACGCGCAGAATGCCGTCGCCGTGCAATCGTGGTTGGCGAAGGCCGCGTTATAGCGATTCCATCGACCTGAGCTCTTTTTCTTTCGCGTCCAGGAAGGCCAGAAGTGCGGCTTCACCCGGAAGGGCGTCGCGAATGGCGTGCAAGATGTCGATGCCTTGCACCCTCCCGATCTCGGACAATCGCTTGACGATGATTGCGCGAAGGCGGAGAAGCGTCTCGACGGAATTGCCCAATTCCCAGAGAGATACGAAATCATCACGCGCAAGGGTCACGTCCAGGGCATCGACCGCAGCGCGATAACGTCCGAGACGGACACGGGTCGTATCGCGCAGCAATCCCTTTTCGAGGATGAGATTGTATTGCGCAATCGCGGGCCCAGGCCGACGCATTCTTTCATACGCTAGGGCAAGGGCGAGCCGTGCTTCTCCCCACTCGGGTCGCTGCGAAAGCAGCTCGAGCAAGAATACACGTATTTCGGATTCTTCGGCGACCGACAGATTCGCAAACGAATAACGGCTGCTCTCCCCTTGCGCCAGCGCGTTCCGGTAAGCGTCACGCGCAAGCGCGAACCGATTCTCGTCCAGGTACCTCTCGGCCAATTCCAGAAGAGACTCTTTGGAGGCCATCTGCAGCTCCCCAACGGCTCCTCATACGCCCGGTTCGGTCCGCGGAAGGCGCGCTGTGAACGTCGTGGTCTCTTCGCCCGATTGCACGTTGACCGTGCCGCCGTGGGCGCGGACGATTTGTTCGACGATGTAGAGCGCGAGGCCCAATCCGCGCAGAGGGCGCGCGGCGTTTTGACCGTCGTTGGCGCGCAGGAACGGATCCCAGATGTACGGCAGGATCTCGGCCGCAATGGCGGGGCCCGTGTGGGTAACGTCGATGACGACGTCATCGCCATCGGCACGCACCGCGAGTTGCACCGGGGTGCCCGGGGTGGCGTGTTGCATGGCGTTGAGCACCAGGTTCACGGTCACCTGGGACATGCGGTCGGCGTCCCAATGGCCCTTGGCGTCGCCCTCGAGCGACAACTCGATGGTCCTATCGGGATAGACGGCGCCCAATTCGTCGGCCGATTGGGTCGCAACGTCGTGCAGATTCACCAGGGCGCGCGTAATCGGTATTCCGCCGCCCAAACGACCTTGGGCAAAATCGAGAATCTCGGCGATCATCCGAGCCATGCGCTCGGCGCTATTCAAAATACGGCGCGCGATCTTCGTCTGCTGCGGGGTCAGCGACTCTTGCTTGAGCATCATGTGCGCCGACACCGTGATGGTCGACAAGGGATTACGCAGATCGTGCCCCACGATGCCCAGCAAGCGCTCGCGCAACGTCTCCGTGCGCTTTTCCGCATTCAGCGCGGCGCCCAAGTCCCAGCGCGCCAGCACTTGGTCGGTGACCTCGATGCCCACCGTCAAAAGCCCCTCCGTCACGCCCGCGTCGTTCCGGAGAGGCTCGATGGAAAACTTGAAGATCGCTTCTTTCTTTTTACCGCCACGCACCAACGGCAGGGAAAACTCGTCGGCCGAAAACGGCTCGCCGGTGCGGTAAACGTGATCGAAAGCATCGAGAATCGGTGTACCCACGAGCTCGGGGTACACCTCTCGAAACGACTTACCGATCACGTTCGACCGGCCCATCACCTCGTCGTGCAGCCGATTGGCGAACTCATAGACGTGGTCCGGTCCCTTGAACATGGCGACCGGAACCGGCATCTGCTTGAGAATCGCGTCCGGCTGTTTCACCCCGCGCTCGCCTTTGGAATCCTCGATTCCGAACGCATGTTGAACGAATGCGGCCCGTCGTGCTGCACCAGCGGGAGGAACTCCTCGCGGAATTGATCCGGCGACAGATTGGCCGCGGCCGCAAGCCTCTTCAGCTCGACGTCGTCCTGGAAATCCTCCTGCTTCAATCGAAGCATGTAGCTACGGGCAATCTTGTAGCGGTCCGATTCGACGTCCACCATGCGCACGCGCATGCGGCCCGTTTCCGGATTCATGATTTGCGAGAACGGAATCGGACGGAAGCGCCCGTCCTGAATGGATACGAGCGCGGAGTGGCCGCCCTCGGTGATGTAGCGCGCGGCGCAGTAGCCGAGGTCGCGCGTGTACTCCATATCGAACGGAATCGGGTCGGCGCAGCGCACTTCGTAGCCAATGTCCTTGGCCTGCACGGTGAGCTTGATGCCCAATTGGCCGAGGCGCTCTTGCACGGCGCGCTTCACGATGTCGCCGAAGTTCACCTCCGCGATGCGGATGTGACCGTGGGCATCGCGCTCGACGCCGGAAAGGCCCTTCAGGTCTTCCTCGGAGAGCATCTCCACCAAGCCCTCCGCGAGCACGGCGACGCCGTCCTGGCGGCCGTACGCGAGGCGCTTCACGATGGCGCCGACGAGCGTATCGACGACGGTCTTCAAGCGCAGCCCGGGCGCGAATTCCTCGGGGATGAGCGTCAACGTGGCGCCCGCGGCCTTGCCGATGCCCAGCGCGAGGTGACCGGCCTTGCGACCCATGGCCACGATGAAGTACCAGCGCGACGTCGTCTTGGCGTCGACCATCAGGTTCTTCACGATGTCCACGCCGATGTGACGCGCGGTCTGGTAGCCGAACGTCACAATGTCGGCCGGAAGATCCAGATCGTTGTCGATGGTCTTGGGCACGTGCACGACGGACAAGCTGCCATTGGAAGCTTCAGCCAACTTGTGGGCGCTGAAGGCCGTATCGTCACCGCCGATGGTGATCAACTTGCTGATGCGATGATGGCGCAGGCTCTCGAGCGCTTTTGCGAGGTGCTTGGGATCCTTCGTGGGGTTCGCGCGGGCAATGCCAATATGGGAGCCGCCACGGAAGTGAATGCGGCTAGTCTCCGTAATGGTGAGGGGATGCACATGCGACGTGTTGCCCTCGATGAGCCACTTGAAGCCATCGTAAATACCGAGGACTTCGTAACCGGAGAGGCATGCGCGAATCGTCGCTGCACCGATGACGCTGTTGATACCGGGGGCGGGTCCGCCGCCAACCAAAATGCCGAGCCTTCGTTCAAGCATGGGCGGGATGCTACTCCATTGCATGAGTCAATTTGGTTTCGCGGAAACACAATTCGACCCCGCCGTAAATTGCTCGAGATCGCTACAATCGACCTACAGCTGATTGGAGTCGGGATCGACGAACGGGGGGATGGGTGTGGGCGTGGGGCCTTCGGCCGGCCCTGAGTTGGACGGATTGGACGGATTGGGCGGCGGGGCGCTGCCGCCCGCTTCACCCGCCGGAAGACGCGGTTTGGACGGCGCGCGGGGACGCGGCTTGGGGCGCACGGGCGTAGCCACAGCCGCGGCGGTTGCCGATGCTGCCGTGGTCTCTGTGGGCGCGCTGACCGCGGCGTCGGGCACTGCGGCCAATGCGGCGGCGTCCACTTGCTCGGCAGGGGCCGCGGCCGCCGCCGCTGCGCCGGCATCGGCGACCGCCTCTTGGACTACACCGGCATCCATGACGGCCGCCGCGGGCTCGGGAGGAGACGGTGCCGCCTGCGTGGCCCGGGCACCGAGCCAACCCGATCGATAGGCAAAGAACCCGACCCCGGCCAATGCGACAACCAACAGCGCCGATACGAAGAAACCACTGCGCCGCGGTGCGATCTCGGGCTCGCTCGCGAGCATGGATCGCGCCCCCGTCATCAACGGCGTCTCCGTGGTGAGCAGACGCGTTTCGCCGGTCGGCGTCGGGTTGGAGCCACCCGGCAAAGCTTGCTGCGCGCGTGGACGGCGCTCGCCCAGGGCGTCATAGCGGGACAGCGAGAGCTGGCCACCGTAGTTGAGCGAGGGAGGCCCTTCGAGCTGCGACACCACCGAATCTTCGGTTCGACTCGTGCGGCTCGGCCCTGCCACCGCCGGTACCGCCAGCGGCGAGGGAGGTCCCACCAAGGTTGCAAACGGCCGCACCGCGGTCGTCGACATGGGCGGTTCGGGCGGCGGCGCAGGCTGCGAAGTGGACGGAGACGCCGATGCGGCCGTCGCGACCACGTCCCCCGCCGGCGGCACCGACGCCGCCTTCGCGATCGCCGGAGGCGCTTCGACCGGCACGATGTAGCCGCCGAGGCCTGCGATCGTCCCGCCGGAGGACACGGCGGCGGCCTCTCCGCCTGCAGGCAACGACGGCGTGCGCGGCTTCTCGAGGACCGGTTCTCCCTTGTGCGCTTGCTCGAGCAGCAACGCCAGGCGAAGCGCCTGCTGCATCGTGCGCGCATTCGGCCAGCGCGCGCTCATGTCGAACGCCACCGCGCGATCGACGAGCTTGCACGCCTCGAGCGACACGTGCGGTGCGACCGATCCAATCGGCGGCAGCGGCTCGGTCATCGCCAACAAAAGCTCTTCGTTCGCCGTCTCTGCGCGGCGCGGGCGCTGGCCCGAGAGCAACGCCCAGAGCGTCGCGCCCACGGCCCAAAGATCCGTGCGCACGTCGACCTCGCCCCAGCGGCCGCGCGCTTGCTCCGGCGGCATGAAGGCGGGTGTTCCCAGCGGCATGCCCATTTGCGTGGACCCGCTCAAGTGGTGCGCTTCGCCGAGGCGCGCGATGCCGAAGTCGAGGACTTTGACCTCGCCCTTCTTCGTCACGAAAATGTTCGCGGGCTTCAAATCGCGATGGATGATGCCCTTGTCGTGGGCCGCGCTCACGATGTCGAGCAGGTCCTCCACGATCTTCAACGCGTCGTAGACGGGAAACGCGGATTGCTTTCGCAGCCGCCGCTCGAGCGTGTAGCCCTCGAGCAGCTCCATCACCAAAAACGCCGTCCCGTCCTCGGTGTGATCGTCGTCCAAAATGGAGACCGCACCGGGGTGCTCGATCTTGTTCGCGACGTACCCTTCACGCAGAAAGCGGGTCACGAAGTCCGTCTGAACCGAGAGTTCAGGATGAAGCAGCTTGATCGCGCCGCGCTTACCGTTGCGATGCGTTGCAGCATACACAGCCGCGCTTCCGCCCACGCCGAGCAAGGAATCCAACCGCCATTTGTCGCGCAGCACGCTGCCAACGCGTGCCTTTGAGCGCTCTACGAGCTCGGGTGCAGCCATCCTAATCTCGCATCTGTACCACGAAATGCCCCAGATTTCCTAGGTTTAGGATGAGGCCGCTTGGTGTTCTTGTCATGGTGGAAGGATCAGGCGCAGGACTTGGCGTGAAAGTCCAAAACGCTGCAGCGCAGCACGACACGCTAGAGCTGAGTTCCGCGCGCATGTGGTTTGGGCCCCAAGCGGGACCGTTGGGAATGGAAAAGAGGGAGCAAAAGGCTTGTTCCGCTCGCAACCTGCCGTTAGGGCGTGGCATCTTTCGAAAGATGCGGGGCGATACCGGTTTCGTAATCCACCGGGGGGTTATCGCGCGATCGATGATTTGGGTGAGGCTGATCCAACTCGTCAATTTCGCTTTCTATTGTGTCTACGCGTTGCTCTTCGCGAGGTTCGTCGTCGAGTACGTGAGGGCCAACGAGCAAATACGCTTCGTGCAATACGTGCACCGTTACACGGAGCCTCTGTACCGTCCTTTCCGCGGGCTGTTGCCGGTGCTGCCGGATCCCGGGGGACATCCGTTGGTCCTCTCCATCCTCGCGGCGATGGCGGCGTTCTTCGTCGTCCATATCGTCGTGCGCGGGTTGTTGCGCGCGAGCTCGCGGCCTGCGCTCAGCGAAGAGTAAGGCTCGACGGAGCGCGACCGAGGCGAGGACCGAACGGCGTCCGCTGAACGGCGGTGTGTCCTGCGGCAAATCAACGCAGGCGCGCGATGCATTTTGAAGTTGCCGCGTACAGATTTGCCTGTACGAGATGAAGCGTGGCCAACACTTCGTTTCGAGCGTTCGGCATCGCGTCGTCGCTCTCTTGCCTCGCGCTTTTGATCTCCACCTCTTGCTCGGATTCGGATGACAACAAGTCACCGAGCCCCCTCACCTGTGCGAATCCCGGCGGCGCCGTCAGCGGTGCGGCGGATTCGCATTGCGGTAGCAGCGCCACCACCATCGAGTCTGCAGCGTGCACGGGCTCGGGCACCACGGCGTTCTCGCCTGGTCTTCATATTGCGCACCACGATGCCGGCCACGAAGAAGATGGCGGCGCCGGCGAATACGGGCCCACGCTGTCGAACACGGAGGGCGACGACGACGAGTGCAAGTACCACGTGAAGTGGGCGCCGGCGTCGGACACGCAGGTCTGCGCCAACGGCGATGTGTACTTCGACGTGACCGTCACCACGAAGGTCGACGGCACCCCCGCGCGCAACGTTCCCGTTCGACCCGACTCGTTCTTGAACGACACGCATCCTTCGGTTCCCCGCAACACCGGCTACAAGGAGACGTCGCCCGGCGTCTACCGCGTGGGCCCGGTGCGGTTCGACGCGTCCGGCAATTGGACCGTGCGCTTCCACTTCCACGAGGAGTGCGTCGACGGCGAACACTCGCCGCACGGGCACGCCGCCTTCTACGTATCGGTTCCTTAGGCTCGTGAGATCGGTGAAATCCTTTTTTGCTTTGGCGACGAGCCTCCTCGCCGCCGCCTTTCTCGCTTGCGGAAGTGATTCGTCGTCGGACCCCAACCCCGGTCCGAGCTGCCCGGAACTGCCCCAGCAGTGCGCGGGAACCCCACCGAGTTACTCGACCGAAATCAAGTCCCTCGTCGAGCAGCACTGCTTCCCATGCCACGCACCTGGCGGCACCGGCGTCGGCGCAGCGGGGCGCGATTTCTCGAAATACGAGATTCTCCAGCGCGACAAGGCCAAGGCCCTGCTGCGCGTCTACGGCTGCACGATGCCGCCGAAAGAAGCACCGCAGCCCAGCGCCGACGATCGCGCCACTTTGGTGAAGTGGCTCGTCTGCGGCGCCCCCAACAACTAGATCCACGCTTCTTCGGCGTCCGGCGCTAGACTGAAGGGCTCATGGCAGCACGCGCCGCTCCCCACCAACTTGCGCACTTCGAAGTGGTGCGCCGATTGGGGGCGGGTGGGATGGCCGAGGTGTTTCTCGCCAAAAAGCGGGGCGCCGAGGGCACGTTCAAGCTGCTCGTGGTCAAACGTATTCTGCCCACGCACGGTACGTCGCGCCGGTTTCGCGCGATGTTCGTCGAGGAGGCCCAGCTCGCCACACGCCTGAATCATCCCAACGTCGTCCAGGTCTTCGAGTTTTACGACGGCGGTGACGAAGGGCAGCTCCTCGCCATGGAGTACGTCGAGGGGCCCGACTTGGGCATGCTCATGGCGAACGCCAAGGCGAAGGGCACGCGCATTCCGCCGTGGGTGGGCGCGTGGATCATCGCGGAAGCGGCCAAGGGCCTACACTACGCGCACGAGAAGAAGGACGAGGGCGGCGCGCCGCTCGAAATCGTCCACCGCGATGTATCGCCGCAGAACGTGCTGCTCTCCTTCGAGGGCGCGGTCAAGATCGCGGACTTCGGCATCGCCAGCGCGCGGCTGTTCGTCGAGGAGGCGGGGGTCATCAAGGGCAAGTTCGGCTACATGTCGCCCGAGCAAGCGCGCGGCGAAAATGTGGACCGGCGCAGCGATCTCTATGCGCTCGGGGTGATCTTCTGGGAGATCCTCGCCGGGCGACCGATCCACGGAGGCCTGGGTGGCGAGGCGCTGCTCGACATCGTGCGCTCGGGGTACGTGGAGCCGCCGAGCACCTACGTGCGCGATCTGCCGACCGAGCTCGAGTCGATTGCCATGAGGGCGCTGGAAGCGCGCCCGGAGGATCGCTTTGCCACCGGGCGCGAGCTCTCGGGCGCGATTGCGCGGGCGCTGCTCGCGAAACAGGTGCTCGTCGATGCATCGACGTTGGAGACGACGATTGCCCATTTGGTGGCGCCGCGGCTCCTCGGCAGCGAGACGGCACCGGATCCCGAAGACGTCGACGCCGGAGTGAGCGAGGCGCCGCTCGAAAGCGCCCCGGCACCCGCGCCCTCCTCCGAGGCGGCACCGGCCCCTTCGCAGGTGCCCTCGGAGCCGCTTTCGGTCTCGCTGGAGCAGCGCACACAGGCCGCGGTGCCGCTCGCGAAGAGCAGCGTGGAGATCGCGCTGGGGCTCTCGCATTTGAGCGCGGCGCGCGCGGAGAGGCCGCCCATCTCGGTGCCCACGCCGTCGGATCGGCCGAACGCGGGACCGCGCGAGGTGCGGCACGTGGCGGTGGTCACCTTGCGGCTTCACGGCGTCGAGGAGCTGCTCGCGCGCGATCGGGCCCTCGGGGAGCGCACGCTCGACCGACTGCGGCAGATGCTCGGCGACATCGCCTACAAGCGCGGCATGCGCTGCTGGATCTGGTCCAGCGATTCGGAGGCGCGCGCGGTCGCCGGGCTCACGCGCAACCCGGGCAGGGCCGCGTCGGAGGCGGCCTGGCTGGCGCTCGACACGCACGAAGCCGTCGGCGGCATGAGCGAGGATCTGCCCATTGCGCTGGGTGCGTCGCTGGGCATCGTGCGCGGCATCGCCTCGGGCACGCGCGATCCGCACGGGAACCTGGTGCGCTACCGGCTGCACGATCCGGCGTCGTACCTCGCCGACGTGCTCAGCCAAGCGACACCACGCGGCGTGACCTGGGTGGCCGGCGGCGTGTACCGCCTGGTGCGGCGCGATTTCCGCTGGGGCGATGCGCCAACGTTGCAGCTCGATCCGCTGACCCGAGTGGAAAATGTGCCGCCCACGATGCGGATTTACGCGCTCGAGCGAAGCCTCTCGCGCGAGGAGCGGCTGCTCGAGCTGTCGGCCGCGCCGAACGATCTCGTGGGGCGCGACGCCGAAAAAGCCGATCTCCACGCAGCCTACCACCGCGCCGTCTCGGGCGGCGGGAGCGGCAAGCTGACCTCGCGCGCCGTCGTCGGCGAGATGGGCATCGGCAAAACCGCGCTGGTGACGACGTTCCTCGCGGAGCTTCCGCCGAATGCGCGCATCGTGCGGGTCGAGTGCTCGCCGGTGAAGATGGAGGTGCCCTTCAGCGCCGCCGGCGACATCGTGCGCGATGCCATCGGCACGACGGGCGAAGAGCCTTTCGAGGACGTGGTTGATCTGGTGGCGCGCGCCGGCGGCGGGGCGGCGCACGGCGATGCGTCGCATCCGATGGTCGCGCGCTTGGCGGAGCTGGCCACGAACCGGCCACTGGGCGGCGGCGACGACGAGAACGCGCACTACCGGCGCAAGCTGGTCAGCCAGGGCCTGCGCAGTTTGCTCGCGGCCATTGCGCTGCAGCAGCCGCTGGTGCTCGTGGTGGAGGGTCTGCAGTGGGCGGACAAGCAGAGTCACGATCTGCTGGGGGAGATCATCCACTCGCACGATCCGCTGCCGGTGCTCATTCTGCTGGTGTCGCGGCAGGATGAACGCAGTGCCGCGCTGCTCGATGGCGTGGTGCGCATCGAGCTCATGGCGCTCTCCGGGGACGAGCAAGTGCGCTTGGTCGAAGCGCGCCTCGGCGTCCGCAAGGGCGTGCGCAACGTCTGCGCGGATCTCTTGCCGCGCGTGGGCGGGAACCCCTTTTTCCTGCTGGAAATGGTCGATGCGCTGCTCGAGCGCGGGGCCTTGGAGATCCGCGAGGAGCAGACCGACGACGGGCGGGTCGAGCATGCGCTGGTGCGCACCGAGCGCATCGAGGGCGGCCTCTCGGCGCTTCCCTCGACCTTGGAGCAGCTGCTGGGCGATCGCTTGCGCGAGCTCCCCAACGAAGAGCACGCGGTGGTCGATTGGCTGGCCATCGCCGGCGGCCCGCTGGTCATGGCGGATCTCGCGAAGCTCACGGGCGCGGGCGGCGACGATGCCGTCGTGCGCTTGTGCGCGCGCGGGCTGTGCGATCGCAAGGGCGACGTCGTCGACTTTCGCCATCCGCTGACGCGCGACGTCGCGTACCTCGCGCTGGCGGCGCACGATCGCGTGGTGATGCATCGCGCCTTGGGCGAGCACCTCGGTCGAACGAACCTGGGGCGCGGGCTCTCCGCGGCCATCGTGGCCAAGCACCTCGCGAAGGGCGAGGCGGGCGACCAAGCGGCGAATTTCTACCTGGAAGCTGCCCTCGCCGCGAAGAACGGCAACCAGATGCAGCTCGCGATGCGGTACTACAACCGCGCGCTGTCGTTCTTGCCGCCCGACGATGGGCGCCGCATCGGCGCGCACGAGGCGCTGGAGTCGATTTTTCGCGTGCTCGGTCGCCGCCGCGAGCGCATTCGGCACCTCGATGCGTTGCGCAAGCTGGCACGCACCTTGGGAACACCGCGCGTGACCTGCCTCGCGCTGCTTCGTTCGGCGCGCTTCGATCTGGACGACGGGCGCCTCGCGCACGGGCTGCCGCTGGCGCGGCGCGCGGCGGAGGTGGCGCACACGCATCAGATTTCCAACTACGAAATCGATGCCGAGGCCATGGTGAGCGATTTCCTGCGCGAGCTCGGCAATGTGCAGGGCGCGCTGGCGGCGTGCGATCGTGCCTTGGCCGCGTGCAACCCCAACGTGAACGCGACGGCTCCACCCCGCGCACGGGCCGACGTGCTGCGCTCGCGCGGCATCTTGCTGCGGCGCGTGGGGCGCGTGCGCGAGGCGGTGGATGCGTACGTGGATGCCATCGCGGTGTTTCGCAAGGTGGGCGCGCGGCGGCAGGAGGCGCGGGTCAAGCATGCGCTCTCGTTCGCGCTGTTTTGCCAGGCGCGCTACGAAGATGCCATCGCGCTGGGGCTCGAATCGATCCAGATCGATCTGGCCATCGGCGGGCGCTTCCAGCTGGCCAACACGCTGACGAACATCGGGCATGCGTACGGCAAGGTCGGCGATGTGCCGCGAGCGCTCGCGTATTTGAAGCGCGCCCGCGATGCGCACCAGCGCTACAACGACCAGGACGCCCGCGCGGACACGCTCACGGTGACGGCGGAGATTCTCCTCGAGAGCGACGAATTGGACGAGGCGGAGCATTTCCTCGCCGAGGCCGCGGCCATCAATGCGGTCACGCACAACGCGTACGACACGACCCACGAGCTGGTGGTGCGCGCGGAGCTGCACCGCCTGCGGCGCGATCCGCACGCCGCGATTGCGCAGGCCATCCAGGGCCGGCGCATGGCCGAGGATCGCTCGCTGGTGAGCTTTCATTTTTACGGCTTGGCCATCGAAGCGGCAGCGCGGGTGGACGCCGGGGAGATGCACACCGCCACGCTTCTGGCCACCACGGCGCTGGGGGCCGTGGAGACCCTCCAGGGCTGCGAATATGGCTTCGATATCCGGGTTTTGTGCGCCGATGCCCTCAGGCGTGCCGGCTCGCCCCAAGCGCCCGAAGCGCATCAGCGGGCGGTGGATCGTGCGGTTGCGGTGGTGGGAAGTATCCGTGATCCACGGTTGCGTACGTTGTTCCTTCAACGACCGATGGTGAGCGGACTGTTCGACAAGACCCCCGTTCCCCAGATAGTGCTTTCGTCAGCACCGATGAGCGAGATCGAATGACTGGAAAGACCCGACGGCGTGTCGCCATGATTCTGTCCGGAGGGGGTGCCCGAGGAGCCTACGAGGTGGGCGTCCTCTGGTACATCTTCGACGAGCTCACGCGCATCCGCGGTGGGCCGCCGAAGATCGACATCCTCTGCGGCACCAGCGTGGGCGCCATCAATGCGTGCTACCTGGCCGCGCACTTGGGCGATCCCGTGCTCGGGCTGCGGCGGCTCGTCGACCTTTGGACCGAGCTGCAGCTTCCGCGGGTGCTCGGCTTCGGCATGCGCCAGGTGCTCAATCTTCCGCGGCTGCTCCTGGGCGGGGCGGGCGATGGGCACGGCATCTTCGACGTGCGGCCCATGGCCGATCTCGTCACGCGCGAGATCAGCTGGCGCGCGGTGAGCCGGTGCCTTCGACGGCGGCAGCTGCTCGCGCTGAGCGTCTCGTGCACCGAGGTGTCGCGCGGCCGCACCGTGGTCTTCATGCAGACCTCGCCCCATCTGGTCATTCCCGAGACGGCGCCGCCGCGGACGCTCTTTCGCGCGGTGCACGTGGGGCCGCACCACGCCTTGGCGAGCGCCGCGATCCCGCTGCTCTTTCCGCCGGTGCGCATCGATCGCGAGCTCTATCTGGACGGCGGATTGCGCCAAAATACGCCGATTGCGCCCGCCCTGCGGCTCGGGGCCACGCACATTTTTGCCATCGGCGCCTCGTCGGAGGTGCGCGGGGTGGTGACCAACGAGGGTCCGCCCAAGAACACGGAGACGCCGGCGGCCGCGTTTCTCCTGGGCAAGGTGCTGAACGCGTTCTTGCTCGACCACATCGACGTGGACATCGAGTTGCTCACGCGGATCAACCACGTGGTGCTCGATGGGACGAACACCTTCGGTCCAGAATTTCTCGAGCAGCTCAATGCCACGGCGGCGCGCCGTGGGGCGCCGCCCTGCAAGTACGTGCACTGCTTGAACGTGCGCCCCAGTGAAAATATGGGGCGGCTTGCGTCGGACTTCGTGCGGCGCGGACGTTACCGCGGCGATCCGTTCGTGACCAAACGGGTGCTGTCGCTGCTCGATTTCGGCGTGGGCGACGAGGCCGATCTCGCAAGCTATCTGCTCTTCGACGGGCAGTTCGCGCGGCAACTCATCGAGATGGGGCGAGCCGATGCTCGCGCCCGGCGCGACGAGCTGCTGGAGTTTTTCGAAGGCGACGGCGCCAGCGCAGACGAATCGGACGAAGTCAGCGTAGACTCCAACGCTTCATGACCGCTGCCGAACGCCACGCCGCACTGGTGCGCGAGATCGACGCGCACAACTACCGCTACTACGTGCTGGACGATCCGAACGTCACCGATGCCGAGTTCGACCGGCTTCTGCGCGAGCTGCGGGCGCTGGAGGAAAAGCACCCCGAGCTGGTGAACGAGCACTCGCCGACCCAGCGCGTCGCCGAGCAAGCGCGCGCGAACGTGGTGAAGGTGCGGCACGAAGTGCGCATGTTCTCGCTCGACAACACGTACTCGGTGGAGGACCTCACGGAGTTCGCGCGGCGGGTGAAGGCGGGCCTCTCGGAGAGCGAGACGGTGCGCTACGTGATCGAGCCGAAGCTCGACGGCGCGAGCATCGAGGTGGTCTACGAGGACGGCCGTCTGAAGATGGCCTCCACGCGCGGCGATGGCGAAATTGGCGAGGACATCACCACCAACGTGCGCACCATCCGCGGTGTGCCCCTTTCCATTTCGCACAAGGGCAAGCTCACCTTGCGCGGCGAGGTGGTCTTCTACCGCAAGGACCTCGAGTCGCTGAATGCGGAGCGCGCGCAGGAGGGGCTCGAGCCGTTCGCGAACCCGCGCAACGCGGCCTCGGGATCGCTGCGCATGATGGATGCGCGCGAGGTGGCGCGGCGGCCGCTGCGGGTCGTTTTTTATCAAATCGTGGAAGGGCCTCGCCTGCACAAGTTCCACAGCGAGAGCCTCGATTGGCTGGCCAAGGAGGGGCTTCCCTCGCACCGGCGGCACGTCGCCGTGCCGTGGGAGGGCGTGACAGAAGCCATTTTGAGCATCGACCGCGCGCGGGCGGATTATCCCTTCGAGACGGACGGCGCGGTCATCAAGGTGGATAGCTACGCGCAGCAGGACATCCTGGGCTTCACGTCGAAGTTTCCCAAGTGGGCGGTGGCCTACAAATTCGCCGCCGAGCGCGCGTGGACGAAGCTCACGGACATCCAAGTGCAGGTCGGACGCACGGGAACGCTCACGCCGGTGGCGGTGCTCGATCCGGTGCAACTCGCAGGCACGACGGTGTCGCGCGCATCGTTGCACAATGCAAGCTTCGTAGCGGCGCTCGATGCGCGCATCGGCGACAAGGTGGCCATCGAGAAGGCGGGGGAGATCATCCCGCAGGTCGTCTTGGTGGACATGGAGGCGCGCAGCGGCGACGAGGTTCCATGGCAGATGCCCACCAAGTGCCCCGAGTGCGGCACCAAGGTGATGGCGCGGCTGCTCGACGAGGAAAAAGGGCAAATGGAGGCGGCCATCCGCTGTCCAAACCGACTTTGCCCCGCGCAGGTGAAGGCGCAGATCTTTTACTTCGCGCGCCGCTTTGCGATGGACATCGATCATCTGGGGCTGGCGCTGGTGGAGCAGCTGGTGCAGCGCGGCGCGGTGAAGGATGTGGCAGATCTGTACGATCTGACGAAGGAGCATTTGCTCGAGCTCGAGCGCATGGGCGACAAGAGCGCGCAAAACGTGATCGACTCGATCCAGCGCTCGCGCGAGCGTGTGCTCGATCGGCTGCTGTGCGGGCTGGGGATCCCGCAGATCGGGCAGGTGGCGGCGCGGCAGCTGGCCGAGCAGGCGGGCACGTTGGAGCATTTGCTTTCGTGGAACGAGGAGCAGGCGCGCGAGCAGGTGGCGAGCATTCACGGGTTCGGGCCAAAGATGGTCGATGCGGTGGTGGCGTTTTTGGCCGACACCGAGCAACGACGCATCATGGAGAAGCTCGTGGAGCACGGCGTCGGGCAGCCGCAGCCGAAAGAGACGGTGGTGACCGAGGGGCCGCTGGTGGGCAGCTCCTTCTGCGTGACGGGCGTACTCTCACGCAAGCGCGAAGACGTCCACGCCGACATCCGCGCCCTCGGCGGCACCGTGTTCGACTCGGTGAAAAAGGGCACGACGTACTTGGTCGCCGGCGAGAAGACCGGCAAGACAAAGCTGGATCAAGCGAAGAAACACGCGACCCGCGTCATCACGGAGACCGAGCTCGCGATCCTTTTGGCCGGCAAGGAATTGCCTCCGGCGTAGCGCGGGGGGAGGATGGAGCGCCGCCGTCTCGGCGGCGGTCCGCCGGCTTCTAGCCGGCCTGCCTCACGCGTCCCTTCGCGGGAGGTCTCCCCCATGCGAAGGCGGCCCAGCCGCCGAGCATTTGGGGGAGACCGCCACGCGCCCGCAGGCGCCCTGGCGCCGAGGACGCGTGGCGAGTGGGGGCAGCAAATCTTCTTTCTTCTGTTCTTCTCTCTTTAGGAAAATAGCATTTAGAACTTGAGTGTCTTCGCGTGGGCGGTGATGGCGTTGCGGAGGGCGCGGGTGGCGGCGGTGAGGTAGCCGGCGCCTCGGTGGACGACGCATACTTGGCGGAAGACGACGCCGCCGCTGATGGGGATGGGTTCGACGCGCCAGCGCTTGTCGCGGGCCATGAGCTCGGGGACGAGGGAAACGCCGAGACCCGCTTCGATCATGCGGCGGACGCTCTCCAGGTTGTCCGTCTCCAAGGCGACGGAGGGGCGCTTGCCGACGGCGGCGCACACTTCTTCCATTTTGCGCATGCCGATGGTGCCGGGAATGACGACGAACGGCTCGTCGATGAGCGACTGCAGCGCGATGGGCTTCTTGCTACCCGCGAGGCGGTGGTGCGGTGGAAGGGCGAGGCGGTGCTCTTCGCGCCAGAGGAGCAGCGCGGAGAGCTCCTCGCTTTTCGGTGGGTACTGCACCAGCGCGAGATCCAGCTCGCCGCGGGCGACTTTGGCCTCGAGGCCACCGGTACCGCCTTCGAGCACGATGAGCTTCACGGCGGGGTATGTCTTGTGAAACCCGGCGACGACCGGCGGCAGCACGTACGCCACGATGGTGGGTAGCGCGCCGATCTTCACCTCGCCGCGCGGCTCGCCCGAGAGCTCGCTCACCTCGACGACGCCCGAATCGATGGACGCGAGCGCACGCTCGGCGTGGGGAAGGAAGCGCTCACCCGCGTCGGTGAGGACGACGCCCTGCGGGGCACGCACGACCAGCTTCGCGCCAAGTTGGCGCTCGAGGCGCTGCACGAGGCGCGACAGCGTCGGCTGCGAGACATTGAGCGACTTCGCGGCCCGCGTAAAACGGAGCTCGCGCGCGAGGGCGGTGAAGGCGCGGAGTTCACTTTCATCCATGGCGTGCTATGCAAACTATACCAAAACTGCATGCCCGCTATTCGAGTCATTCACTCGACGCATGGGGTTACGGGGACCATAGTGGGGACATGACTTCCACGGTGTCTTCGTCGCTGCTGGAGGCTCCAGCAGCCACCGCGGGGACACGACGGAAGATCGCGACCCTCGCCATGATGACGGCCTTGGTCGTCAGCGCCTTCGAAGGAACGGTGCCGACGACTGCCATGCCGAGCATCGTGCGCGAATTGGGGGGGACGCACCTGTTTTCCTGGGTCTACGCGAGCTTCCTCGTCGCCTCCGCCGTTTCCATCCCCGTTTTCAGCAAGCTCGCCGATCGCGCCGGACGGCGCCCCATCTTCACGGCGGGCATGCTCCTCTTTCTGCTCGGTTCGGTCCTGTGCGGCGCCGCCCACTCGATGCACGAGCTCATCGCGGCGCGCACGCTTCAAGGCATGGGCGTCGGGGCCATCGGCCCGCTCGTGCCCACGGTGATCGGCGATTTGTATACGCTCGAGGAACGCGCCAAAGTGCAGGCGCTGTTCATGGCGGCCTGGGGCGCGGCCAATGCGCTCGGGCCGGTCATCGGCGGTCTCATCGTCTCCACCATGTCGTGGCGCTGGGTCTTCTACGTCAACGTTCCCTTCGGGTGCGCCGCCGTCGCGCTGCTGCTTGCGTCGTACGTCGACCCGCCCGGCCGCGGGCTCCGCGTGCGCTCGTGGCGCGAGCTCACGAGCTTCGTGAAGGCGAACCTCGACGTGCGCGGGGCCATTCTGTTCGCGCTCGCCGCCTCGGCGATGCTCCTCGGTTTGGAGGACCAGGCCGCCTTCGGGTTTGGCGTGCGCGTGGTGCTGCTCGCGATGGCCGTCGTTTTCGGCATCATGCTCGTGCGCGAGGTGCGCGGCCTGCGCGACGATCAGGGCACACCGCCCCTGCTCCCCTTCGCCGAGCTCGCGGATCCGGTCGTGCGCGCCGGCGCCATCGGAAGCCTCTTCGCCGGGGGACTCATGTATGCCATTCCCGCGTACGTCCCCTTTTGGTTCGCCACCGAGCGGCACGAGAGCGCCGTTCTCGCCGGCGTGGCGCTGATTCCCTTCCTGGTGGCGTGGGCCGTTGGCTCGGCGCTCGGTGTGAAGGTGCTCGTGCGCCTCGGCGCCGTGACGGTCTCGCGCGCGGGGATCTCGCTGTCGGGCGTGGGCACCTTGCTCGTGGCGCTCGCGGCGCGGATGCATGCGCCGACGTGGTTCGTCTTCGCCGCCCTCGGCATCGTCGGGCTCGGCCTGGGCGCGACCGCGAACTCGACCTTGGTGGGCCCGCAGTCCCGCGTACCATGGGCAAAACGCGGGGCGGTAACCGGTTTCATGCAGGTGGGACGCACGCTGGGTGGTGCCACCGTCGTGGCGCTCCTCGCGCTGCTTCCCTCGGCGCAGGGCCGCTTTCTCGTGCTGGCGTTGCTGGCGCTGGCCGGCGGGCGGGCGATTACCTTCGCGGCGTCTTGGAACCGCGCAGGCGATCCCGTGCCTCGCGCATGATTTCCGTCACGTCGTCCGGGTTGTCGAGCTTCACGGTGATCTCCTCACCCTCGGCAACCGGCGGCGTGGCGGCAGCTGCCGCGCGCCGCTGACCCGTGCGCGCGGCGCGGATCATGTCGATGGCATCCTGCCGCACCTCCGTGGCCGCCACCTCGTCGTCATCGTCGTAGGGGCGCGGCCGAAAATCCGTCCGCTGGATCTCGGTGGGCATGTCGTCGAACGCATCGGCCTGCGCGGCCAGGCGTCGCTCCTCGTCGGAAGGCGGCAGCGTCACGGCTTGGTAGACGGGCGCGGGAACAGGAGCGGGAACGACAGGAACGGGAACAGGGCGCGACGCGGCAGGGGTCGGAGAGCGCAGAAACGACTGCCGCGCGGCCTCCACCAACTCGGGCGAGATGGGATGCAACCGCGTGGGACCGCTGTAATCGTCTCGCAACCCCTTGAGATCGCTCTGGAAATCCACCGCGCTGCGGTACCGATCGTCGCGGGAGCGGCGCATCGCCTTCTCCACGACGCGCTCGATGTCGTTGGGCACGTTGGGCCGCAGCTCCCGAATGGGCCGCGGAGACGTGGTGAGGATCTGCAAAAGCAGCGCGTTGTAGTTCGGCGCGAGGAAGGGACGGCGTGCGGTGAGCGCCTCGTACATGATGACGCCGCACGCATACAGATCGACCCGTGCATCGAGATCGCGATCGCCACGCGCCTGCTCGGGCGACATGTAGAACGGCGTGCCCATGACCATGCCGGTGCGCGTGAGGTGCAGCTCCTCCTCCGTGCGATCGCCGGAGGGCAGCATTTTGGAGACGCCGAAGTCCAAAATTTTCGCGATGGGCGCGCAGCCCACCCGTCGCGCGAGGAACACGTTTTCCGGCTTGATGTCGCGGTGCACGATGCCCTTCTCGTGCGCGGCGATGAGGCCCGAGAGGACCTGCGTGATGAGATCGAGGACCTCGTCGTAGGGCAGCACGCCATCGCGCGAGATGCGATCGGCCAAGGTCTCGCCGACGAGGCGCTCCATCACGAGGTACGGGCTGCCGTCTTCCAGCTCGCCGAGATCGTACACCTCGCAAATATTCGGATGGCCGATCGCGCCGGCCGCGCGCGCCTCGTGGTGGAAGCGCTTCACGCTGACCTTTTTGCGCGCCTGCGAAGGGTGGAGCACCTTCACCGCGACGGCGCGGCCGATGGCCACGTGCTCGGCCTCGTACACCGTACCCATACCGCCCTCACCGAGGACGGAGCGAACGATGTACTTTCCACCGATTCGCTTGCCGATCAGGTTGCGGCCCCCGCGTTCGATCAACCGACGTTCTCCCGTGGGAGGCCGGTCCGAGCCGCCGCCCGTATTGGAAATGGTGCCGCGATTGGCCGGTGACGAGGACGACGACGAGGAGGACGAGGAGAACGTGGTGCTCTCCGCCATTTTTCTTCCCGTGATAGGGCAAACGGGAAGAGCTTCGTCGTGCATGCGTGCACAGTGAGGGCAAGGAATGGAACGGGGCACCGTATCTTCTCGAAGACTAAGCCCAGCGAGGGGCTCTAGCAACGTCCGCCGCCGTGTCACCCCCTCAATGGCCGTTCGGTACGCAGAGGTGTGCTAGACCGAGGGCGCAAGGAGATTTCCCATGACGACGACCGCGCCCGTTTACATCGTTTCGGCTTCGCGTACCCCCATCGGGGCCTTTTTGGGCAGCCTCTCCGCCTTGCGCGCGCCGGATTTGGGCGCCACCGCCATTCGAGGCGCCCTGGAGAAGGCCAAAGTGGCCCCCGATCAGGTCGGCGAAGTCTTCATGGGCAACGTGCTCTCGGCCGGCATCGGCCAGGCGCCCGCACGCCAAGCCCTGATTTATGCAGGGATCCCCAACACGGTGCCGGCCACCACGGTGGGCAAGGTCTGTGGCTCCGGCCTGCAAGCCATCGTGCTTGGCGCCAAGACCGTGGCGCTCGGAGATGCCGAGCTCGTGGTTTCTGGCGGCATGGAATCGATGTCAAATGTGCCCTACTACCTCGACAAGGCCCGCGGCGGGTACCGCATGGGCGACGGAAAAATCGTCGATGGAATGATCTTCGACGGCCTGTGGGATCCGTACAACAACATCCACATGGGCAATTGCGGCGATTCGTGCGCCAAGGAGCACGGCTTCACGCGCGAGGCGCAGGACGAATACGCACGCGAGAGCTTCCGCCGCGCCCTCGCCGCCCAGCGTGAGGGGCTCTTCGACAAGGAGATCACGCCGGTCAAGGTTCCGCAGAAGAAGGGCGACGCGCTCGAGGTGAAGCTCGACGAGGGGCCGACCAAGGGCGATCCGTCCAAGTTTGCCTCGCTCCGGCCGGCGTTCTCGAAGGATGGCACCATCACGGCCGCCAACGCTTCGTCGATCAACGACGGCGCGAGCGCGCTCGTGCTGGCCAGCGAAGCCGCCGTGAAGGCGCACAACCTGACGCCGCTGGCGCGCATCGTCGGGTACGCCGCCGCGGCGCACGAGCCGACGCAGTTCACCACGGCGCCCATCAAGGCCATCGACGCGGTGTGCAAGCGCACGGGGCTCAAGACGAGCGACATCGATCTCTACGAGGTCAACGAGGCCTTCGCGGTGGTGTCGATGGTGACCATCAAGCAACTGGGCCTCGACCCGCAGCGCGTGAACGTGCGCGGTGGTGCGGTGGCGCTCGGGCATCCCATCGGCGCTTCGGGCGCGCGCATCGTGACGACGTTGCTCCATGCGATGCAAGACCAGGGCAAGAAGCGCGGCTGCGCGGCGATCTGCATCGGCGGCGGCGAGGCCTTGGCCCTGGTCGTCGAGCGGTGATTCGCCCGCGCGAGCTCTCCGCCACGCTGGATCTGTTTCCCGTGCGCACGCCGACTTTGCCGCCGGCGACGCACACGAACAGCTACGCGCTGGGCTCGCGCGATGTTCTTCTCGTCGAGCCATCGACGCCGTACGACGACGAACAGCGCGCGTTCCTCGATTGGGCGCGCGCGCTGGCCTCACAAGGGCGGCGGGCGGTGGCCATCTGCGCAACGCATCATCACGCAGACCACGTGGGCGGCCTCGCGGTGCTCGCGAACGAGCTGTCGCTGCCGGTGTGGGCGCACCCCGAGACCACCGCGCTGCTCGAGCCGGATCTCGCCGCACACGTGACGCGTGCGCTCGACGATGGCGACCGCATCGTGCTCGACGGGCCCATCCCCGAGGCATGGCAGGTGCTGCATACGCCCGGGCATGCGCCAGGGCACGTGTGCCTTTACGAAGAGACGCACGGCACGGTCGTGGTGGGCGACATGGTGGCGAGCGTGGGGACCATCTTGATTGCGCCCGGCGATGGCGACATGCGCATCTACCTGGAGCAGCTCGCGCGGCTGGAGTCGCTGGGTGCGCGGCTGGCGCTGCCGGCGCACGGCGATCCCATCGACGAGCCGTCGGCGCTGTTTCGCAAGTACATCGTGCACCGCGGCATGCGCGAGTCCAAGGTGCGGGCCGCGCTCGATGCGGCAGGTGCGAAGGGCTCCTCGTTGGAAGACCTGGTGGCGGTCGCCTACGACGATACGCCCGTACACCTGTGGCCGATCGCGCGTTTGAGCCTGCAAGCGCACTTGGATAAACTCGCCTACGAGGGCGCCGCCGCGTTCGACGGCGATCTCTGGCGAGCGTCATGACCTGGCAGAAGGCTTACCTGGCAACCTGCATCGTGCTCGAGGAACCGGAAGCTGCGCGCGCGCTCGGATCGAGCTGCGACGAGGTGCGGCGGGAGCTCGCGCTCGATGCCCACTCGAGCAAACAAGCGCGGGCGCGCCGTTTGGCGGACGCGATTCAATCGATCTTGCGCGATCTCGAGCGCATGGAGCAGCCATGGCCCATCTAGCGCGCGGGACGGTGATTCGCGGCGAAGCTGCGGAGAAGGCCACGCCCTTTGGGCAGCACGTGGGCGATCCGGCGCGCGGCCGCGTTCTTCCTCGTCCGCTGGTGGACGCGCACCAGGCGGCCGCGGAGGTGACGGAGCGCGCGCGGGCTCGCGCCTACCACGAGGCACGGGTCCACGTGGAAACGGAGCTGGCGGCGCATTACCTGGCGCTGCGCACGCGGCAGGAGCGGCAGGCCGAGGACGATTTGGATCGCACGGTCGCGCTTGCCGTGCTGCTGGCCGAGCGCCTCATCGGCGCAACGCTTCGCGTGGAACGCCATCGTATCGTGCATATGGCCCAGGCAGCCTTGGCCGAAGCGAGGGGCGCACGAAGGGTCGTCATCGAGGCCTGCCCCCTCGACGTGGAGGAGCTTCGGTCCAACGTTTGCGCTTTCGGGCTCCCACCCGAATGCGTGGAAATCCGCGAAAACCCGGAGCTTGCTTCGGGCTCCCTCTCCCTTCAAACCGACCTCGGATCGTTGGATGCAAGGCTCTCCCCCCAACTCGAGCGACTCGCCGTCGCACTCCGTGACGCACTCCGTGAATAGTGATCGGCCCAGCGAGGCGACGCCGACGGGCGAGGTGGCCCACGTCGAACGACGGCCCCTGGCGTGGCGCACGAACCTCGGGCTCTTCCTCGTCACCGCCGTGAGCGTCTTCTGGACAGGGACGCAGGTATTCAGCGACGCCCCCACGTGGGCGGAACGCGCGGCCATGGCCTGGCCCTTCACGGTGACCTTGCTCGCCATCTTGCTCGCGCACGAGTTCGGCCACTACATCGCGGCGCGTCTTCACAAGGTGGACGCCTCGCTTCCCTTCTTCATCCCGCTGCCGTTTCCCGTCTCCCCCTTCGGCACGATGGGCGCCGTCATTCGCATGCGCGGGGACATCGACACACGCCGTGCCCTGCTCGACATTGGCGCATCGGGTCCGCTGGCCGGCTTGGTGGTGGCGATCCCTGCATATGCATGGGGTGCAGCACATTCGCAACTCGTCGCCAACACGGTGGACGCAGGCCAGCTCGGCGAGTCCATTCTGCTGAAGACACTGGACTACTTCTTCGGGCCCGCAGTTCCGGCGGGGATGGACCTGCAGCTCTCGCCGGTCGCGTACGCAGCGTGGATTGGCATGTTCATCACGATGATCAACCTGCTGCCCATCGGCCAGCTCGATGGCGGACACATTGCCTATGCGCTCTTGGGCCCCCGCCAGGACAAAGTGGCGCCTTACGTGCACCGCTCGCTGTTGGCGTTCTTCTTCGTCAGCCTCGCAAGCTTCGCCTTGCGCGACGTGCGCGCCGGGTTCGGGCTCTTCCGCATCGGCCAGCACGTGGCCAACGCCATCCCTTGGCTCGCTCTATTCGAGTTCATGGCCGTACTCGGCACCCTCTCGAGCCAACGCCACGCCCGTTCCCCCGACGCGATGACCCTGCGCACCCGCATCCTCGCCGTCGTGGGCCTGGTGGTGATCGCGATGCTGGGCCAAGACCTCACCGGCGTAAAGGGTACGCTCCTCTGGTTCGGGTGGTTCGTCGGACTCGGGTTGTTTCTCGCAATGGACGTCCGCTGGGGCGTGCTCCGCCGCCACGCGCTGTTCGATCATCCCGTCACGAGCGCAGAGCCCCTCGACCGCGTACGCGCGGCGATTGCCGTCATCACGTTGGCGATGTTCGTGCTGCTCTTCATGCCCGCACCGTTGACGATGTGAGATCGACGATCTCGTCGTAGGCGCTCCCGCAAAAACACCTTAATTGGGTGTTATATTGCATTTTGCAATTGGCACGTTCCGACGCAGATTCGTTGCCATTTTGCGTAAGGTCATACGCTCTCTTACTTCGAGTCAAACCGACCGATAACGTGAATTATCGCTACGTCGCGAGAATCCTTCAACGGATGCGTCACGATGTAAGTGTCGCGTCGTCATCTTCGTTGAGAAAAATCGAATCAGGATGGCGTCGTCTCATTTCGAACGATACTCCTAGATGGCCTAGCGCGGTTACCGCGGCTTTTTCGAAAGCAACCATCCTCCTGATCTCGACGATACGATGCGCAAGAAAAGCACCGCAAAAAGCCTCGGCGTCGCGACGTCGCCGCATACGCTCCCCCTTGGGCTGAAGCACACGATCGAACTCGTGCCTCAAGGGGGTGGCGCACAACTGCGAGTTGTGAACGCGGCATCGGGCCGCAACGATCTCGAAATCGATATCGTAGTCACCGATGCTGGCCCCACCGTGCGAGTACGGGCTCGCACGATCGAATTGGATGCGACCGACGAAGTGGCGGTTCATTGCAAGAATTTCACCGTCGACGCTCGCGAGGCGATCGCTCTGCGCGCTGGCAGTGACATGAACATCGCTGCGTCGGCACTCGAAATGAAGGCACATGTCGGCAACGTGACCGTTCGCGCCAACGACGACGTGCAGCTGCTCGGTGAACAGGTGCTTCTCAACTGCGACCGCGAACCGCCCATTCCACCCTGGGTACCGGTACGCACCGGCCCCGAGCAACTGCTTGCACGCGAAGATCAGACAGGAGACGTGGAGCTGCTGAACGCTTTACTGTCCAACGAACCTTTGCAGCCAAGTTAGCGGAGAACTGGCACGGACACGATGGAGTTCATGAACCATACGCCGTTCGCCGCGCGTTATCTTCCCCTCGACGTCGACGATGGTCGAGTGCGCGCGACCGTCATCGTCAAGGCTACGTACGAAGCCGCCCCCGACGGCTCACTCGTTCCTACGGCCGAGCAGCTACCAATCGTAGCGGACAGGTTGGACACTTCATTTGGCGTCTTTCACACCGACCACTTCGTCTCCAAAGAGGGCGCGGATCTATGCGTGCTCGGCACCATTCGGCGCGTGCAGCCGGTGCCGCACGTGGCCCTTTTTTTGATGGTGGGGACCTTTCGGCATCAGCTGCTCGCCTTCGGTGAGCGACGGTGGATCCGAGCCAACGGTAGCCTCGTGCCGTCTTCGCCCACCCCTTTCTCGGAGCTGCCACTCGGATACCAGTACGCGTACGGCGGAAAGGCCGAGTTCAATCACGAGATGGCCGCATGGCCCGATAACCCCGAGGGTCGCGGATACTACTTCACGGCAGCACAGGCGGAAGGCAATCCGCTTCCCAATATCGAATCGGCGCGCAATCCGCTGATCCGCACATGGGAAGAACGTCCTACAGTGGCTGGCTGGGCGCCATACCCCATGTTCTGGGGCCTACGCGCACGAGAAGGCATCGAACCACGCGACGGCGGCAAGACGCTGTCGATTCCACGCCTACGCGCACGCCTTTACAATCAGGCTCACCCTGAATTGATATTACCGAAGATCGTTCAAGGTGAGCACATATGCATCACGGGCCTGCGCGCGCATGATCTCTGGCTGGAAATTCCTCGCGATTCGGTCTCCGTCGACGTACGCGTTGCTGACACCTCGATGCAGGCCGGGGGAGTGCTCGACGGAGTGTTCGTGTGGGCGGATTTAGGCCGTCTCACAATCACGTATCGAGCACGATTCGAGTACACGTTTCGTCGAGGCGATCGACGCGTGATCAGCGTGGGCCTGCAAAGTGGCACACGCGCCATGACCCAGGGGGTGACGAATGCCCGGATCTCCTAACAAGGTTCTCAATTCGGTGCAGATGGTGGCAGGTTGCGATTTTCACCGCACCGCTCCGCCATTTGTGCCGGTATTGCCGTTCGCGCCCCATGTGGTGGCGTATTGCATTGGGTGGAGCTTCACGGGCGCGAGCAAGAAAGCACCGACCGTCTCCGCCGGTTGGGGGCGCGCACTCGGTCGACAACACGACATCGGTCCAGGCGTCTACCACTTCTGGCCCAATGCACTGCTTCCACTCATTTGGGCCGGTGCGGGCAACAAGGCGGAGTTTGCAGCCGGTACGGTGAAGATTCCGACGGGGCGCATGGCCGTCTCGCTCATCCCTTGGGTCGGGCTCAACCTTCAACTCGATTGCCAAGATTTTCCGATTCCACCAGCTCCAACCAGCATCTGTATTGCGAGCTTCAATACCGTACGCGCTGGATTTACGGGAATGGACGCCCTCGGCGGTGCCTTGGCGATGCTCTTCGACAGCGCATATGTCTGGGTCTTGAACGGTGTTCTCAGTTTCGGAGGGTCCGCTCTTAGCAATGCGATGCAGAAGGGCTTGTCCGGGTGCACGAGCGGCGTGCTTCGAAGCATTTCTAGGATGGGGTTTGTCTCCCCAAGCTTCGTCCGCACAGCGGCCTACTGGCTTAGCACCGAGGCACGTGAATTCTGGACGAGCGCGCCTAATGCGATCCCGGCAGTGGCCTCGTATCTCTTGAGCACATTCGGGGTCGGATCGCCGTTGGGGTATTCCGGAAGCTACACGCCCGGCGGGAGCTGGAGCGGTGGGGCCAACGACGCGATCAACGATTACGTATCCCCATCTCCGACCGGCCGCTGACCGCACCACGGTCCCCAACCACGAAGGAAAGAATCAGGCATTGGCCACCACGGGACGACTCTCGGGAATCACAGTCACGGCCCACCCAGAGGGGGGCTGGTGGGTGGGTGTCATCGCCAAGCGGACGTACGTGGTTCAGGCGGATCGATGTGTGCCGGCGGATGAACAATTCGCACTGGTCGAGGAGCCGCAGTTTACCGAGGACTCTTCGGTGCTCGTACACGACAGCGATCTCGTTCTCAATCGCAGACGCGCCGACGTGATCGTGACCGGACATGCGTACGCACCCAACGGGCGCGCCACGATTTTCGACGCGCACGTACGCCTGGGTGAGCTCGATCGCCGGCTGCGGATCTTCGGCGATCGGCAATGCCGTCTCGATTACAGCGGTCGCGTCCAATTTTCACCGCCCGCGGTGGTCGAAACCGTAGCCCTCGACTGGACAGCGGGCTACGGCGGCGCCGATCTGGTGGCACTCGCGCGACACGGAGACCCTACCCGTGAGATCACCGAGGCCGCAGGGGGCGCCTACGACCCGCGTTACGGGCTCTTTGCCTATCCTCGGAATCCGGCAGGTCGCGGGTATGTCACTGAAGCTACATCCGACGCACTCGAAGCATGTCGTCTACCGAATCTCGAAGTGCCAACGTGGTTATTGACGCCTGAAACGTTGTGCGTCGGAACATTCACGCGCTGGCCGGCGGGTCCCCCAGTCGCTGGGGTCGGATGGCTCTCTTACAATTATTTTCCTCGCACCGCCATGCTGGGCCTACCGCCGTTGGTCTACGATGATGCGGAGTTTGCACCGTCGAACTTTCTCGAGGTGCGGGCGGGCATCGTACGCTCACCCGATGTCGTGGCACCTGACAGCACCGTGGCACAACGACTCGACCTAGGGGCTGCGCAAGGTGCGGCCTTGGGTATGCAGTTGTCGCGAATCTGGCCGGGCAGCGCGGTCGAACTTCTACATTTGCATCCGCGACAACCGTTGTGGCGTTTTGCACTCGCGGAGGAGATGCCAAGGATTGCGCTTCAAATGCCAGACGAACCGGTGGCGGAGCTTACACCGGAGATCCGCACGGTAGAGATCCATCCCGATCGGGATCTCGTTTGTGTGGTGTGGGTCGCCCAACACCGGACATCTCTTCCCGTAGGGCCAGGAAAATTCGCAAAAATTCGCCACGCGGTCTCATGGACACACTGAAGGTGGTTTATGGGATCGAGGCCGTCGCGTTCTTCGTTGGATTGGTATTCTATTTTGCAGGTGATCACTTCTGGCCCATGTTGCGGCCGTGGATCGCGGTACTGATCGGTTTAGCCGTCGGTGTTGTGCTCGCGGTCAGCGTCGCGATCGTGTGTCTTGCTTTTGGCACCGCGCCTCGTCAGCTGATCGGACTGGGTCTGGGAGCGCTGTTGTGCGGTGGCACATTTGCGATGGGCGTAACGTACTTCGCCAACGGTGCGGCGTATCCCGGGTACGAACAACCATGCCGTGTGGTAGTGGTCGCGAGGGGGAGGGTAGGATCCAAATTCTTGGTCGAAGCACCCGAGACACTCGCGGGGCTGACGGGATATGCGCCCGGCTCGATCGATAAGGGACAACACGCAACCGTCGTGCTTCGTCGCGGCCGACTGGGCATTTACATCTATGTCACAATGCGTGTGGACAAATAGCTCTAGGCATTGACCTTCACCTCTCCACCTAGAACCTCGGCCTCGGGACCGCCATTCAAGGTCGCTTTCGCGGGTTCGAGCTTGAGACTACTCGCCACCACCTTCGCGAAAATCTCGCTCGTCCCCTCCAGTTTGATCGTCCCATCCTTCTTCAGTGAGATCGATGCATCACCACATTTGATGATGATCTCCTCTGCAGCCTCGAGTTCGATCTTCTTGGCCTTCGTCTTGTCAACTTCGGCGACTTCGCGCGTGTGGTTGCCGGCCTTCACTCCGATTTTTCGACTTCCCGTCGTCACTTCGAGATTGTCATCACCGGTTTGAATCGTGTGCGTGCGGCCGCTTTTGATGACGACTTTTTCTCCCGCCTCGATGGTCTCGTCGCGAAGCTGCTTCACCTTCACGATGAGTTTGCCCTGCTGCACGTCGACCGTGCGATTCCCTTCTTTCACGACGAGCATGTCGTCGCCCGTTTCGATCGTGTGCGTGCGGCCGGCTCTAATGAACACGTCTTCGCCCGTGGTGACCCTCTCGGTGCGCTTGCCCGCGATGGTGACTGTCTCGTTTGCGCCGATGGTGGCGGAGCGATTGGCTCCGATCGTCGAGCTCTGGTTCGCGCCGATGGTCTCCTTGTGGTTCGCGAGCACGACTTCGCGGAGGTTTTTCTGGGCGTGGAGGTAGATTTCCTCTTTGCCCGCGGAGTTGTCCTGCGTGATTTCGTTGAAACCAGCGTTGCCGGGGATGCTCCGGGTCTTCCAGGTGCTCTTGGCCACTTCGACCGGCAAGGGGTTCGGCTGGACTTGGACCTTGTTGTAAATGGCTCCGAGGATGACCGGGCGATCGATGTCGCCATCGATGAAGTCGACGAGGACTTCGGATCCGACTTTGTGGACTTGCCAAAAGCCTTCATCGCGATGGGCGACGGGCGTCATCATGCGGATCCAGCACGAGCTGTCTTTGTTGGACTCGGGGAGTCGGTCCCAGAAGAAGCGCACTTTGATGCGCCCGTGCTCGTCGATGTGGGGATCGCCGTCCTTTGGCCCGACGACACGGGCGCTCTGCAGGCGGCTCGGGGGCTTCTGCATGCGTTTCGGGTGAATGGTGGCTTTCGCCGGGACCGCCGAAAAGGAGGTGAAGCCGGTGCTCGCGCGGAATCCGCCTGCGTCGCGCGAGGCGCCCTGGACGGCGCCGTCCAGGCGGACGTGCGTCACGAGGAGCTTCTGATTGAAGCCATCTTCACGGTGGCCTTCGAGGGTGAAGGTCTTTCCGGCCGTGAGGCGATGCGAGGAGGCGGTGCCCGCGATCACGGCGGCGTCGGACCTCAGTTCGTCCAAACGCCGCTTGGCGAGCTCCTTCGCGATTTGTTGGTCCGTGAAGCGGCCCGGGTAGTCTCGTACTTCCCTCTTGTGGGAATTGGCAGGCGTCTCTTCGCCTTCGGTTTCCGCTCGCTCGATGATTGTCACCGTTCCCATGCCCGACATCTTCGACAATGGGTCGTAATCGCGATGTTCGAATGCGCCAACGCGCACACTCTGCATGCGCCGAATGCTGCGCACGTGTTCTCCTGATACGGCGCCGCCCGTGTCGTTGAACGAGATGGTGAACGGAGCGTGCTTGCCACCCTGATTGGCTTTCTCGTCGATGTCTTGGTAGCCACCAGGATCGTTGGCAAATACGAGCTTCGTCTTCGCCTCGTCGTGTTGAAAGTAGAAATGCATTCCCTCTTCGCTCGCAATGCGTTTGATGAATTCCAAATCGCTTTCGTCGAGCTGAGTGCAATATTCACGCTTGGGCGGGACACCGAGGACATTCCAGAAGCATTCGATCTGTTCGGTTTTGCAGATCTCCTCCACGATTTCGTTAATCGGCATATTTTGGAAGATTCGAAATCCGCCGCTGTGCCGGAGATTGGCCATGGTCGGCTCGAGCACGAGGAGGACGCGAGCTTGGTTCTTGCCGATGAACGCCCCGTCGGGCATCACATCGGTGATGATTCCGTGAACGACCCGTGCAACGCGACCATCCTCCTCGATCGCAAATGTGGCCTCACGACCGAGCCCATTTTCGAGTTCCGCAACGGAATCGGGCTCGGTGCCCACGAGAATCTTGTAGGTAAATAGTTCCGAAAGGCTCTCGACCGCTCGAAAAGATGCGACACGCACCGATGGCGCGTCCTTATTGGACTTCGCGTCCTTCGCAATCGTCAGCTTGTATTGCACATCTTCGTGCACGAGTCCGAAAAGCGAATCCCTCGCATCCAACGCGGTGGTCATGGCCCGTAGCATGGGAGACTTTGTCGCGACGTTGCAAGAAAGTCCGAACTTGCTGGCCGCCAAGGAAGACAGCTAACGTCTTCGCGTGCGCTACGGTTTTGGGGAGGTCTGGCTCATCACCGACCGCTTTCTACGAGATTGGCGCTTCGAAATCGTGCCCGTCGGCGAACGAACATCGAAGAACCTTAATTCCGTGTTGGATTCATCCGAAGAGTCTCTTTTTCACATCATCCAATTCACGTTCGACGATTCGCGGGCCTTGTGCGACGAGACCGCGAGCGATCTTCTATCGATTTACGATGCGCTGACAGGGACGCACCTGTGCGAGGTGTTGCCTCGCCCCACGACGGATCCGCATAGGCGACTCCGCGGGTTTCGAGCAGAGCTGAGCCGGGTACTCGATGAGGCGCTCGAAGCCGGTGTTCTCAACATCGAACGCTACGAGGTGCCTTGGCCCTTTCCGGAGCCGGAGGAAAAGCTGCCGAGTAAACCTCCGCCGTCACCCGTCGAGGAGAAGGACACGCATGACGTTCTCGTTCACGTGCCGGTCACCATGGACGACGCGAAGAAGATGCCCCACGTTTTCGTGCTCGAGAGCGACGACGGAAGCATCCGCATGAAGCACCCGTTGGCCAGCAAAGCGCGGCCGCTTGGCGAATTCGCGTGCGAGATCGAGTTCAAAGACTTGAAGAAAAGCCACCAATACCGCCTGTCGTATCTAGCCGACGGTAAACCGAACGTGCTCTTCGACTACACGCCTTATGACCAACTCCCGCATCTCATCGTTCCGGGCTCGCTCGAAGCCGACCACGGTGAAATCGCGAAGATGATCTCCGCCATGCACGCAGCGGACGACGCGTTCGACGCGAATACCGATTCATCCCACGCCGCCCCGTCCGAGCCTCCCCCCGCACACGACGGTGGCACCCGGGAGGGGAACGCGTGAGCGTCGCCGAAGCCGAATTCGTGCCTGCGAGCTTCGGGCGCACGGGGATCACGCCCACCGTCGGACTCGGGATCCCCCTCTACATCATTCATGCGACCTTCGTGCATCCGGTGACGGGCGCCGATACGGAGCTGCCGCCGCATCATTGGTTGCTCATGGATCTGGATGGCAAGGTCATCTCCGCAAGCCGGCCAAGCGATGTGAAAACGGGAATCTGCGTGATCAATGACGTGACCGATCACGGCAACAACGCGCTCGTACTCGGCTTCGTCCCAGAGCCTGCGGATGTTCGAGAATACTTCCTCGTCAACCACGAGGCGTGGATCGACCTCGATACGGGCATTTGGGCGTCACCGCAGCCCGACAGGACGAAGATCGATCCTCGCAATCTCTATCGCATCCCGGCGTGGACCACGCGTCGCAAAGCCAAGCGCGGAGGAGGCTTCAAGGACTGGCCTGCCAGGGCGCGCGCCAGCTCGCGGGAGAGCGGGGAACTGACCCGCGAAGACGTGCTGAGCAAGGCATACGGATCGCCGGCGAAGCCTTGGGAGATCGCCATCGACTTCAACTGGGTGCGCGCGACGGTGAAGTACATGTTCGCCGACTGGACCCGCGGCAAGGAGGCTCCCCTTCCCCCGGGCCTCTTCGTCGACGCGGTTCCGGCGATGCCCGACAGCCTTGTCGAGAAGGTGGGCCGTGGTGCCGCGGTGAAGAATGGAGATGGCGCGGCTCGGATGCTGCTCGAGATGGACAAGACGCGCTGGGCGGGCATTCACTTCCAATTTCACGCGCCGCCGGATACGCGCGTCGATCTCTCGGCACCCGAACCGACCGGGGGTGCGAAGGACACGCGCCTCACGGCAACGGGCGCCGCTCCACCGGACCGCGAGGTGCGGAATCTGCTTCCCGTGGTGTGGCATTCTCTCGGGCATCGCTGCAAAGCGAATGTGGGCGGCAAGGATTATGAGCGCCACTGGAGCAGCATTGCGCGAAAGCTGGTCTCGGATGGCGTGACAGACGTGACTGTGGAGTTTCACCTCGATGACGTGCAGCTCTGCAACCCGGACAGGACGGTGCGCGACCTCGACAACGGGCGCCCCGCGCTGTTCGATCATTTTTTGAAGCTGCTCGACCCCGTGGCCACGCGACCACACCTATCGGACACGGCGCTCGACAAGGGATTCCTCTATTCGGACAAGGCCTTTCGGATCGGCAAAGCGAAGCCCGGCCACGGCAAGCGGGGCATCGAGCAGACGACGCGTCTCGTCCACATGGAGGGCAAGCTCTACGATCTTCGCGACGATCGCGTGATGGGCGAACTTGGTCGCACGCCCATGATCGGCGCACGCGCTGCGATCCAGAACGCGCACCGTTTCGTGGACTACGGACGGAAAAAGGGCAATCCGTACATCGAGAAGTGCGGCGCCTACGAGATTCATTTGATCGATGTGCCGGACGTCAAAGATCCGCTGGCCGGACAGCCTCTGATGCACATGCTCCTCTTCATCTCTTGCCAGATCAAAGAAGGCGAGTTCCCCCCAAACGTCGTGGATGACTTCTACCTGATGCTGACGAAAGCGGCGGAGCGTTGGAGCCAGGGAAGCCCAGGCGTGCCGGGGCCGACGAAGGAATATCGGATCGTCTCGAAGGATCCCGCGAAACGCGACAAAGTGATCCGGGTGCGTGCCTACTTTGGACAGACGAGCTCGGACGAGCAGCTGGAGATCAAATTGAAATCTGGCGGAACGCGGTCGAATACCGGAGACCCATGGTGGCGGGGCGTGGACTCCGGCGTGATGGAGTACTACGACGGCAGCCTCAAGACAGACGTTGGCGGGGGCGCCGGAACGGGCCAGGACTCGGATGGCGTCTCGGCCGCGTGGCATACGCTCGCGCACGAGTTTGGCCATGCCCTCGGCTTGCCGGATGAATATGGGGAGTCGCTCAACCCGCACGACATCGACAAGACGATTCCAGGTCCGAGCGATCCGCGGGTGTCGGGCTACTCGCCTCCTGCGGAAGGGATGCCGACTGACTATCGGCCCTTCTACGGTGATGGTGATGCCATCATGAAAAGCAATCGGCTGCCCCGGTTACGTCACTATTGGCACCACATCGAGGCGCTCAACGAAGCCTCGGAGTTCACCGCAAACGGCGGAATTTCCGGAGCTCCGTTTCTCATGCGTCATGAGACACTCGGTGTGAGTGGCGTCGAATATGTGCGCGCACTCGATGAGCACCGGCACCCCTACACGCCAGTGTTTCATGGCAAGCGGATCCCTGGAGGACTTGGAGATTGCGCTCTTTTTCCCGTGGGGCAAGACGAGGGCGTCACCCAAGCCATGTTCGCTCTGCCCGTTCCCCTCGGTGCGCCCGTATCACCCGGACCAACACTTCTCAAACAAGATCAGTTCGATGCTCTTCTCATCGTTCGATCCCGCATACGATTTCGTTTCGACAACTCCATCGCGCCAGGCGACCAATGGAGGACCATCTCGAAGGACTTCATCGTGGAACTCTACGATGCCAATCATCGCGAGCGGGTGCGGTTCGCACTGAAGGGAGGTAGTAAACTTTCGCGCATCGCCATCTTGATCCAACCCCATTGCGACATCGGAATCGCGCCCCTCACGTCCGACGATTTGAAGCTCGTCATCTCGAGCAAGTCCCCCACTCCATCGAATCCGTTTGCGAGCGGAAGGATCGGCAGTTCGGCGGATTTGGATATGTCGCATTTCAATGCGATGTGCGTTCTTCGTGCCATTCTCGGGGTGTCGACGAGTGCACCGGCTCCCACGCCGGGCGCTCCGCCCATCGCCAACACGGCACCGATGGTCGTGTCGGATTTCGTCAACATCGCAACTCTCGTGGACCGCGAGCTCGGCGACCCTCCCGGAGCGAGGACCATCGTGCCCCTCTAGGGTGTGCCACCCATGCGATCCATGCTCACCTTTCTTATCTTCAGTGCGCTTGCACTAGCTTGCTCCTCGCGGGCGTGTGGAGAATCCAAGGAGGCCCCGATGTACAAGCTGGTTCCGTCTCCGAATCTGACCTTCTCGCGCTTCGAGACACGGAGCTCGGAATGCGTGCAGGCATCGAGCACCCGAAGCGGGCGCGTAGCGGCGCGATCGCGGAGATATGAAGAGCTGGCTCTTTTCGCGCCGATTGACGACGGCCCCCTTGGTCACCAGCCTCCGCGGGTCATCAACTTGCCTCCCGGAGGCAAGAACATCGTCCTAGAACGGCCCGGCGCGAACGGCGGAGGACTCGACGTGCGGTCCGCAACCGGCAAGCTAGATTCCGGCGGTCCCACCATATCCGCCGGAGCTCACGTTCTCGCGCATGATGATCGGTACTACCTCGATGTCCTGGGCTACTCATGGGCGGGTGAGCCGGACAAGGAATGGGCGGGGGGACATCTCAATCCATATGGCGAGTCGCTGGCCCGCAGCGTTGTAAATGGAGAGGCACGAAGCCTTATCGTGACGCCCGCAGGGCAGACGCCGGATCATCCCACCGTACCCGACTACATGATGGCGGAGCTGAATCGACCCTATGATGCCGATCGCCTTCGCCATCTTGGATGGCAGTACTCGGTCGAGGGCGCAGGTGTTGGCGCCATCGATGCTGCCGGCCACACCGTGATGGCCTTGCCCAGCGGACGACTCGTCGTGCTTCTACCGCAGGGCGACGAACGCAAATACGGCGTGCTCACCCTCGACGCGGCCATCCCGCCCAACGCGACGGATCTGAGCATCGTCCCGCCGTACGCCATGGTCCTTTACGGCGGTGGCGATGCCGGAAAGCTCGTTGCGGATCGAAGTGCCTCGATCACCTCCTCCCGGCTCGAGGCGCGGCGGCCCGATGGGTCGCTGGCGTGGAGCGCGAACGCCGCGTTTCTCGCCAAGCAGCCGCCCATCGATGGCAATGGCCGCGTCTACCTCGTGGGCGGCGGCATTGCGGCGTTCGATCTCGATGGAAAGCTGCTTTGGTCGGCGCAGTCCAATGTCCCGCTTCGCGCGACGGCGTTTGCGGACGGCACTCTGGCCGTCGTGCGCGGCAGTGAATTGCAAATCGTGGCGCCCGATGGGACGATTCGGCAGTCGTTCCGCGCCAACGAGGCGCTCACGACGTACCCTGCCATCGCGTCGGATGGCTCGGTGTGGGCGGCCTCGGCGAAGATGCTCTACCAGGCTCGCTGAGTTCCCCGTGAGACGGGCGAGTCCGCCACAGTTCGGCGGATTTTGCGCGGAATGCTATGAAACGGCTTCCGGCGCGGCGCGTTGGGGAGTAGGACGGGGGGCATGTCGAACGAGGAAAAGCTCGACCAGGCCATCCAAGTGGGGCTCGGGCGTGCGCTGGGTGGGACGGATTTTCCGTCGCTGGGCCGCAGGTACGAGGGCAAAGTCCGCGACAACTACACCACCGCCGACGGGCGCCGGTACATCGTGGTGACGGACCGGATCAGTGCGTTCGACCACGTGCTGGGCACCATCCCGTTCAAAGGCCAGGTGCTCAATCGGCTGGCGGCGTGGTGGTTCGAGCAGACGCGCTCGATCGCCGACAACCACCTCTTGAGCGTGCCCGATCCCAACGTGCTCGAGTGCGTGGAGTGCGAGCCGCTTCTCGTCGAAATGGTCGTCCGTGCGTACATCACCGGTTCGACGGGGACCAGCGCGTGGACGCACTACCAGAAGGGCGCCCGCGTCTTTGCCGGGCACCCGCTGCCGGAGGGTCTGCGCAAGAACCAGCGCCTGGCCGCGCCCATCCTCACGCCGGCCACGAAGGCTCCCATCGGCGAGCACGACGTGACGATGTCGCGCGAGGAGATCCTCGCTCAGGGCAAAGTCACAGCCGAGGAGTTCGACACGGCGGCGGCCATGGCCATGCGACTGTTCGAGGCGGGCGCGAAGCTCGCTGCGGCGCGCGGCCTCATCCTGGCCGACACCAAGTACGAGATGGGCAAGACCAAGGACGGTCGCATCGTGCTCATCGACGAGATTCACACGCCGGACTCGTCGCGCTTCTGGATGGCCGACACCTACGAAGAGCGCTTCGCCCGAGGCGAGGATCCCGCGCCCTTCGACAAGGACTTCGTGCGCCATTACTACACGGGCCTCGGCTACAACTACGACGGACCGCCGCCCCCGCTTCCGGACGACGTGCGCGCGGGCGCCGCAAAGCGCTATATCAGCGCGTACGAACGCATCACCGGCGAGACCTTCGTACCTGACACCGACGAACCGATCGCCCGTATTCGCAAAAATTTGGGTCTGTAGGAAGAACACGGAGAGATGACATGAAGGCGACCGTCGTGGTGAGGCTCAAGGCCGAGGTTCTCGATCCGCAGGGCGATGCAGTGCGACGTGCCCTGGGCACGCTCGGTTTCGAGGGCGTCAAGAACGTGCGCATCGGCAAAATCGTCGAAATCGAAATCGACGAAGCCCACTCCAAGGACCCCAAGGACCTGACGGCGCGCCTCGCGAAGATGTCCGACGAGATGCTCGCCAACCCCGTCATCGAGGACTACGAGGTCAAGCTCGGCTAGCGGCTGGCACCTAGCCCCCCTGGACGGGTCTGGTCCATTCGCGCGCGGTGCCTGGATCGCGCCCGTCGGAGGGCGCTCGGCGGTTCGTACGGGCCTTTGAACAAGTTGTTCAAGACCTTGAACAACTCGTCGAGGAGGCCGGACGGTGCGCGGGGCCCTGGCCTATGGCGTGACCATTGCGATGGTTGGTCAGCCATGGAACCAGGCACGCTGTTGGCGAACCAGTATCGAATTGGTGGGTTGCTCGGCCAAGGTGGGATGGGGGCGGTCTACGCCGGCGTGGCCGTGCACAACGGCAGGCCGGTGGCGCTCAAGGTGATGCTGGCCGACTTTGCGGCCAGTGCGGCGTTCCTCGAGCGGCTGCGGCGCGAGGCGCACGCGATGGGCGTCATCGATCATCCGCACGTGGTGCGCGTCTTCGATCTCGTGCTGGATGCGAAGCAGCCGTTTTTGGCCATGGAGCTTTTGCGTGGTCGCACCTTGGGCAGTGTGCTGCGCCGCGATGGTGCTGCCCATCCCGTGCACATGGCGCGGGTGGGCGTGCAGCTCTTGAACGCGCTCGAGGCGGTGCACCGCGCGGGGCTCGTGCACCGCGATGTGAAGCCGGACAATATTTTCCTCTTGGCGGGCTGCCCGGAGCCGTTTGCCAAGTTGCTCGATTTCGGCCTGGTGAAGCGGGTGAACAAGAAGGAGCCCGAGCTCACCAAGGTGAGCACCGCCCTGGGGACGTGGCAGTACATGGCCCCGGAGCAGGGACTCGGCCTTCACGTGGACGCGCGCGCCGATGTGTATTCGCTGGGCGCGTCGCTGTACTACGCGCTCACGGGGCAGCGGCCTTACGAGGCGGCGGGCGTGGATGCGGCAATGTTCGCGTGCTCGATGCGGCCGACCCTCCCGCTGCGAAGGCTCCGGCCGGACTTGAGCCGGCGTTTCTGCACGGTGATCGATCGCGCGCTCGCGAAGGAAGCTGCCCGGCGATGGGCTTCCGCGGAGGCGATGGCCGAGGCGCTCGAGGCGAGCATTGAGACGATGCTGGAGGCCGACGACAGCCTATCGATCGAGTCCGTGCTTCCGAATGAGGCGATGGACATAACTGCGCGCGAGTCCCGCCGTTTCGGCTACAGCCGTGACGTTACCACCGTGGTGCGCGAGCGCGGAGGTGACGTAGGTGCGCTCGAGATGGTCGATCCAGGCATCGCGGATCTCCTTGAAGGGGCGCGCGACGTCGACGGGGGGAAATGCGTCGCCTGAGGTCGATGCCGGGCTCGTAGCTCTGGGTGCGGAGGCGGCGCTGATGGCCAGGGCCTCCTCCGTGCCGAGGGTGATGGCGCGCTCGACGAAGCTGCGCAACTCGCGCACGTTGCCGGGCCACGCGCGGGCGGAGAGCTCGGTCATCGGGATGTCGAGCGGCGGGGCTCCGCGGGCGCGCAGCATCTCCTGGACGATGAGGGGAATGTCCTCGCGACGCTCGCGGAGCGGCGGGATCGCGATAGGGAGGACGTTGAGTCGGAAGAAGAGGTCCTCGCGGAAGGTGCCTTCGTTGACCATGCTCGCGAGGTTGCGGTGCGTGGCGGTGAGAAAGCGCGCCCGGATGGGGCGGTAGTTGGTCTCGCCGATGCGGCGGAACGTGTGGCTCTCGAGGGCGCGAAGGAGCTTGGGCTGCACGTCGAGCGGGAGTTCGCCGACCTCGTCGAGGAAGATGGTGCCCTCGGCGGCGACTTCCACCGCACCGAGGTGCGTGGAGACGGCGCCGGTGAAGGCGCCTTTGGCGTGGCCGAAAAGCTCCGACTCGAGCAGGTTGCCCGGCATCGCGCCGCAGTCGACGACGACGAAGGGGCGCTTGGCGCGGGCGGAGGCTTCGTGGATGGCGCGCGCGACGAGCTCTTTGCCGGTGCCGGTCTCGCCGTGGATGAGGGCGACCGCATCGGAGTTGGCCACGCGCACGAGGCGGTGAAAGAGCTCGCGCATCTTGGCGCTGCCGCCGAGCAAGGGGCCGAAGCGATCCGTGGGCCAGAGCGGGCGAGCCTCGTGATCGACGTCGATGGCGATGCGGGTGTGCCCGAGAACGACGGTGCCGCCGGCGGGCACGCGGGCGAGTCCGACGCGGACGCCCTCGACGAAGGTGCCATTGCGGCTTCCGAGATCGCGCACCCAGACGCCGTCGGCCTCGAGCTCGAGTTGGGCGTGGACCCTCGACACGAGCGGATCGGTGAGGCGAAGGGTGGCGCCGGCACCGCTGCCGATGACGAGGGTGCTCTCGAGCTTGACGGGCGGCTCGGACGAGCCGGCGACCCGCGCGTGCGCCGTGGCGAACAACTCGGAGGTTCGGCCTTGGTATTCGATGGTGGGATCGTCGGACACGCTGGGCTTTACGATAGACGAAGTCTCAGTGGTTTCCGAGCTTGGCCGCGAGAGCCTCTTCCGCTCGCGTAAGCTCGCTGGTGGCATCGATGACGATCCGCGTCTTTTTCGGCGCCGGCGCGGTGTGCGCCATCGGGCGATGCGGCGGCGGTGGCTTGGGTGCGGGTGCGGCCGATGGGACTTCCGGCGGTGGCGGTTCGGGGGCGGACGCCGGTATCGGGATCGGGGTCGGTGGTGGTGGCGGTGGCGGTGGTGGTGGAGCGGGCGGCGGCGGCGCTGGAGCCGTCGTCGCCGGCGGTGGGGTGGGAATCGATGGGGGCTGCTCGAGGTACCACGCGGAGAATCCGAGCACGGTGCCGGCGAGGCAGAGGATGGGCGTGATGAAACGCGCCCACGCGATCTCCCGTTTTGGCGGCTCGACCAAGGGCATGGGAGCTTGGGGAGGCTGCGGCGGTTGCGGCGCAGACTCCGCAAGCGCGGGCGGCGTCAGGACGATGGTCGGCTCCTGGTCGGTGACGATGGTCGGGTCGTCGCCGTAGTACGCGACCACGGTCGGATCGTCGTCGTAGAAGATCAAAGGGTTCGCTTGCACGTCGATGCGAACAGCAACTCGGGTGCCATGTAGGCGCGCCGTCTTTTGCGAGAAAGAAGAGCGTGCACCGTCCTCGCGAGAGCTCGCCCGTCCACTCGAGTGCACACTTCGCGCGGGCGAAACGCCGCAAAATGCGGGCGCGCGGCGTTGGCCAACGTCGTGCATTGGCCCACACGGCATGAGACCGAAGACGTGGTACGCCGCGCTTCTCACCGCGTTCTCGATGGCGCAGACCGCGCCCGTGCACGCGCAGGACGGCTACGCGCTGACGTTGCCCGGAGCCTTGGCGCTGGCCCGCACCCGCGGGGCCGAAATCCAGGCTGCACGGGCCCGCGCACGCGCCGCCGATGCCAGCGCCGATGCCGCCCTCGCCGGCTACCTCCCGAGCCTCTCGGGCCAAGGCTCCCTCGGTCAAACATGGTCGCGCACCGCCTCGCCCACGCCGACGCCGCCAGGCCCGGACGTCATCTACCGCGGCCAACACCGGCAACTCGATGCCTCCGCGGCCCTGCGCTGGACGGCCTTCGACTTCTGGCAGACGCCCAGCCTCGTCGGCGCAGCGCGCAGCGATGCCCGCGCCTCGTTCCAGCAGGTCAAGGCCGCGGCCAACGAGACTGCCCGCCTCGTGGCCAGCGCCTTTCTCACCGCCGCCTACGACGACTTGCTCGTGGAGAACGCCAAGACCACCACCCGCGTCCGCGAACGCCACGCCGCCATCACCCACGGGCTCGTCGCATCGGGCATCCGCCCATCCGTCGAGGAAGCGCGCGCCCGCGTCGAGCTCGAACTGGCGCGCCTCGAAACCATCGACGCCGAACGCCAGGCCGCGCAAGACAAAGTCCGCCTGGCCACCTTCCTCTTGATCCCGCCCACGACCCCCTTCGAGCTGGTGCGGCCGCAGGTCCTGCCTGCCGTCTCCCAGCAGCCCCGGGAGGCCGCGGCGCAAGCGGTCACCCGGCGCCCGGAGGTCGGAGCCTCCGCCGAGCAGGTCCACGCGCGCGAATCGTCCCTGCTGGCCGCGAAGGTCGCGCGCTTGCCCACCATCGGCGCCGCGCTCGATGCGTCGCACCGCGCGCAGTTGGGCGAGTCCGACCCGACGCCGATCTACACCAAGGAGACGTACCTCACCGCGCAGGTCACGGTGAGCGTGCCCCTGTTCGATTGGCGCGTCTGGGGCCAGGTGCCCGTGGCGCGTGGACAACTCGATGCCGCCCAAGCCGAGCGCGATGCCACGGTGGCGCGCGTTCGCGGGGAGGCGGCGGAAGCCGCGTACGGCGTTCAGGCCGCGCACCTGGTGCTCGAGCAATCCAAGTCCACCCGGGAGCTCGCGGGCGCCACCCTCGCCGTGATGGAGGCGCGCTACCAAGCGGGCCTGGTCACCTCGACGGATCTCTTCGACGCCGCCGCACGCGATGCCGAGGCACGGCGAGGCCTGATCCGCGCGGAGCTCGGGGTCGCTCTCGCCGTGGTGCAGGCTCTGGCCACGACCTACCGCATGGGGGAGCTCGAGCGATGACCCCGCGGGAAGGCGACGTTCTGCGCCTCGAGACCTCCTGGACCACGTGGTCCTTCCGCGTGGTGCTCGCCGCCGCCGTGGCCACCGTGATTGGCATCGCCATCTTCGATGTCACGGAATACGCGCGCGGTCCGGCCATCGTTCGCGTGGAGGGGCGACGGCCGCTCGTGACCACGGTGGCCGGCGTCGTCGAAACGGTGCACGTGCAACCCGGCCAGCGCGTGGAAAAGGACCAGGCCCTCGTCACCCTTTCCGCGCCCATGGAGGAAGCGGAATACCGACGAGCCAATACCGAATTTCGACTCAGCCTCGCCGCGCTTTTGCGCGATCCTGGCGATCAAGCCCTCAAATCGAGTTTGGCCTCGCTCAAGCCCAAACGCGACAACGCCGCACAGATCGCCAATGCGCGCATCGTGCGCGCACCCCACGCGGGCATCATCACCGATGTGCGCGTCCGCCCGGGGCAATACTTGACCGCGAACGAAGTCGTCGCGGGCGTTGCCCCCACCGGCGCCCGCGCCTCGCTCGTATGCCTTTTACCGGGTGAATACCGACCGCGATTGAAGGCCGGACAACGACTTCGTTTTTCGCTCGAGGGCTACAAATTCGAATACCGCACCGTGGAGGTGGAATCCGTCGGCGAAGAAGTCGTGGGCCCCACCGAGATGCGCCGCTACCTGGGCCAAGAGCTCGGCGACACCATCGCGCTGCAAGGCCCCACGGTACTCGTCAAGGCGCGGCTTCCCGCGCGCACCTTCACCGCCGATGGCCAGACCTACGCCTACGTCGAGGGCCTCATCGGCCGCGCCGACGTGGCCATTCGCAAAGAGCCCATTATCGTCGTTTTGATTCCTGCATTGAAATCATTGACCCATCGTCCCCCCTAGCCATCAAATCCCCCGTGCCCGTGCCCGTGCCCGTGCCCGCCAGCCCCCATCGCGGAAAGAATCCGACGTACGCCAACCCTTGCTATACTGGCGCATCGTGAGGACCTTCGCCTTCGCCGCTTTGCTCTCCGTGCCCGTCGCGTTGGCGATGCAAGCCTGTTCCAGCGACGACGAGAACCCCCCGGCCATCAGCCCGCAGCCCGATGCCGGGCCCGACGTGGCCGTCGATGCACCGGTCATGCGCACGACCGGTCTGCCGCAGACGTGCCAGCGCGGCGAGCGCGTGAGGGAGATCCCGGCCACCTGCAATGGCTCGACGGCTTTGTGTTCGCGCACCTACGATCGCGTGGCCGTGCCGATGACCCACAATGCCTATTCACTCGTCTCGGGCCATTTCAGCCCGCCCAATCAGACGGAGGGCATTGCCAATCAACTCGAGGACGGTATTCGCGGCATGATGCTCGATACTGCGTATTTCGATCCCATCGAGAAACAGGACAGCACGGAGCGCATCGTCGATCTGTCGCTTCCGGATCAGACCTTTCTCTGCCATGGATTCTGCTCCTTCGCCCAGACACGGCTGCTCGACGAGCTTTGCACCATTACGAAGTTCCTCGATGCGCATCCGGGGGAGGTCGTCAGCATCATTTTCGAGAACCGCATCGCCGACGCCGATACGGCGGCGATGCTGCAAGCGAGCGGGCTCGCCGATTACGTGTACACGCACGAATCGACGACCGCGCCGTGGCCGACCCTCGGCGACATGATTGCGAGCGGCAAGCGCGCCGTCATCTTCCTCGAGCAAAACGGAGGGACGCCCGCGTACTTGCATCCAGCGTGGACCAATGTTTGGGATACGCCGTATTCGTTTGCCAGCACGACGGACTTCTCGTGCCGTCTCAATCGGGGGGCGACGACGAATCCGCTCTTTCTGGTGAACCACTGGCTCAGCCCGCCCAAGCCGGAAAACGGCGACCAGGTGAATGTCGAAAGCGTGCTCGGAAAGCGCGTCGAACAGTGCACCCAAGAGGCGGGGCGCGTGCCCACCTTCGTCGGTGTCGATTGGTACGATAAAGGCAATCTCTTCGACGTCGTCCGCAAGGCCAACGGCCTTTAGGCGAGCCGGCCGCGCGCGATGCAATAGCCCGTGAGGCCAATCGGTACGGTGAGCGCGATCCAGCTGGTCCACTCGCCGAAGCCGAGAAGTGCGGTGAGCAAGCCGATGGCCGTGAGCGCGGCCAAGACGCTGGGGACGGCGAAGGCGCGGGCGAAGCTTTTCGGCGGGGAGCTCATTCCGTGGGCTCCTCGGACATGGCCCGGAGGCGCGCAATCCAGAGGTAAATGCCGCTGCCCAGGACCACGATGGTGAGCACGTCGAGCAGCGCCCAGAGCACCTTGAGCGGCAAGCCGCCGTAGTCGCCGAAGTGCAGAGGGCGCGAAACTTCGAGCGCCCGCAGGTACCAGGGGAAGCGCCGCGCCGTGGCCAGCTTTCCCGTGTCGGCTTCCACCAGCACCGGCGTGAACATGCGCGCGGTGAGCAAGCTCGAACCGTGCATCCAAATGAAATAGTGCCGCGGGCTTCCGAAACGCGATTCGGGAAAGCCCACGCTGGTGGGCGTCATGTCCGGAAGCGCGGCGCGCGCGGTGGCCACGGCATCATCGACCGAGCTTCGCGTCGCGGGAAGCGGCTTGCCTTTGTACGGGGCCAGCAGCGCGGGCACGGTCATCTGGTTCCAGATGCCGAAAAACGGAGCTTCCAGCGTGTTGATGAACCCCGTCGCCCCAACGACGAGCGCCCAGGCCAAGGTGGTGCTCCCCACCAGGTTGTGAACATCGAGCCAACGGATCCGCGCCGCGCGCGCTTTGCGTACGATGCCAAAACCGATGCGCCGGGCCATGGGGCCGTAGACGACCACGCCCGAAACGATGGAGGCGAGAAACGCCAGGGACATGATGCCCAGGAACAAATCGCCGACGATGCCGGTGCACAAGCTCTTGTGCAGCTTCCAAATGAAGTCCGTGAGGCCGCCCTCGGCCGGCGCCGAACCCAGCACCTGGCCGGTGCGGTCGTCGAAAAAGACGCGCTGCACCTTGGACAGCGGCGAGTCGAACTCCTCCCCCACCCCAAGGCCAATGAGGTGCGGCCGATCGGGATCCCAAAAGACGAACTGCACGTGCTTCGCGGGGTATAGGCTTTTTCCTTGCGCGATGATGGAATCGACGGGCTTCACGGGCATGCCCTCGGGCGGCTCCGCCAATTGGGGCGCATAGGGCCGCGCTTGGAGAGCTGCGTCGATCTCGTCGCGGAAGACGAGGGGCAGGCCGGTGATGCACAGCACCAGCATGAACGCCGTGCACACGACGCTCGTCCACGTGTGCACGAGCCTCCAGCGCTGGAGGCTCGCCTTTTGGGACGCCGATCCCGATACCAGTGTCATCGGTGCGGCTTATTTCACTTTGACGAATGCGCGGCTGAACCCCGCAATGGAGAACGCGGGCGCCACTGTGCCGTCGGCCTTGATCTCGTAGCCCTTGGACTGGGTGAATTCCTTGTTGGGCGTCAGCAAAAAGGTACGGCCGTCGAGACGGAACGTCGTCTGCTGCGCACCCAGCCGGCCAATCCCCGCAATGGGCTTCGCCTCACCGGTATCGAGATTGTACGACCACGACTCCCAATTTGCGCCGGAGACCAATTGGAACGCCGACGGTGTTTTGATATCCGGAAATGCCTCTTCGTGGAGGGCCGCAAAAATGGCCGTGCGGCCGCCGGCATAACTGAGCTGCGCTCCCTCGTGACCTCCGGTGAGATCGCGGAATTTCGGCGCCCAGTTCGGGTCGAGCGTGTCGCTGTTCGGCGGCAGACGCAGCATGCAGCTCGGCGGCTTGCCGTTCTGTAATGTGCCGGGCACGTTGTAAAACCAATTGCTGAAATAGGCGGTGCCGCCGCCGTCGGTGAAGGCAAGCCCGCCGAGGGCCGGGCAGCGCGTCTCGGACGTGATGGAAAGCAGCTTGTCCGTGTCGGTGTCGTAGACGGCGAACAATTGTTCGTCGGAGAAGTTGTACGGCTGCACCAGCAGGTTCGACCAATAGAAGAAGCGGTAAAGGCGATTGCCGCGGGCGATGCCCGAGGAGGCTTTCACGTCGAGGAATCCCTCGCGCTTCAGATTGGGTGTGCTGATCACGGCGCCGAGCTGCATGGTCGAGGGATTCCACGCGACCTGCGTGCCGTCCGTTCCAATGATGTACGCCTTCGTGGGGCTGATGAACGTGTTGACCGTCACGTCCACGGATACGGCTTGCACGCCGAAATTGGCAAAGCTGAGGGCGGGGACGCTCGTATCCAATTGGAGCCGTTGGTTCGCGTCGAGGATGTAGCGCTCGATCTCCGGGCGATCGCCGCGCGACACGTAGAGGTAACCATTGTAGGCGGCAATGTTGGCCTGGCCGCCGAACTCGCGCCCCTGCTTGGTGTCGATGGTGGGCACGTCGGGCGAGGCGACCGACGTCAGGTAGGTGGTGCCCTGCGGGGCGCCCGGGCTGAATACGATGATGGCCATCGCATAGGGCCCGGTCCCGAGCTCATTGTCGTTGGTATCGCTGCTGCAGCCCAATCCGGCGAGCGCCAAGCCGCCGAGAATCCAATTTACCCATTTCGACATAACGCGTCCTTCGGTTTGGTAAGCACGCGCCCATTGGCGCGCAGTTCTTTCATCGCGTTCAACTTGTCGCGAATGATTCGCATTTTCTTTCCATGACGCCGAGGGCCCGTCAAGAGCCGACGCCCGCCCAGGGCAAAGCGGGACGCACGTCCTCGACGATGCGTCCGCTGCGAAGCGTGATCCGCCGGTCGGCGACGTGGAAATACCGGTCGTCGTGGGAGATCACCACGAGGGTCTTTCCCTGGCGTTTCAGGTCGGGAAGAATTTCCGTGTAGAACACACGCCGGAAGGTGGGATCCTGCTCGGCGGCCCACTCGTCGAAGACAAGGATGGGGCGATTCTCCAGGTACGCCTGCACCAGGGCGAGGCGCTTCCGTTGTCCTGCCGAGAGGTCGATGGTCGAAAACGCGCCATCCTCGATGCTGACCTTGTGGCCAATCTCGAGCCGCTCCAGGTAGTCGCGGGCCAAGTCGGCATCCGAGTCGTCGCGGGTGATGAGGTCCTGAAAGAGGACATAATCGAAGAAGACGGGCGAGAAGAGCTGCCGGTAGGCGTCGCGCGCGTGGGGCTCGACGGGTGCGCCATCGAGGAGCAGTTCACCCGCGGTGGGCTCGTACAAGCCAAGAAGGACCATGAGCAAGGTGGTCTTGCCGCAGCCGTTCTCCCCGGTGATGAAGAGGGTCTCGCCTTGGTGCAGCGTGAAGTCGACGGGGCCGAGCTCGAAGGCGTTCGCATCGGCGGAGAAGCGGTAGCGCGCGCCGCGCAGCTCGATGGATTGCAGGGCGTCGGCGGTGGGGGCGACGTCGGTGGTGTCGGCGAGGGTGAGCTCGGGGGTTTGGAAGGCGGCGGAAAGCTCGGCGACGCGCTTGAGGGAGATTTGGGCCTGGCCCACCGAGGGGAGCTGGATGACGACCTGTTCGATGGGGCCTTTGATGTAGAGAAGAACGAGAGCGAAGCCGCTGACGGTGCCGGCATCGACGCCGTACCGATCGCCGAGGGCCACGATGGCACCGATGCCCGCGAAGAAGAGAATGGCCGAACAGGCGCGCGAGGCCCAGAAGGCGCGCATGGCGGTCATCTTGAGATCGCGGATGCGATCGACCGATCCGCGGAGTTGGATGCCGTGCACGCGGGCGCGGCGGCGGCGGTTCATGCGCAGCTCTTTGGCCCCCTCGGTGATGGCGACGTAGCCCTTTTGCAGATCGTCCTGGGCATCGCGCACGCCGGCGTAGGCCTTCAGCCAAATGCGCCCCGCGACGAGGTTGCCCGCGAGCCCGACGGCGATGGCCACGAGCGCAACGAGGAAGAGGCCCGGGCTGAGGAAGGCCAGGTACGCGAGGCAGCCGAGGGTGATGGCCACGGCGACGAGCAAACCGGATGCATTGAAGGAGAACGCGCTGATGGTGTCGACGTCGTGCCCGAGCGTGGAGAGCAGGCGCGGGGCGCGGTATTGCTGAATGGCCGCAATGGGCGCGCACACGATGCGGGCGACGACCTCCTTGCGGAGGTTGGCGATGACGCGCTGGCCGACGAAGCTGTTGCCCACGGCGGCAATGGTTTCGCCGGCCAACACGAGGATGCAGAGGGCGGCGAAGGCGAGCAGGATGGAGCCGAGCTTTCCCTTTTCGGGATGCAGCGAGGCGTTGAGGGTGGCGATGAGCCACGCCATGCCCAAGCCGGAGAGCACGCCCGTGATGGAGGAGAAGGTGGCGAGCAGCCCGAAGGGGCGAAGCAGCCGCAGAACCTCGCGGCCGAGGCTCGCCTCGGGCGGCGGGGGGTGGGACATTTCGTCGTGGGAAGGCATGGGGTTCCTCATTTTCGAAGGAGCGCTCGGAGGCCGGCGACGAGCTGCGCGTCCTCGACGATGGACTCGTGGGTGGCGTCGAGATCGAAGGTGTGGGCGGTGCCCGCGGTGAGGGTCTGCCAGCTCGGACCATGCTCGACGGGGTCGTGGCCATGGATCGGGCGGGTGGCGCGCCAGACGTGGACATCGGACTGGAGGCGGGCGATGCGGTGGCGGGCGAGAAGGTCGTCGTGGTGGACGAGGACTTCGAGGGCGGTATCGAAGGAGGGGCCGGTGATGGCGGCGCGCTCGAGATCGCGGGCGAAGGTGGAGCGGTCGGTGCGGTGTGCGGGGAGGACGGCGCGCGTGTCGGCGATGGCGAGGAAGGCGACGGGGATGCTGGTGCGTTCCAACTCGGAGATCATGGCGGCGGCGATCCATCCGCCGAGCGACCAGCCGAGCAGGGCGTAGGGGCCCTCGGGTTGGACGAGACGCATACGGCGGACGTACTCGCGGGCGAGTTCCTCGATGGAGGCCGCACGCCACGCGGGATCCGTGTAGATGGGCGATTGGATGCCGTGCACGGTGGCCACGTCGGCGAGGGAGGCTGCGAGGGGGGCGTAGGCGCCGACGATTCCGTAGAGCGGGTGGACGCAAAAGAGGTGGCGCGGGGCCTGGCTCGTGTTGAGGGCGACGATGTTCGAGGGCGAGGACTGCGCCTCGATGTGACGGGCGAGGGCCTCAGCGGTGCGCGCGGCGAACATGGCCTCCATGGAGAAGTGCGGCACGGCGCGGCGTCGTGCCGCCGCGGCGAGACGGAGGACGGCAAGGGAGTCGCCACCGGCGGCGAAGAAGTCGTCGGTGACGCCGAGGTCGCGACGTTGGAGAACGTCTCGAAGTAGGTCGAGCAAGGTGGCTTCCAGGGCGGTGCGCGGGGGCACGGCTTCCGCGGGGGGTGCATCGTCCGGGCGCGGGAGGGCGCGGCGATCGAGTTTGCCGTTCGGGAGCAGCGGGAGTGCGTCGAGCGGCATGATGACCGAGGGGACCATGTACCGCGGGAGTTGCGCCTCCAGGGCAACGATGATGGCGGCGGGCGGGGCATCGCCGACGACGTAGCCGGCGAGGCGGGCGTCGGGGGTGCCGGGGACGAGGGCGGCGACGGCGTCGCGCACGCCGGGGATGCGGCGGAGGGCGGACTCGATGTCGCCGAGCTCGATGCGGTGGCCGCGCAGTTTGATCTGGTCGTCGCGGCGGCCGAGGAACTCGAAGACACCGTCCTCGAGCACGCGGCAGATGTCGCCGGTGCGGTAGACGCGCGCTCCGGGGACGAAGGGGTCGGGGACGAACACGGCGGCGGTGGCTCCGGCGCGTTCGAGGTAGCCACGCGCGAGGGTGTCGCCTCCGACGCAGAGTTCTCCGATTCCGTAGAGAGGGACCGGGCCGCCGTCGGCGTCGAGTACGTAGATGCGGCGGCTCGCGTGGGCTCGGCCGATGGGGACCACCGCGCGCATGGCGTCGGCGGTGGTGGTCTCGTGCACGGTGCACGTCACCGTGATTTCCGTCGGGCCGTAGCCGTTCGTCAGCCGCACGGAGCCGAGCGCGCTGGCCTGCCACCGTTGGAGCATGTCCGGGGTGACGGCTTCGCCGCCAATGAGCATTACGCGCAGCGCGGGGAGCGGTTCGCGCATGTGCGCGATGGCTTGCGCCCAGTACGCCGTCGACAGGTTCAACACCGTGACGCGCTCCGCTGCGAGCACATCGTGCAGCGTGGCCCAGTCGGGCACGGAGGGACCGCGCACGACGATGCGGGCGCCGGCGGCCAGTGACGGGAAGATTTGTTCGACCGAGGTGTCGAAGTTGATCGTCGCGAACTGGTATACCGTGTCGCGGGCGTCGATGGCGTACGTCGTCAGGAAATCCGCCGTGTGCAGGGCAAGCGCGCGGTGGGTGATGCCCACCGCCTTCGGCTCGCCGGTGGAGCCCGAGGTGAACATCACGTACGCGAGTTCGTCCGGGTGCACCTCGGTGAACATGGGCGCGTCGGAGATGCCATCGAGATCCAGCTCGGCGAGGATGCGGTGGACGGCGCCCGCTTGCACCATCGCGCGCAGCCGCTCCTCGGGGTAGCTCGGGTCGAGCGGCACGTAGGCACCGCCCGCTTTCCAGATCCCCAGGCACGCCGCCACCATCGTCACCGAGCGCTCGACCCGCACGCCAATGCGCTCGCCCTTCGCGCTTCCTAGCTTGCGCGCGATGCGGTTTGCCAGCGCATCGAGCTGCGCATACGTCAGCCGCTCGCCGTCGCAGGAGACAGCTTCCGCGTGCGGCTGCAGCTCTACGCGTTCGCCAATTTGTCGAGGAAGCAACGGGCCACCCCCCGCCAGCCGGCCGGAGGCCGGCGTACCGCCGCCGAGACGGCGGCGCTCCATACCGCGCTCCATATCGCCGTCGAGACGGCGACGCTCCATACCGCGCTCCATATCGCCGTCGAGACGGCGGCGCTCCATACCGCGCTCCATATCGCGCAACGTATCGCGCGCCACGCCGAGAGCACCGTCATCCATGGAGCGCCGGCTTCCAGCCGGCGGTCCGCCGGCCTCCGGCCGGCTGTGTACCCCGTGCGGCCGAATCTCATCGAGAATGCGCTCTCCCTCGCACGCGAGCTGCTCGAGAATGGCCGTGTAGCCATCCGCCATGGCCAGCACGCGGGAGCGTGATACCTTGCGCGGATCCCACGACCACTCGAGCTTGATCTCGGCGTCATTGGGAACGACCGTCAACGTCAATGGGTAGTGCGTGCGGTCCACGAGCTCGGAGTGCTCGATGACGACGCCCACGTCGCGGGCGAACAGCTCCTGATCGATCGGGTAATTCTCGAACACGATGATGCTATCGAACAGCGCATCCCCTGCCCGCCCAGCCCATTGCTGCAGCTCGTTCAAAGGCGTGTACTCGTACTGACGCAGTTCCGTCGCCTCACGCTGCAAACCTTGGAGCCACGCCGCCACAGGTAGATCGGGCGGCATGTGGATCACCACGGGGAGCGTGTTGATGAACGGCCCCAGGATCCGCTCCGAGCCATCCAACTCGGGCGGACGACCCGAAACGGTGGCCCCAAAGAGCGCCTGCCTGCGGTCGGCCATGCGCGCGAGAAGCAGCGCCCACGCACCCTGCACCAACGTGTTCAACGTGATCTGATGCCGCTGCGCACTGTCGCGTAGCCGCTGGCTCAAGGCCGCACCCAAGTGCCGCTCGAAGGGCTCGCCCGGCTCCAAACCGAGGACGCTCGAGCGCTGCGTCGCCAACGAGACGCACGCGGGATCGTCTACCCTGCGGAACTTCTTCTCCCAGAAGACGCGCGCGCTCGGACGGCTCTGCAGCCACGCGATGTAGTGCCGGTACGGCACGGGAACGGGCAGCATGAGCGGCTCGCCGAGGGAACGCGCACCGTACTCCGCGAGGATCTCGCCAAAGAGCTGCTGCGCGGCCCACCCATCCGACAGCGCGTGATGGCTCGTGCGAAACAGATCGTACGCGCCATCGGGCCGCCGGAAGACGGCAATGCGGAGCAGTGGCGCTTCGTCCATCGCGAAACCGCGCGCGAGATCGCCCTCCCGCCAACGCGCGAGGCGCGTGTCGTAGTCGGCCTCGCCGGACCAATCGTATTCGACGAACGGAAGCACCGCCTCGCGGTGAACCACCTGCAGCGCCTCGCCACCGTGACGCCACTCGAAGTGCGTCCGCAAGATGTCGTGCCGCGCCACCGCGGAAGACCAAGCCTCGCGCAACGCCACCAAGTCCAGCTTGCCCCGCAACGTCAGGCGCAGCTGGTTGATGTACGCGCCGCGTGAAGGCCGCAGAAGGCTCTCGAAGATGAGCCCCTGCTGCAACGGCGTGGCGGGATAGATGTCCTGGATCCGTGCGAGCGGCAGATTCATCGCCTCGAGCTCCGCCTGCGTGATGCGCGCAAGTGTGAAGTCCGAGGCCGTCGTCGCCGGCTCCGCGGAGGCGCAGTGCGCTGTGAGCGCACGCACGTTCGCGTCGAACGAGGCCACGAGCCGCTCGACGGTGGCGCCGTCGAGTAGACCCGGGCTGTAGCGCCAGCTCATGGAAAGCTCGCCGTTCACCAGCAGACCATTGAGCTCGAGCAGGTGCGCCAGCTCGCTGTCGGCCGTCATCGCCTCGCCGGCGGCTTCGCTCGCGAACCCGAATCGGCCCTCCGCCGGCAACGCCTCGTCGAAGCGCCCGAGGTAATTGAAGCTGACCCACGGGAGAGGCTGCGCCCGTGCGCGCGCCCGCACATCGTCGTTGCCAAGGTACGCGAGCAAGCCCCAGTCGATGCCCTTGTCAGGGATGCTGCGGAGGCTCTCCTTGATCGACGTCAAGGCACGCGCCTCGTCGGCCTCGCCCTCGAGCCAGATCGGAAAGCGCGTGGTGAACCAGCCGATGGTACGGCCGATGTCGGCATCATCGAGCACGTCCTCGCGGCCGTGCCCTTCGAGGTGCACGAGGGCACCGGGCCCCGACGTCCACTCGGCCAAGGTGCGCGCGAGCGCCGTGAGGAGCACTTCGTCGATGCGCATCCGATAGGCACGGGGTGCAGCTTGAACGAGCTGCTCGGTGGCTTCCCGACCGAGCTTCCAGTGCACCGCACGGCTTGCGCCCATGCGGCGATCGGCTTCGCCAATCGCGGGAACCGGCGCTTCCGCGGCGCGTGCGAGCATCCGCTCCCACCAGGCGAGCCGCTCGCCCGCATCATCACGGCGCGCATACTCGGCGAGGCGAACGGCCCACACGCTCCACGGCGTGCCCGAGGTCTCCACGGACGGCGCCTCACCGCGCTCCGCCTCCAGGTACGCCGGCTCGATTTCCTCGAGGAGGATGCGCCACGACACCGCGTCCACTGCCAAGTGGTGCACGGTGAGCAGCAGACGGGCCTCCTCGTTGGGCAGAAGGAAATACCCGACGCGCAGCAGCGGACCGCGCGCGAGATCGAGGCTGCGATGGATGCGATTGCACGCGCGCTCGAGTGCCGGCGCGGGGTCGGCTTCGTGCTGCAGATCGACCACCTCGAGCAGCGGATTCGTCTCTGCATCGGCCACGCGCTGGGTCCACGTGTCGCCCTGCCGCGTGAAGCGCAGACGCAACGCATCGTGCCGCGCCACGATGGCGGCAAGAGCACGCTCGAGCGCAGGCACGGCGAGACCGCCGGCCACGCGCAGCAGGATCGATTGGTTCCAATGCGCCGGTCCCCAGGGATGGCGCTCGAAGAAGCGCGCCTGAATCGGCGTGAGGGGAATCTCGCCACGCACGACCTGCTCGCGCCGGCGGCGCACGTGAATCGGCTTGGCCACACGGGCCGCCGATTCGATGGTGGGCTGCTCGAACACCTGCTTCGGCGTGAGCTTCCACCCCGCCTCGCGCGCCCGGGCGATGATCTGCAAGCTGAGGATCGAGTCGCCACCCAACTCGAAGAAGTTCTCCGTCACGCCAATCGATTCGCGCTTGAGGACCGCTTGCCAAATGCTCTGCAAGGTGGCCTCGATGTCGTTGCGCGGGGTGATGCGCTCCGAGTTCTCGAGCTCGGGCTCGGGCAGGCCGCGACGATTGACCTTGCCGTTCGGCAGCCGCGGCAGCTCGTCCAGCACGACGAAGGCCGACGGCACCATGTACGATGGCAGCTTTTGCTCGGCGGCCGCCCGCAAGGCTTCGACCGAGGCCGCCCCGGTGACATAGCCCACGAGACGACGGCTTTCGCCCTCGCCCTTCACTTCGGCCACGGCCTCCGTGACACCTTCGCACGTGCGCAGGGCGGCTTCGATTTCGCCGAGCTCGATGCGGTAGCCGCGCAACTTGATCTGGGCGTCGGCGCGTCCGAGGAACTCCAGCGTCCCGTCGGATCGCTCGCGGCAGATGTCGCCGCTGCGGTACAAGCGACCGCCAGCGCCGTGCGGATCGGGAACGAAGCGCTCGGCGGTGAGGCTCGGGCGCTCGAGGTAGCCGCGGGCGACGCTGGGGCCCCCGATGCATAGCTCGCCGATGCCACCGCGCGGCACGGGGTGTCCCTGCATGTCGAGCACGTAGGTGGTGCGGCCGGGGAAACCTTTGCCGATGGGGACGATGGCCTCGCCGCCGTCCTCCAATTGGGTGCGGTGACGATGCGACGCCACGGTGGTTTCCGTCGGGCCGTACAGGTTGTCGAGCTTCACATGGGCGAGGGGACCCGAGAACCATCGCTGGAGCGCATCGCCGGCCAACCCCTCGCCACCCACGGTCACCTGACGCAGGCGCGGCAGGGCCTCCGGCAGCCGGTGCACCCACTGCTGCCAGTACGCCGTCGAAACGCGGGCGAAGGTCACGCCTTGATCGCGCAACGTCGTCGTCAGTGTCTCGAGCGCCCATGGATCGTTGCCGCGCATCACCGAGCGACCACCGCGCGTGAGCACGGGCAAGAGCTCGTGCAGCGAGACGTCGAAGTTGATGGTCGAGGTGAACAGGACGCGATCGCTCGAACCGATGCCGTAGGTCGCGACGAAGTCGTCGACGTGGAGGCTGAGCGAGCGGTGGCTGATCCCCACGCCCTTCGGACGCCCCGTGGAGCCCGAGGTGTAGATCACGTACGCGAGCTGCTCGGGGTGCGGCGAGCACCATTCGCCGTCGACGGGCTCGTCGCCGACCTCGTCGACCCGCACCACCTCGGCATCCGGAAAACGCGTACACGTCGCTGCGTCGCACACCACCACGCGAACCCCGCTCAGCATCTCGCGCAGACGCTCCTCTGGGTACGTCGGATCCAGCGGCACGAAGGCTCCGCCGGATTTCCACACGCCAAGAAGGCCCGCCACCAGAGCGGCCGAGCGTTCGACGCAGAGGCCCACCAATCCGTCTCGCCCCACGCCTCGCTTCGTGAGCGCGTGGGCCATTTGGTTGGACCATGAGTCCAATTCGCCATACCGCGTGACGGTGCCCTCGCAGTGGATCGCCTCGTCCTCCGGGTTTGCGCGTGCGGTGCGCGCGATGCGCTGGAAGATGGGGTCGAAGACGTAGTTCGGGATCTCCTGCGCGCGGGCGCGGCCGAGAACCAGCTCGCCGAGCCGTTCGTCGTTGGACGATGCGAGCTGCTGCAAGATGGCGATGTAGCCCTGCGCGATGTCGTCCGCCCAGGCGCGCTCGAATTTCTCGCCGTCCCACTCCCACTCGAGTTCGACCTCCGACTCGGCCAGGACGGTCAAGGTGAACGGATAGTGCGTGCGGTCGGCGCGTTCCGAGCGCTCGATGCGCAGCCCGACGTCGACGGAGCGGGCCTCCTTGTCGATGGGGAAGTTCTCGAAGGTGAAGAGCGTGTCGAAGAAGTCTTCCCCTCCGAGACCGGCCCAGCGCTGCACGTGCGAGAGGGGCGTGTGCTCCTGGTTGCGCAGCTCGTTCGCGTGGCGTTGCAGCTCGGTGAGCCACGCGCCGATGCGCTGGTTCGGCGGGAGATCGACCCACGTGGGCAGCGTGTTGATGAAGAGGCCCACCATCTCCATGGATCCGGGCAACTCCGGCGGACGGCCCGAGACGGTGGTTCCAAAGATGGCCTGCGTGGCATTGCCATAGCGACCCAAGACGATGGCCCACGCGCCTTGCATGACGGTGTTCAAGGTGACGGCATGGCGCCGCGCGAGCTCTTTCAGAGCGCGCACGAGTGCCGGGTCGAGGCCTTCGAAACGATGGTGCGTGCCCGGTTCGAGGGTGCGTGCGCGCCCGAAGGAGGGCCGAAGGCGCGCCGGGTTGGCGAGCCTCTGCAGGGCACCGCGCCAGAAGGGCTCTGGGCTAGGCCGGGCGGCGAGCCAGGCGACGTAGTCGCGGTACGGCACCACGGGCGCGAAGGCCGCGGGCGCGCCGGTGAGGTGGGCGCGGTAGGCGGCGATGACGTCGCCGAACATGCGCGCGCTGCTCCAGCCATCGGACAGGGCGTGGTGCATGGTCCACACCACGTCGTGTTTGCCGTCGGGCCTCGTGAAGACGGCCACGCGCATCAGGGGCGGGCGTTCGACGTCGAAGCCGCGCGCAACATCGTCGCGGCAGAAGGCCGCGAAGCGCTCGGCGTAATCGCGGGCCGCGGACCAATCGTGCTCCGCGAACGGGATGTCGACCTGGCGGTGCACGATCTGGAGTGCCTCGCCGCCGTGCCGCCACTCGAAGCAGGTGCGAAGGATGTCGTAGCGTCCGACCAGCGTCTCCCATGCCGCGCGCAGCGCAGCGACGTCGAGGGCGCCCGCCATGGTGAGGCGCAGTTGGTAGACGTAGAGGCCGTCCTCGCTTCGCGCCATGCTGTGGAAGAGGAGGCCCTGCTGGAGCGGCGTCGCCGGGTAGATGTCCTGCACGTCGCCGAGCGGCAGCTCGAGTCGCTCGAGCGTGTGCTGGGCGAGGCGGGCAAGCGGGAAATCGGCGGCGGTGGCGCTGCGTGGGGCGCTGGCGCAGTGCTCGATGAGGCTGCGCAAGGTGGTGCCGAAGGTCCCAACGAGGCGCTCGGCGGTGGCGGCATCGAGCACGTCCGGACTGAAACGGAAGGTGACCGAGAGCGTGCCCTCCGCCACGAGCGCGTTCACGTCGAGGGCGTACACCATGGCGGTGCGCGGGTCGACGTTGCGGCCGGCCGACTCGGAGGCAAAGCCGAAGGGACCCGCGGCGTCCAGCGCTTGGTCGAACTGGCCGAGGTAATTGAAGCTGACCTGCGCGCGCGGGAGAGTGGCGGCGGCCTCGCGAATGGCCGGATCGAAGGCGTGGCGAAGGAGGCCCCAATGCAAGCCTTTGTGGGGGATGGAACGGAGGCGCTCTTTGACGTTCGTGAGCGCGCGCGCCGCTTCGTCGGGGGTCTCGAGCCACACGGGAAAGCGCGTGGTGAACCAGCCGACGGTGCGACCGATGTCGACGTCGGCCATGACGTCTTCGCGGCCGTGCCCCTCGAGATCGACGAGCGCACCGGCGCTGCTTGTCCATTGTCCGAGGGCACGGGCCAAGGCGGTGAGGAGCACCTCGTCGATGCGCATGCGGTACGCGCGAGGGGCCGCTTCGAGAAGACGGCGCGTGGTATCGGGGTCGAGCTCGCAGGTGAGGGTGCGCGCCGCCGCGAGACTACGGTCACCCTGATGAGCGATGGGGAGGTCCGCATGGGCGGAGGCGAGTGCCTCCGTCCACCATGCGAGCTCCGAGCGGACGTCCTCGCGGGTGGCGTAGTCGTGCAAGCGAACGGCCCACGCGCTCCACGGGGTGCCCGTTCGCGGCAGTGACGGCTCGTCGCCGTGGGCGATCGCGGCGTAGGTGAGCTCGAGCTCCTCGAGCAGGATGCGCCAGGAAACGCCGTCGACGGCAAGGTGGTGCACGGCGAGGAGCAGGCGGTGCTCGTCGTTCGGCAGCCGGAAGTAGCCGGCGCGCAGGAGCGGCCCGCGTTCGAGATCGAGGCTACCTTGCAGGCGATGCCCCTCGTCGTCGAGGCGGGCGAGGGCATCCGTCGCGTTGCGCAGATCGACGACGTCGATGTGGAACGGCGTCTCGCTGTCCGCGATGTGCTGGCTCCAGGTGTCGCCGGTTCGCGTGAAGCGAAGGCGCAAGGCATCGTGGCGCGCGATCGTGCGCGCGAGGGCGCGCTCGAGGGCCTCGAGGGAGAGCTCACGGCCCACCCGGAGGAGTACCGACTGGTTCGAGTGCGCGAGGCCCTGCGGGTGCCGCTCGAAGAATCGCGCTTGAATCGGGGTGAGCGGGATCGGGCCGCGCACGGGTTGCTGCTGCGGCTCGATGTCGGTATTCGGCTGGATGGCCTGGGCGACCCGCGCCGAGGATGCGATGGTGGGCTGCTCGAAGACCTGACGGGGGGTGAGCTTCCAACCCGACTCGCGGGCGCGGGCGATGATCTGGAGGCTCAGGATCGAGTCGCCGCCCAGCTCGAAGAAGTTCTCGGTGACGCCGATGGATTCGCGCTTCAGGACGGCCTGCCAGATTGTCTGCAAGGTCGCCTCGAGCTCCGTGCGCGGGGCCACATGCTCGGCCGTTTCCAGCTCGGGCTCGGGCAGCGCGCGGCGATTCACCTTGCCGTTCGGCAACAGGGGCAGGGCCTCCAAGACGACGTACGCCGACGGGACCATGTACGACGGCAGCTTCTGCTCCGCCGCGGCGCGCAGTGCTTCCACGCTTGCCGCGCCCGTCGCATACCCCACCAGACGCCGCGACTCCCCTTCTCCTTTCACCTCCGCCACCGCGTCCGTCACGCCCGCGCACCCGCGCAGCGCCGACTCGATTTCTCCTAGTTCGATCCGGTACCCACGCAATTTGATCTGCGCGTCCGCTCGACCCAGAAACTCGATGACTCCGTCCGCACGCTCTCGGCACACGTCCCCGCTTCGGTACAACCGGCCACCCACCGCCTGCGGATCCGGAACGAACCGCTCCGCCGTCAGCCCCGGCCGCTCCAGGTACCCTCGCGCCACGCTCGCTCCGCCGATGCACAGCTCCCCTACTCCGCCAGCCGGCACCGCATTTCCCCATCGGTCCATCACGTACGACGTTCGCCCGGGGAAAGCCTGCCCGATCGGCACGATCGTCTCGCCCCCATCCTCCCTCTGGGTCCGGTAACGGTGCGATGCCACCGTCGTTTCCGTCGGGCCATACAGGTTGTCCAGCTTCACCGCCGACAGCGGACCCGCAAACCACCTCTGAAGCGCGCCGCCGGCCAGCCCCTCGCCGCCCACCGTCACCTGCCGCAGCTTCGGCAGCGCCTCCGGAAGCCGATGCACCCACTGCTGCCAATACGCCGTCGACACTCGCGCGAACGTCACTTCTTGCTCACGCAACGTCGTCGTCAGCTGCTCCAGCTCCCACGCGTCCTTCCCTCGCATCACGGAGCGCCCGCCGCGCGTCAACACAGGCAATAACTCGTGCAGCGACACGTCGAAGTTGATCGTCGACGAGAACAACACCCGATCTTCCGATCCAATCCCGTACGTCCCCACGAAGTCGTCCACGTGCAGGCTCAGCGACCGGTGGCTCACACCCACGCCCTTCGGCCTCCCCGTCGAACCCGACGTGTAGATCACGTACGCCAGCTGCTCCGGGTGCGGCCTCGGCCACTCCCCATCTGCGGCCTCCCTTTCCACCTCGTCGATGCGCACCACCTCCGCATCGGCAAAACGCCCCGCCGTCGACGCGTCGCACACCACCACGCGAACCCCGCTCAGCATCTCCCGCAGGCGCTCCTCCGGGTACGTCGGATCCAGCGGCACGAACGCTCCGCCCGATTTCCACACCCCCAAAAGCCCCGCCACCAATCCCGCCGAGCGCTCCACGCACAATCCCACGAGCTCGTCGCGTTTTACACCGCGCTTCGCCAGCGCATGCCCCACCCGATTCGACCACGTCTCCAATGCGCCGTAGCGCGTGACCACGCCCTCGCAGAAGATCGCCTCGGCCTCGGGGTTCGCGCGGGCGGTGCGAGCGATGCGCTTTTGAATCGCGTCGAACCTGTAGACGGGCAGCGGCTGCACCCGCGCCTCTCCCAGCACCAACTCGCCCACGCGCGTGGCATGCACCGCCCCCGCGAACTGCTCGAGCGCCTGGCCGTAGGCAGCGGCAAGCGATTCGGCGAGGGAGCGCTCGATGCGGGCGCCGTCCCATTCCCACTCGACGCGCAACGTCGGATCGGCCTGGAGGGTGAGGGTCAGCGGGTAGTGCGTGCGGTCCGTCTTCTCCATGGCCGTCACGTCCAGCGATCCGTCGTCCTGGCGGAGGGCTTCGTGGATCGGGTAGTTCTCGTACACGAGCAGCGTGTCGAACAACGCTTCGCCCGCGCGTTTCGCCCACTGTTGCACGTCGCGCAATGCGGTGTGCTCGTATTGGCGAAGCTCCGTGTTGTGCGCTTGAAGGCGTTGGAGCCATGCGATCACGGGCTCTTCGGCGCGAAGGTCGACCCACACGGGTAGGCTGTTGATGAACAGGCCCACCATCTGCTCCACACCTGGCAAATCCGCGGGGCGGCCGGACACCGTGGCGCCGAAGACGATGCGATCGCGGTTGCCGAAGCGGCTCAACACGAGCGCCCATGCCGCCTGCGCGAGCGTGCTCAGGGTGATGCGCCAACGCCGCGCGCACTCCTTGAGGCGCGCGTCCAGTTCGGCGTCGAAGCGGTACGCGAGTTTGTGCGATCCCGGGATGGCCGGCGAGGGCCGGCGTACGCTCGTGAGAAGTCCCGCAGCGGCGTCCGCGTCCGCGATGCGCGTGCGCCACCAAGCTTCGGCACTCGGTTGCCTGCGCAACCATGCCACGTAGTGACGAAACGGCGGGACGCGGGAGGTGAACGCAGCCTCGGGGGAGCGGTAGGCTTCCAGCACCTCGCCCAGCACGCGGGACATACTCCAGCCATCGAGAAGCGCGTGGTGGATGGTCCAGATCAAATCGTGCGCGCCATCGGGCCGTCGCACCAGCCGTGCGCGCATGAGCGGCGCGCGATCGAGCGCGATGACGTCGGTGCCCGCGTCCCCGAGCTGCATGTCGAAGTCGAGGTTCGCGGCGCGCTCCACGACCTGCAACGGCTCGCCGCCGTGGCGCCACTCGAAGCGGGTGCGCAGTACGTCGTAGCGATCGACGACGCGGCGGAAGGCTGCACGAAGGGCCTCCACGTCGAGCGCGCCGCCGAGGGTGAAACGGAATTGATCGACATACAGGCCCTCGCCGCCGGCGTGCAGCGTATGGAAGACGAGTCCCTGCTGCGCCGGCGTCGCCGGGTACACATCCTCTGCCGCCGAAAGACCGAGCGCGTCGATCTGGGCGTCCGTGAGACCGGCCAGCGGGAAGTCGGCCGCGGTGGCCCGAGGCTCGGTGGTGGCGCAGTGCTCGACGAAGCGGCGCAAATGGGCCTCGAGCTGCTGCGACCAGGTGCGCACGGTTTCCTCGCCCAATGCCGCTGCGTAACGCAGTCTCACGGAGAGGGCGCCGCCCTCGATCAAAGCGCTGACGTCGAGGGCGTGCGTTTCTCGGAGCGACGGTGCCGCGGCCTGTCCCGACGACTCACGCGCGAGGGTGAACGCGCCCTCGGGGCCTGCCTCGAAGCGGCCGAGATAATTGAAGAGCACCTGCGCCCGCGGAAGGGCCCGCACGGCGGCGCGCTCGGCTTCGCCCGCCATGTGCGCGAGAAGCCCGAAGTGAAGGCCCTTGTTCGGTACCGACCGAACGCGGTTCTTCGCGGACACGAGCGCGGCATGGTCGTCCTCGAGGAACTCGATCCACAAAGGGAATGCCGTGGTGAACCAGCCCACGGTGCGGCTCACCTCCAGGTCGGTGCCCAGATCTTCGCGGCCGTGGCCCTCGACGTCGACGAGCAGCCCACCGCCCGGTGTAGCGAGCGTGCGCGCCAGGGCTGCAAGCAGAAGCTCGTCGATGCGCAAACGGTATGCACGCGGCGCTGCCGCCACGAGCGCACGGGTCGCCTCCGCATCGAGGGTGAACGCGATCTCTTGCCCTTCACCGCGCGCGAGGTCGACGTCCAGCGCAGGCATCGTCGTCGCGGGGGCCAGGGCTTCGATCCAATGCGCGAGCTCCGCGCGCACGTCGTCCCGCGCCGCGTGTGCGGCCAACGCGGTCACCCACGCCGTCCACGGAGCGCTCGGCGTGGGAAGCTGCGCGAGATCACCGCGCAGGGCGGCTCCGTAGGCCTTCTCGAGTTCCTCGAGGAGTACGCGCCACGAGACGCCGTCCACCGCCAAGTGATGGATCGCGAGGAGCAGACGCCCCTCGCCGTCGGCGATGGAGAAATGAGCGGCGCGCAGCAGCGGCCCTCGTTCGATGTCGAGGCCCCGGTGGACGCGCTCCCCTTCCTCGTCGAGGCGCGCTTGCCAGGGGGTTCCGCGCAGATCGACGGAGGTGACCCTCGGCGGCGTGTGCATCGCTTCGACGCGCAGCACGCGCTGCGTCCATGTGCCATCGGTCCGGCGATGGAAGCGAAGGCGCAAGGCGGCGTGGCGCGCGATCAAGGTGCCGAGCGCCGCCTCGAGCGCGCGCAGCGAGACCTCACCCGAGGTCCGCAAGAGGACCGATTGGTTGTAGTGCGACGGCGCCTCCGACGCCCGCTGGAAGAGCGCAGCCTGGATCGGCGTGAGCGGAAGCTCGCCGTACGTCTCGGCCGTGCCGAACGAGGCGGCAAAGGTGGCCACGCGCGCGAGCTCTGCCACCGTGGGCTGCTCGAAGATCTGCTTCGGCGTCACACGAATGGCGAGCGCGCGGGCGCGTGCGACGATCTGCAGGCTCATGATCGAGTCACCGCCCGCATCGAAAAAGTTGTCGCCCGTGCCCAGATCGGCGCGCGCGAGGACGGCTTCCCAGATGGCCAAAAGCTGCCGTTCGAGCTCCGTTTCCGGCGCAACCCGTGCCGTTGCCGAACGAAGCGCGGGCTCCGGCAGCGCCGCGCGGTCGACCTTGCCGCTGCCGCCGATGGGAAGCGCCGGCAGCACGACGATGGCCGAAGGCACCATGTACGGGGCAAGCTTGCTCTCGAGCTCCGCGCGCAGCCGCACCTCGTCGACGTGGCCTGCGACATAGCCGATCAGGCGACGCGCCTCGCCCATGCCGCGGAGGAGGACCGCGGCCTCGCGCACCCCCTCGCAACCGAGAAGGGCCGATTCGATTTCGCCGAGCTCGATGCGGTAGCCGCGCAGCTTGATTTGGTGATCGCGACGGCCGAGAAACTCGATGACGCCGTTCTCGAGAAGGCGGCACACGTCGCCGGTGCGGTAGACGCGCTCGCCGGGGACGCGCGGATCGGGCACGAAGCGCTCGGCGGTGGCCCCAGGGCGCTCCAAGTAGCCGCGCGCGGTCGGATCGCCGCCGACGCAAAGCTCGCCCATGCCGTAGATGGGCACTTCGTTGCCGTCGCCGTCGAGCACGTACACACGCCGGCTCGCGTGGGCGCGGCCAATGGGCACGGTGGCCCGCTCGCCATCGGCCTCCGTCGTTTCGTGCATGGTGCACGTGACGGTGAGTTCGGTGGGGCCGTAGGCGTTGATCAAGCGCACGGCACC